>CAZWJR010000154.1:0-7457 GCA_964634655.1 uncultured Isosphaeraceae bacterium | reverse complement strand
CTTGTGGCCCTCGTGCATTCGCTGGATGTGGCGTTTCAATTGGATGTGGAGACTATTCGCATGGAATTTGCGAAACGGGATTTGTTGTGCGGAAGCACGGCGACTTTTTGCAATGGGGGACGGGAAATCACCGGTGAGGTCGTTCGTGTGGACCCGATGCGGGGCATGCAGGTGAGGTCCGGTGAAATTGATATCTGGCTGGAGGCGGCGACGACAAGTGTGCAGAAAATTACGCGGAAGAAGCAGTGATTGGATGGAGGCTGGTACGATAGTCTCCTGTTCGGACAACCCAGATCGCTAGACACTTACTTCCGTTGTTTTACTAGAGGTCCCAGTTCATGAGCATGGATCCCCAACCATCAACTTTGACCTGGAGATGCCACCCGGCGCGAGAGCGGCCCGGCTCGGCGATTTTGGGAGGTCTCATTATTTTGGGGTTGGCAGGCGCAGCGTGGATTTCATTTGGCGTTGCATGGGCTGTGGTTGCGATTGTGGTGCTGGTGTTCTCTCTGAATCGGTTTTGTTTTCCAAGCAGGTTTGAAATGGACGATGACGGGATTACCGCGCGGTACGCGCTGAAGCGCCAACGAATGCGGTGGCACGATGTTCGCCGATTTCTTCATGATGGGCGCGGCGGTTATCTTTCGACTCGTTCCCGGCGTTCGTTTCTGGATTCCTATTCGGGTATGCATGTGCTGTTCGCCATGCAATCGCCCGGTGATCGCGAACAGGTGGTTGCCTGTATTCAGCAGCGGGTTGACTCTGCGACAACAGCGGGCGAGGCGAAACTGGTTGAGTCAGAATCCATCGCAGGAGCGACATCATGGCCGGGATGAGAGACCGGCTGAAGCATGCTTTTGCGGTGGAGTCCAAAGACGCGCTGGAGCCCACACAGACCCAGCGAGACGTTGTTGATCGGGTCGTAAAGGAGATTGTTCGGCGGCGGTTGACCACGCCCGCCTTGGTTTTTCTGGAGATGTCACGGCCTTTGAATTACGTGGCGGCACAAGCAATGCACTTTCTGCAGCCGATCGCGGCCATTGTGCTGGATACGGGGGGGCTGGAGGTGTTTGCAGGGTTCCTGGAGCATCGTGGATCGGTGGAATACCTTTGTCGCAGGATCGAGCATTTTGAGCAGGTATCCGACGGAAAGAGTCCCCCTGCGAAATGAGCCCGGCTCATCATCGCGATGGGCTTTAGACTTGCGAAACGTCTGCTATGCTGTCCGATTCAATGAAGACGCTCGACCCCGAAAAGATCAACGTAATTCTGGCGACGGACTGCGGTTCGACCACCACCAAGGCCATTCTGATTGAGCGGCAGCCGGACGGAACCTATCGGCAGACGTATCGTGGTGAGGCACCAACGACGGTAGAGAACCCCTTTGCTGATGTGACCATCGGCGTGATCAATTCGGTGACGGAAATCGGTGAATTGGCGAATCGCAAGGTGGTGGATGACCAGGGTAAACTCATTCGGCCAGCCAAAGGCAAGGAAGGGTGTGATATCTACATTTCCACATCATCTGCGGGTGGCGGGTTGCAGATGATGGTGGCGGGCGTGGTGAAGGAAATGACCGCGGCAAGCGCCAAGCGGGCAGCACTGGGCGCAGGTGCGATTGTGATGGACACGATCGCATCCAACGACAAGCGGCGCGATCACGAGAAGATTCAACGAATTCGGGAACTGCGGCCGGACATGATCTTGATTTCGGGCGGGACCGACGGCGGCGACAGCAAGAAAGTGGTGGAGATAGCGGAGTTGATTGCACCTGCCAAGCCCCAGCCGCGGTTCGGCAGCACCTACACGCTGCCAATTATTTATGCAGGAAACAAGGATGCTGCGACGCTGGTGAGCGATGCATTCGACGACGGGGTTGATCTGAAAGTAGTGGACAACTTGCGGCCCGTGTTGGAACGGGAAAACCTGGGGCCGGCCCGCGATGCGATTCATGACATGTTCCTGGAGCATGTGATGGCGCATGCTCCGGGCTATGACAAACTGATGAGTTGGACCGATGCGCCGATCATGCCTACCCCGGGCGCAGTGGGAAATATTCTGCAGACGATCGCAAAGTTGCAGAACATCAACGTGGTGGGCGTCGATATTGGCGGGGCGACGACGGATGTTTTCAGCGTGTTTGATAAGACGTTCAATCGAACGGTCAGCGCGAATCTGGGGATGAGTTATTCAATTTCCAACGTCTGTGCCGAAGCGGGCATGGCAAATGTGCTGCGCTGGGTGCATTTTGACATGGATGAGCGGGAACTGCGAAACCGGGTGAAAAACAAGATGATCCGGCCGACGACGATCCCCCAGACGCAGGAAGCCCTGATCTTTGAGCAAGCGGTGGCGCGGGAAGCGTTGCGACTGGCGTACATTCAGCACAAGGAGTTTGCGACGACGCTTAAAGGTGTGCAACAGCAGCGCACTGTCGGCGATACGTTCAGCCAGGAAATTGGCGGACAGTCGATCGTCGACAACATGAAACTGGACCTTCTGGTGGCATCAGGCGGAGTCCTTTCGCACGCGCCGGGAATGAACCAGACCGCGATGTTGCTGATTGATGCATTCGAACCGGAAGGCTTCACGACGCTGGCCAAGGACAGTATCTTCATGATGCCGCACCTGGGCGTGCTGGCAGAAGTGCATCCGAAAGCAGCGCTGGAGGTATTTGAGAAGGATTGCCTGGTTTATTTGGGAACCTGTATTGCAGCAAAGGGTGAAGGAAAGATCGGCAAGACGTGTTTCAAATACACCATCAGCGGCAAGACATTGAATGAATCCGGCGAAATAAACTATGGCGACTTGAAATTGCTGCCGCTTGGAGCGGATGAGACGGTGAAGGTGGTGATAGAACCCGAGCGCGGTTTTGATTTTGGCGCGGGTTCAGGCAAACAAGTGGAGCGCACGGCGCGTGGCGGGACCGTGGGGTTGATACTGGATGCACGAGGTCGACCACTGAAATTGCCGGAGGAACGACGGGCCTGTCAAGCAATGATGTCCAAATGGTGTGAATCGCTGGGCATGTATCCCAAAAACACCGGCGAATAGAAAGTTCGGAACCAAGAAACTGCGATTCCGCAGCAACTCGCTCAAACCTGGACGATCAAAGACCCCATGGCCCAAGCCTACACACCAGGACTGAAAGTTACGCCTCGCACCATTCATCGCGCACGGCGAGTATTGCCAATTGCCGGAGAGGTTCTGGTCAAAGTGGGGCAGACGGTGCAGGCGACTGATGTGGTAGCCCAGACTTTCATGCCCGGTGAAATCACGCCATTGAACATGGCCAACCTGCTTTCGATGCCGCCGGAAGAAGTGCCCGGCTGCATGTTGATCAAGGAGAAATCGGCCGTCAAGGTTGGTGACGTTCTTGCTCGATCCAAAGGCATCTTTGGAATGTTCAAGAACGAGTACAAGTCAAAGACCGAGGGAACCGTGGAAGCTATCTCCGGTGTGACGGGTCAGGTCATCATGCGGGGCGCGCCGCTTGCCGTTCAGGTAGAGGCCTATTTGGGCGGCAAGGTGGTCGAGATCGTGCCAAAGGAAGGATGCATTATTGAAGCCGAGGTGGCGTTCATTCAGGGCATCTTCGGCATAGGGGGCGAGACGCACGGCAAACTCAAACTCGCTTGCCAATCGCATGAAGAAGAATTGAGCGATGACCTCATAACTTCGGACATGAAAGGTTGCATCATCATCGGCGGTGCCCGTCTGACCTCCAAGGCCATTGACAAGGCCAAACAGGTTGGGGCGGCGGCAATTGTGACGGGCGGGATTGATGATCAGGACCTCAAGACGTTTCTGGGGTATGACCTTGGAGTGGCGATTACGGGATCTGAAAAAATGGGGCTCACGATCATCATCACAGAGGGATTCGGTGAGATCGCAATGGCGGAACGAAGCTTCAAGCTCCTGGCGTCACACGAGGGGCATGAGGCGGCGGTGAATGGAGCGACGCAGATCCGGGCCGGCGTAATGCGTCCAGAGGTGTTAATTCCACTGGCGGGCGTGGTTTCGCCGACACAGAAGGACCAGGCGCCGCCGGACGGATTGCTGGAAATCGGTCGCCCGGTACGGATTATCCGCGATCCGTACTTCGGTCAGATTGGCGCGGTCAGCGGGCTGCCACATGAACCGCATGTACTTGGGTCGGGTTCCAAGGCTCGTGTGCTGGAAGTAAAATTTGAGTCTGGCAAGCGAGTTGTCATTCCGCGTGCTAATGTGGAGCTAATCGAAGGGTAACCTGATGCACCAACAATTGAGGACAATCGCCCTTTCGGCTGCTCTTCTTGCGATGAATGCAGCCCCCGCTTCCGCAGCGCCGGCAGCCGTGGTCCCGGTCGACGAATCGACCTGGCAATACATTGATCGAGTGGTCTTTGACCTTGACCGCGGATGGCTGGCGTTGATCACGATCGTGATCTGCGGATCGATCATGGCGTTTGTCCTTCTGGCCCGGAGCGGCGTTCCTATGAAGATTCGCCGAATTGCCGGATTGGAAGCCGTGGACGAGGCGGTGGGTCGTGCCACGGAAATGGGCCGGCCGATTCTGTTTGTTCCTGGGATTCAGGATATGAACGACATGATGACGCTGGCCGGTCTTACCGCGCTCGGTCATGTGGCGAAAAAGGCGGCGGAATACGACGCCAAACTGGAAGTGCCGACAAGTCGTTCGCTGGTCATGACCGCGGCAAGAGAGACGGTGCACGCGGCGTTTCTCGCGGCGGGACGACCGGATGCGTACAACCAGGACTTGATCTATTACGTCACCGATGAGCAGTTTGGCTATGTGGCGTATTTGAGCGGACACATGGCACGAGCGAAGCCGGCCGCATGCTTCTACCTCGGGGCTTTCTTTGCGGAATCGTTGATTCTGGCTGAAACCGGTAACTCCGTTGGGGCAATCCAAATCGCCGGAACGGCTGAAACGGCGCAGTTGCCGTTCTTCGTAGCGGCCTGCGACTACACGCTGATCGGTGAGGAGTTCTACGCGGCTTCGGCGTATCTGTCAGGCGAACCGGACCAACTTGGCAGCCTCCGCGGTCAGGATGTCGGCAAGATGATTGTTGGCGGAGGCCTGCTGATCGGCTGCCTGATTGCAACCCTTGCTTCACTCGCTGGGACCGAATCCGTCTTCAATACCTGGCTGACATTTCTCAAGACCACCATGCTTCGGTAAGGGATTTCATCAACTATGAAACGAACCGTACCGCTGTTTATCACATCAATCGCAGGCATCATCATGGTGCTGGCCTATTTCATTCCCCCTGCCCAGGACTGGGGTGAGGACGTGGCGGTATGGTTTGACGTCCTGGCAGCGATTGCCTTTATTCTGGGTGGCGGCAACCTGCTCAAGAGTCAATTGAAGAAAGTCTCCGATCACTCGGCCGGTTGGGGATATGCCGCTGTCACTGTCGTGGCGTTTCTTGTCACACTGATTGCCGGGTTGGCAAAGGTTGGCGTTCCGCCGATGGATCAGTATCCGGATTACGCGTGGTCCGGCGAATTCAATGCCGAGGGCGCCACGTTCTGGTGGCTTTATGAATACATGTTCAAGCCGCTGGTGGCAACCATGTTTGCCATGCTGGCGTTCTACGTTGCATCGGCGGCGTTTCGTGCGTTCCGTGCCAAGAATCTGGAAGCATCGCTGTTGCTGGGTACGGCATTCATCATCCTGCTTGGCCGCACCTACGCGGGTGTCTGGTTGACGGACGCTATTCCAGACGATCCCGATTCCTGGTGGCGCAACCTTCGGCTGGAACATCTTGCGGACAACATTCGAGACTTGTTTACCACAACGGGTACCCGCGCCATCATGATCGGCGTGGCGTTGGGAATTGCATCGACATCACTCAAGATCATTTTGGGTATCGATCGTTCGTACCTGGGTTCGAAAGACTAACCACGACTCCGGCCGTTGTGCCGAAGTCCACGAGAATTGGATATGTACAATCTTCTCAAGAATCTCGATCGCCGCTGGGTGTTCCTGCTGATGGGTGTGGCAGTTTCAATACCCATTCTGCTGCAACTCAGTTTCCCGGAAAAGGTAAGCCAACTCTCGCGGGATGCGTTCAACGAGGTGGAAAAAATCAAGCCGGGCGACAAAGTATTGCTGTCGTTCGATTTTGATCCATCCAGTGCCGGTGAATTGACGCCTATGGCAACGGCGTTTACCTACCATTGTGCCAAGCGCGGCGCAAAACTCTACTTCATGGCATTGTGGCCGGTCGGTCCGCAGATGGTGGAAGAATCAATCACGAAAGTGATCAAATCTGATTTTCCCAACATGGTGTATGGAACGGATTACGTAAACCTCGGCTACAAAAGCGGCAACGAAGGGGTGATCAAGGTGATCGTGACGGACCTCAAGAAGCTGTATTCCACCGATCATCGCGGCGCGGGAATCAACTCCATCCCCATGATGGAGGGAGTCTCCAGCGTGCAGGATATGGATCTGGTTCTCAGCGTAAGCGCTGGTTATTCCGGTGCAAAGGAATGGGTGCAATACGCCAAGACGGCGTTTCCGGACAAAATCACTTTTGTTGCCGGGTGCACGGGCGTACAGGCTCCCCCGCTGCTGCCTTACATCCCGAACCAGATGCCGGGCCTTGTTGCGGCGATCAAGGGCGCTGCTGAATACGAAACGCTGCTTGTCGAGCATTACAACCTGTCAGACTTGCCTAAATACAAGGAAGCGATGCGTCGAATGGGGTCGCAATTGATAGCTCACCTGTTGATGGTTGGATTGATCGTCATCGGCAACGCAGTGTACTTCGTTGGCCGGGCGAAGGAGGGCCGCTGATGAAACGCGAAACATTGATTTGGCTGCTTGTGTTGCTGGCTGGCGTGATCTTCCTTGCCTACCGCGCCACCGTTGGTGGCGGGCTTGGAAAGGGCTATGTGAGGCCCGTCGCCAAGGAATTTGTGCAGGTCGAAAAGGCCACCGCTGAGGGTGCAAAGGAAATTGTCTGGGTGCCGACGGCAACCGCGGCGAGTGAAAACCTGACGCGCACCGCAGCCGCGCCGATTGGATGGACCAACTACGTTCAAGCGACTCCGTTGGAGTTCTCCGCAGGCGACAGCGGAACGGTTCACAGTTGGCCCCGCACCATTGGGTTATGGCTGGCGGCGTTTCTTACGCTGTGCATTTTCTCATTCCTGTACGGCGACAATCCGTTCTACAAACTTGCAGAATCCATCTTCATTGGCGTTTCCGCGGCGTACTGGATGGTGGTGCAATTCTGGAGTGTGATTGTTCCCAATCTCGTTGGCAATCTCGCGCCGCTTCAGGTGAAGGCGTGGGCCATGCCTGGGCTTGAGAACAATTCCCCGCATTGGATCTACCTGATTCCCTTGATCTTGGCCGTGATGCTGTTGTGGCGATTGATGCCGTCTGGCGGGTGGATTTCACGCTGGCCGTTGGCGTTCTTCATCGGCGTGTTTGCAGGATT
>CAZWJR010000153.1:0-7530 GCA_964634655.1 uncultured Isosphaeraceae bacterium | reverse complement strand
TGGGCCAGAAGGTCATGGGGATACTTCAGGATCGCAATCGCAACACGCTTCAACTGATGGTGCTGGATTCACAGGGTGCCAGCGATCACAATGCGTTCTGGCAATTGGATCCAAATGTTGAGCCGGTGCGATTTCCAAGTTTCATGACCGAGAACGATGTAGCCGTCTCCGTTGATGGATATTCAACCGACATCAGCGAGTACCCGATGAACACCGACATCGGCAAGGCGAGGCCGATGATTGAAATTACTCTGCGCGGCGCCGGTGAGACCGCCACCATTTCTCTGCCGCCCTATGGTGTCGCACCGGTCCTAAGCAGCACCTATGCAAGCGGCGGAGTGATTCGCAGGCAATATGATCTGGATGCCACCGGCCAGAGCCGGGAGACTTGGTGATGAAACCGCGCCATTCACATCATCGCGGCGTCGCACTTGTCGAAGTCATCATCGGTGGCGTACTCCTTGGTATCGGCCTGGCAGTCATCATTTCGCTGGCCACCAGATCACTTCGAACACAAACGGATGGCGAAAAACATCTCACTGCCTCCTGGCTTGCTGATGAACTTCTCAACATGGTCTTGATTGAAGGCCCGGGCAACTACCCCAAATTATTTGACACGCACGGTCGCTGCGATCCCCCGTTCGATGAGTTTGAATACGACATCAATGTCGAGGATCAGGGCATCGGTCTTCCATTCCGCGTCACCGCGTCGGTTGGCTGGGAGGCAACGATCGGCGTCCGACAGGTGCAAGTCCAAACGCTCATTTCCGATCGCGGTCGCGAACCAAACGGCCCTCGTGTTCCATACGAATTCGTCGATCGAAACAACAGGTGGTACGAGATTTATGAAAAGCAGAAATGAATCCCAACTCCATCGCGCCGGCTTCACCCTTGTGGAACTCATCGTCGCGGGGGTCATCACGGCGTTTGTGCTTGGCAGCGTCGCCATGAGCCTTGGTCAACTTGGCCGCGCCAAGAACACTTCAAAACTGCGATTCGACGCTTTTATTCGAGCCGATTCCGCCTTGAGCGCCGTCCGCAGGGACATCGTTTCCGTCCTCCGTCGCGATGATCTCTTTTATACACGCTTCCTCTTGACCAAAGACTCCGCGAAAGCCGGCAACGAAGTGTTTGACCGTGACAGCGTGTTGATCTTCAACACGGAATTGCGCGCCTTGAGAAATATTGATTTCAACGGCGAAGGCTCGGAATACGAAACCCAATACCGAGTTATTGATGACGACGCTGGCCCGGTCCTCTGGGTGCGCAAAGATGCCGTCCCCGATGAGTACCCCGAAGGAGGCGGCTTGGTAACACCGGCCGTTGAAGGGATTCTCGGTTTGAGAATTCAGGCCTATGACGGCTCCACGTGGTACGACACGTGGGATTCCGACGTCGAAGGCCTTCCGCTGGCCGTTCGCATCACCGTGACCTCCAGTGGACATCGAGGAATTGATGATGTGTACGACGCTCCCCGCGCCATGTTGCGCACGGTGGTCGCCATCGAACGCGTCATCTCACCGAAGGACCTCTTCAAAGATCCCAAGGAAGAGGAAACTCCCGCTCCCACTGATGGCACCGATCCAAATGCTGACGGCACTGGCGCACCTGGTACGGATGGCAACCCAACCGGCGGCGGCCCCGGCGGTCGCCCTGGCGATGGCACCGGAGGACCGGGTGGCGAACCACCACGACCCGGCGGCGGGCCCGGCGGTGGTGGACCGGGTGGCAATGGCGGTGGCGGAGGCAGGCCCGGCGGCGGCGGTAGTGGCGGCCCCGGCGGAGGTTCCGGCGGTGGAAATCCGGGAACCAATGTTGGTGGTGGTGGAGGACCACGGCCTCGCTCATGACACAGCTCGCCCATCAATCATCAATGTTCACTTCCAAGGAACAATCTCATCGAAACGGGTCTGTGGTCATCATTGTCCTCTGGGCCATCGCTATTGCTGCGATTATCACCAGCAGTGTGCAATTGTTTTCCCAGCGCCAAGCCATGCTTGGCCGTGAGGCACTTGAACGTGTACAGGCACGCTGGGCCGCTCGCGCGGGACTCGAAAGCACGATTGAGGTCATGAACGAGCACACCATCAAGCCCCACGAAGACGATGCCCTCGCCATGATTCGCGATATGTACTACGTCTCCGCAGGCGACATGATCAACGCCAGTTACAGCATCATGCACCACGTCGATGGCCGCGATTTCGGCGGCCCTATGGATGAACACTCCAAATTCAATGTCAACAACGTAGACGATCGCGGCATCCTCCTGGCACTCGATGACATGTCGCTCGATATCCTTGATGCCGTGGGGGATTGGCTCGATGAAGACAACAACCCCAGCATGCTCGGTGTCGAGCGTGATTACTACCGTTCTCTGGAGGCTCCGGTTGAACCTCGCAATGGCCCGCTTCAAAGCATTGCAGAAATGGAACTCATCGCGGGAATCTGGCCAAAGAATTTTCGAGGCGAGGACTGGAACCTCAACAATCGTTTGGATTCCAATGAAAATGACGGGGCACACACGTTTCCGCCTGATCAACCCGATGGAATCCTCGAAGGCGGCTGGTCCGACAAACTCACGGTCTATTCCGTCATTGGCGGCGCCACGATTTCTGGTAAGCCTCGCATCTACCTCAAGAATGCAACGGCCGATGAAGTCAAGGAACGCTGCGATCTGGACCAGGCCCAGGCCCAGGCGCTGATTGAATTCGGCAAGAACACCGCAAATTCTCTCTCGGACCTACTTTTCACATCTCTCGCCGGTGCCGCGCCACCCAGCAGTGGCGCGCCGGATCCGAATGGCGGCACGGGCGGCCGAAGCGGCCAGCAACCGCAACCCGGTGGCCAACAGCAGCAGCCCCAAGGTTCCGCGCCGCTGACGGACAAGCAGCTTCGGTCTATCCTTGCCGAAACTTCCATTGAAGATCCACTTGATCGCAAACCCGGCAAGATCAACATCAATACCGTCTCGACCCAGTTCTTTCGCGATATCCTCAACTTCATCGGATTGGACGAATCCATCTCCGATGAAATCCTTTACATGCGGGAAAGCCGTCCGCAAGGCATCCCCAACATCACTCCTGAAGATTTGAGAGCGATAACGCGGCGATTTGATACCGTGAGCAACGTTTTCACCATCAGTTCCCGTGGCCGATCGACCGCTTCCGGGCTGGAAGTTGAAATCATTGCCGTAGTTGATCGTTCTACTGTGCCGGTCCAGATACTTGAATACCGAGAACAATAACGAGTGAAGAAAATAGCCCAGCCAACCACCGATCCCCAGGTCCTCGCGATCATCCATCGCGCCGGTCGGTCATGGCGCGGCCTGATCGCTTCCACCAAAGCCCCCACTCCAGCCGTTGTGGCATCCAAGGAGTTTTCCACCGACACGCTCAATCGGTTTGATGACTGGCTCAATGAACACCAGGCCGCTTCCGTTCTATGCGTTTTGCCTTCCTCCGCCGTCATTTGCCGGACTGTGCCGTTGCCGGATGCGTCGCAGGCTCAATTGGAACAAGCGCTGAACCTGCAAGCCGAAGCCCACCTGCTCGGCATCGCGCCACCTCACCGCCTGGCAATGGCGATTCTCCCCAACGCTCCCGGCGAGACCAGCCGCACCGGCCTCGTCCTCGCATGGCCGGAGGCTGCCGCATTCTCGGCGCCGCCAACAAGTCGCCCCGTTACCTTTGTTCCTGATGTCGCCGCCCTTGCCGCCATTCTCAATGGCCAGCGACCGGACGAAATTCTCATGTGGCTGGATCGCGTGGATGGTTCTGTCGCACTCGCTATCACGCATTCCGCCGGCGCGGTGTTTCGGGCCGTACGCGAAGATTCGCAATCCCCCGATGACTGGCAGCGCAACATCGCTCGGATCGCTGCGGAAACCGGCCTAAGCGTTGGCCACACGGGCGCGTTCATCGATCAACTTGCCCAAGATGCGCAGCGCAAAGCCGGCTCGCTCGGCGTGAACGATGCGCGTCTCTTCCTTCCCCAGCATCTCATCGCCGCCGCGGCCTCACGTGCCCAGGGATTCACTGCGGACCAAAACTGGTGGTCTCAATTTGGCATAAGTGCCGGCGCGCTTCTGGCCCGCACCGGCCCTCTTGCCGCTCTCACCCGGCTGCAGGATTCGGCTCCGGTGGTAACGCCTTCCCGCGTGCGGTCCGCCATGGAGAAACTTTCCAAGCCGCGCTTTGCAGTCACAGTCATTACGGCCTGTGTGCTCATTCTCATGTTCGGCCCGCTGGCTGTGAGCGCACTGCGATTAGTGATATTGAAGGTTCGCTTTGGCGAACTCAAGGACGAAGTGCGTGCCGCCGTGGAATCCAAGAACCAGCTGGCCGTCTACACAGAACTGGAAAAACAGAAGATTTGGCCGATGACCAAACTGCTGGCGGATATCACCGCCAATACGCCGCTGGGCATCGAATTGGAAACCATTCGCATTGAGGCCGGCAAGGATTTCGCCGTTGGCGGTACCGCCCTGGCAAACGATGGTCACACCCCCGCCCAACTCGTCGCAGCCATGCAGGAGAATTTCAGTCGAGGCGGCGTGTTCAACGATGTAGCCGTAAATTCCGGCAAAACCGACAACCTCGGCCGCTACAAATTCGACCTCTCCGCAAAAGTCATCAAGCCATACGTCCTTATCAAACTTGGCGAAGATCGTGATTTCGCCAAGAACCCGCTCAAGGATCGGCTGTATGGCAAACCTGCGGCAGAGAAAGCCTCACCGCCAGATGAGAACACCGGAACCATCGCTGTTGCCGCAGCAGATCCGCCGACAGATTTTGACAGTCCTCCCGATCGCCCCGGAACCGAGAATCCCGATTTCACACCACCTGACTCCCTTCCATCAAGAGGAAACAGCAGCGGCGCTGGAATTAACCCTGGTATGCCCGGCGAAGGCCCAGGCACCGTCAGCCCAAGTCTTCCCCCGCCACCTCTCAATGAGGAACAGATCAAAGTAATGTCGCGTGCGGAACTCAAAGACGCTCTTGGCAAAGTAGCCAAGGCACGCCTGAACAAAGCGCTGGACAAGGATGTTCAAACCCGCCTCAAGCAGGAACAGGATTTGATCATGGAATACCTGCGAAAGGCCGGTTCATGAGCGGTCTTGATCGCATCATCCAGGCCTTCCAGCAGATGCCTCGCGTCATTCAGTGGGCCGCGCTCGCCGTTCTCGGGACGGCTTTGTATCTGCTTTGGGACAGCCAGATTCGTCCCTGGTCTGCGGATCTCAATAAGGAAGCAGATCGCATCGATGCAAGAGTCCGCGAAGTCCGCGCCTCGGAAAACGTTGTAACAAAGTTGCGCTCCAGGGAAAACGCCGACCTGGTCACAGCCATCGGTCCCGTGCGCCCTCCAGCGGGAACGGCGGAAGGTTCCAAATCATTCAACGAGGTCGTTCTGGAGGTGCTCCAGAAAAATGGCGCATCCAACCCAACTTTTAGTTCCCGCTCCCGTGGCAAGTTGCCAAAGACCGCGTTGATGGAAGTGACAGGCGGCAGAAACCGCGTGGATCGCATGACCGGAGATCTCAAGTTTGAAGCCACTCCCAAGGCCGCTGCCGCGATCATCGCAGAACTTGAATCCAGTCCGCACGTCGATGCCATCAACAGCGTCCGCATCGCTCGCGATGCTGGCGGCAGAGTGAAAGTTTCGCTCACCATTGAAGCATGGTTGCTCTCAACCGCGGAAGGCAAGGGAGAATCAGCATGACCCCGCCTTCATCACACAACACTGGCAAGGCCGCAGGATGGAGCCCGCTCGCTTCCCGACTTGCCATCAACGGCCCGTTGGGTTTCAGTCTGGCCGCCGTAGCGTTGACCGCCATCTTCCTTCTGATGGGTTTGGCTACGCTCATCGGTTCTGCATTCGGTCGCGGCACGGGAGATGCGGAACCCAAAAAAGAATTGGACAAACTGGTCGCACTTCACAACGATTCGATGAAGAACTGGCAGGATCAGTTCAATGGCCGGTCAGTGTTCTTCAAACCGCTTGCTCCAATTCCCCCGGCCCCTCCGCCACCGAAAAATCCTCCCCCACCAGTCATTGTCGATCCCGGTCCTCCTCCAATCGATCCCGTCTATCGCGGCCCCAGCATTTCCTTTGCCTACGCCGACACGGTGTATTTCAATCCCGCTACCGCAAGCGACAACGTCAAGTACCTGCGCATTCGCGTCGGCGAGGAAAAATCCGGCATCAAAGTCATCTCCTGCAATCTGCCATGGTCGGTCAAGGTTGCCTACAAAGGCGGAGAATACGACGTCAAGATTTTTGACAAGAATGCGGAAGATGTTTTTCTGAGTACAACCGCAAAACCAATCATCCTCACGCGGTTCCTGCTTCCGCTTCCCGGTTCAGAGCCGCCGGCACCAGTCAATGCGGAGCCGGCCTTGGGAGCCGAGCAGGCCGGTGAAACAGCGCCGACCGATGAAGCGCCCCCACGCGAATCAGAACGTCAGTCTCGATCCAACCGCCAAGCCGAACGGCCCTCTGCCAAGCCCGTCGAGGCGCCCAAGGTGGAGCCTCCGGTCGATCCGGTGGATGTAGAGCCGCAACCTACGCCGGAGAACCCGGAACCTCAACCAGCGCCGACACCCGATCTCGCGTAGCCCTGGCACAAATTCCCATCGTCGCCGGTTGAGGAACCCGCCAAACCCAGTACAGTGTGAACACCGTCAATTGACGACGATTTGTCGCTGTTTGATGGTGTTGGCGCAGTGCATCTTCAGGCTGCGCGATCGAGAATGCCGAAATAAACGGAGCGTGGCTTCGTTTGCCAAGCGGGCGCGTCCTTCGACGCGCCTTCCATTCGATCCTCGCTTGCCAAGGAATTCGACGTGCGTCTGAACATCCAAGCACTCACTCGTAGTAATTCACTGATCACCGCATTGCTCGTATCGAGCATCTTCGGCGTCAACGCCGCGGCACAGAACGGTCGCCCGGATCCACAAAGTCCGGAGATTCAAGCGCCGCCTCCGGCCGCACCAGTTACAGTGGCTCCCCCGACCCCACCTACCGCGACGCCAGCCGCAACCGCGCCGCCGCATGTCAATGGTTCCACGCCCGTCACCGGTCCAATCCGCAAGAAAGAACCGCTGCCCGGCAAGGTAAGCCTGGCGTTTAACGACGCGCCCGTCGATGAGAAAATCATCGGCTTCATCGCCGACAACACCGGCAAGGTCGTCATTCCGATCAACCTCGCGGCGTTGAAGGTAAAGAAGATCACGCTCATCAACGAGGAACCGATCGAACGGTCCGCCGCACTGGACCTGGTCCTCACCGCGTTGCGACTCAACAAAGTCGGCGTCACGGAAACCGATGACGTCATCGTTCTGGATGACATTCAAAATCTGCGCACAACTCCCATTCCCGTCATCACCGCAGATCAGGACATTATGAAGTCCGAAGCACGCGGCAATTTCGTCGTCAAGATCTATCGCCTCCACGAGGCCGGTGCCGAGGGTGTGTACGACCGTCTGGCCGAAGTGCAACGGCGGACGGACGCTGAGACGCTCCTGGAAA
>CAZWJR010000152.1:5514-7616 GCA_964634655.1 uncultured Isosphaeraceae bacterium | reverse complement strand
GGCCCGATCGCATTCACCTTCGCCGGCAACTTCCGAGGCGAAGCGAAAAAATTTGCCTTCTCTTTCGATGTCGATAAATCCGCCACCACCAAAAACGCCTTCGTCCCGCGCCTCTGGGCCAGTCGCCGCATCGCCTACCTCGTCGATCAAATCCGCCAGGCCGGCGCGGAATCCTCCAGCCAGCCCGCCGTCACCGGTGTCTCCATCCTCAACGATCCACGTTACCGCGAACTCTCCGATGAAATCCTCCGCCTCTCCGCAGAGTTCGGCATCTTGACCGAATACACATCCTTCCTCGCCACCGAAGGCACAAACCTCGCCGGCTGGGACGCGCTCAAAGACGCCTGCGCCTACAACCTCGACAACCGCGCCGTCAAAGCACGCACCGGCGAAACCGCCGTCAACCAGGGCATCAACTTCAACGCCACCAAAGGCCAGACCTGCCTCAATTACGAAAACGTCTACGTCGATGACAAACTTAATCGCGTCCAGACCACCGCCGTGCAACAAGTCTCCGATCGCACCTTCTTCCGCCGTGGCGAGCAGTGGATCGATGGCCGCCTCATCACGCCATCCGTCGCAAACGCACAATCCCCATCGCTCACCCCGGATCAAGTCATCGAATTCGGCAGCCCGGAACACCAGGCCCTTCTGGAAAACCTCATCAAGGAACATCGCCAGGCAATTCTTTCCCTCGATGGCGACATCATCATCCAGCGCGATGGCCGCAACATTCTCATCCACAACTCCACAGCATCCCACTAACTCCCAAAGTAACATCCGACTCTCGAAACAAAGGAACAGCACATGATTCTCACCACCAACTCCTTCGCACTCGCATCCTCCATCACACTTCTCGCCGGCGCCGCCGCACTCGCCTGCCCGCCACAAACCGATTCCACCGCCGCATCCCCCATCCTCCTCTCCGCTGTTTCCGATGTCCCCGCAACCCAAAAAGAGCGCGTCGTCGAACTCGCCATCTGCCTCGATACCAGCGGCTCCATGGATGGCCTCATCGAATCCGCCAAGGTCAAACTCTGGGAGATCGTCAACGACCTCGCACTTGCCAAGCCCACACCAAAACTCCGCGTCGCACTGCTCACCTACGGCAACGATGGCCACAACGCAGAAGTCGGCTGGGTCAACATCGATGCCGCACTCACCGATGATCTCGATTCCATCTCCCAAAAACTCTTCGCCCTCCGCACCAACGGCGGAACAGAACTCGTCGGCCGCGTCGTCAAAGCCGCGCAGGAACAACTCACATGGACCGCCTCCGACGACGCCCTCAAAATCATCATCGTCGCAGGCAACGAATCCGCCGATCAGGATCAGCAATACCACTTCCAGGATGTCTGCAAGGCAACCATCGCCAAAGGCATCATGGTCAACTCTATTTACTGCGGCAATCCCGCCGACCACCTCGCCCCGGAATGGCGCGAAGTCGCCAAACTCGCCGATGGAAAGTTCGCCGCCATCGAACAAAACAACGGCGCCGTCGTCATCTCCACACCCTTCGATGATGACCTCGCCAAACTAAGCACCGAAATCAACACCACCTACATCGCCTATGGCGCCGATGGCGCACGCGGCGCAGCCAACCAGGCAGAACAGGACTTCAACGCCGCCAGCGTCAACACCGCCGTCGCCGCGCAGCGCTGCGGCACCAAGGGTGGCGACATGTATTGGAACGGCGGATGGGACCTCGTCGACGCCTGCAAGAAACCCGAATTCAAAATCGAAGATGTCAAAACCGAAGACCTCCCCGAAGCCATGCGCACCATGACCATGGACCAGCGCCGCGAGCACGTCAAGAAAATGGAAGCACGCCGCGCCGAAATCCAAACCTCCATCGCCAACCTCAACGTCAAGCGCCAACAGTTCGTCGAGGCGGAAATGAAAAAGTCCGCCGAAAACGCCGACGCCACTTTCGACACCGCGCTCCGCAAGGCCATCCGCGAACAAGCCGCCGGCAAAGGCTTCACCTTCGAAGCCCCCAAGGTCGCCATCAACCCCAAGGACGGCTGCTGATGAAACCGATCGGCTAACCTTTAACCATGTGCCAAACCTGCAAAGCCCACGGCGCGTACGCCGTGGGCTTT
>CAZWJR010000152.1:0-5504 GCA_964634655.1 uncultured Isosphaeraceae bacterium | reverse complement strand
CGCACGCAAACGCCGATGAATATTCCGTGATCTGACCCCATGCCCGCAAAATCCAGCACCATCCTCGTCGTCGAAGATGACTCCGCAATCCGCCGCGGCCTCGTCGATGCTCTCAAGTACGCCGGCTACTCCGTGCTGGAATGCGCCCAGGGCACCGGCGCCGCCAACCTCGCACTGGAATCCAACATCGATCTTCTCCTCCTCGATGTCATGCTCCCCGGTTGCGATGGCTTCACCGTTCTTGAACAAGTCCGCGCCGTCAAACCAACACTTCCCGTCATCATGGTCACCGCCAGAGGTTCAGAAAACGATCGCGTCCACGGCCTCACCCACGGCGCCGATGATTACGTCATCAAACCATTCAGCGCAATGGAACTTCTCGCGCGCGTCGAAGCCGTGCTCCGGCGCTCCCCAGCCCGTCCCGCCTCCGTCCAATCCCTCCGCAACAATGGCCGCCTCATTCGTCTCGAACGCCGCGAAGCCGTCCTTCCCGATGGCTCCATCCAGCAACTCTCCGAGCGCGAAGCCGCCATCATTTCATACCTCGCTGCCAACCGTGGCCGCGCCGTCGATCGCCGTGAACTTCTCCAGGGCGTCTGGGGCCTGGACCCGGATGGCCTGGAAACCCGCACCGTCGATATGCACGTTGCGCGCCTCCGAGAAAAAATCGGCGACACCATCGAATCCTCCTCACCCATGATCCTCACCGTGCGCGGCAAGGGGTACATGCTCTCCGAATCGGTGCAAACCCAATGAAACAATCCGCTGCATCCCGTCGCGGGTGGTGGCTGATGTATTCCGCCGGCGCGCTCCTCATCATCGCCGCACTCCTCTGGATCAGCGTCGTCGTCATCCGCCTGGAAGCCGATGCCCAGCACCAACAGTGGCTGCGCCTGGCCCTGTGGCGCATGGATGGTTACCTCGGCCCGGAACTCCGCACCGAAGCCACGCGCCCAAACTTTGAATACACGCCCTTCTACCCGCAAGCCAAGGCCTACACCAAAATCCTCAATGAGATCGAACCCGGCGAGGTCTACAGCCCTTCGCCACTCCTCACCAACGAATCCAAATTGTTCCCGCTGCATTTTCAGGTCGATGCCGCGGGCAACGTCACCAGCCCGCAGGTTCCCACAGGCAACTGGCGCGATCTCGCAGAGTCCGGCTACGCCACCGCCGAACGCATCGAAAACAAGAAACCCCTCCTCGCAAAAGTCGCTGCACTCCTCCAACCCGTCAGCGTGGAAGCTTGCGTCGTTCAGGCCGAAGGCGTCCTCGCATCCCTTGTCAAGGATGACACCGCAACAGGCATCACCGCCAACTCCGCAACCGTCACCCAGCAGATCGATGCACCATCGCCAACTCCGCAGATGTTCGCGCAATCCCAATCCGTCGCGCAGAAAGCCAGCTCCAAGGCCGACCTCGCCTGGCGCATGAACTCCAACTACGCCAAAGGCCAGGAAGAGCAGATCCAAAACTTCGATAACGCCATCAACACCGGCATGATCGCGCCCGGCACACGAATCGAAATCGGCATGCTCGTCCCGCTCTGGTTCGCACCGCAAGATACAAACGCAGCCGCCCCAAAAGTGGGGGGAGCAGAGCCAACGCTCCTCTTTGTCCGCCGCGTCCGCATTGGCGAACAAATCATGTACCAGGGCGCACTCGCTGATTGGTCCTGGCTGCGCGCCACGCTCACAGAACAAATCAAAGACCTCTTCCCGCACGCGCTGCTCACTCCCGCGCTCGCGCCCACCACCGAAGATGCAGAATCCGGCCGCATGCTTGGCACCGTTCCCGTTCTCCTCCAAGCCGCCTGCCCCGCCATGGCCGATGGCCCGCTCGTCACACCCGCGCGCACCGCCCTCGGCCTCACATGGCTCGCCGCGCTCGGCGCCCTCTTCGCCGGCGGCGTCAGCCTCCGCGCCAGCATTGCCTACGGCGAAAAACGCAGCCGCTTCGCCTCCGCCGTCACACATGAACTCCGCACTCCACTCACTACCTTCCGCATGTATTCGGAAATGCTCGCCGATGGCATGGTGAAAGATGAATCCCAAAGAAAAGCCTACCTCGACACCCTCAAAGGCGAATCCAGCAGACTCGCCATGCTCGTGGAGAACGTACTCTCCTACGCGCGCCTGGAAGAAAACGGCAAACGCCGCGCCGCACGCACCAACAAGAACGCCCGCACCGGCGCGCCCGTGCAATCACCCCCTCCCTTTGAGGGAGGGGGCAGGGGGGTGGGTGGGGCGCAATCATCACCATTCCCCGCCAATGCCAACTTCTCGCCGGCACATCCCCGCGCCCTCACCACCGAGGAACTTCTTGATAGCGTCCTGCCCTCCCTGCACGCCCGCGCCCAAAGCGCTGCCATGTCGCTCACCGTGGTCAACAACGCCCCCGGCGAAACCGTGCGCATGGGCTCTGATGCCGTCGCTGGCGGATGGATCGGCCAGATCCTTTTCAACCTGGTGGATAACGCCTGCAAATACGCCGACGCCCCGCAAACCAAAAACCGCCAGATCGAAATCACCTGCACCGCAGTGAACAGTGATTCCAAAAACACCGCTGGCAAAAACACATCGCCCAGCAAATCAAACCGAAACACCGGCATCACCATCACCGTCCGCGATCACGGCCCCGGCGTCCCCCACGCACACGCCAAGGCAATCTTCAAACCCTTCGAGCGCGGCGAAAGACAACCCGGCGACACCATCCCAGGCGTGGGGCTGGGCCTGGCACTGGCGCGCGGACTGGCGCGCGATCTGGGCGGCGATCTGATTTTGGAGAGGAGTGTGGAAGGACATGGGGCATCTTTCCGCCTCACACTCCCAGCCTGACCCCGCCCCGATCGCTCATGTCGAAAAAATCAGTTGATCGCAATCTTCGGATTTTCACCGCGCAGGCCAAAGTATGGCAGCGCATGTGCGACGCAGCCAAAAAGTAGAAATCGGCGGAGGCTAGTTATGGCCGGGGTAGAGTTTGCCCTTGCGCGGCTTGTGTGGAATGAAGCGCTCATCAAGGAAGACGACGTCCATCGCATTGAATACTGCCGTTCGAATTACAGCTGTTTTTCCCGAATCGCCCGGAGTATTGCTAATATCGAAGTCTTCAGGCCTCAACCTTCCGGCTTTCATCTCCCAAATCCAGATTGTGTCGCCGCGTTTTCCAATCTCGTGGCGGCCTTGGTGGTCGCCTAGAACATATCGAACCGAGAGGTACATGCCTGGCTTAGGAAGATGCCCTTTGGGGCGATTGGTTTCTAGGGCGACCTTAACCTCAAGATCACACGCGGTCGATTTCAGCGGAAGCAAATCCGGATATTTGTGTGGTCCGTTCCGTTTGTACAGGCCGTTTGAACAATCCGCAATCGCCGCTCCGAGAATGTTTCCGAGCATCGACGACAAGTTCGCCAACTCAACGGTTGTCGCAAGTGGCGAGCTCTTTGAACGCAAGAGTTGAGCGTCGATCAAATCAAGCGTGACATAAGTTTTCTCGATGGCTGCGAGGATTGTCGCGCCCGAGAGTCCGGTCATCGCTGACAGTCGCCCAGACTTTCGCAACAGTTCATTGGTTGGCCTTCGTGGCACCCACTCCGGAGGCACAAGTACTACCGCGCCCCCCGCTTCAGCGGTACCATCGCCAACGGTCGAAAGCAAGCCGGCTAGGGGAAGGTCCATTGCCCACGCGAGATTGAGAGCAATCTCCAGCGATGGACTACGAAGCCCCTTCTCCAGAAGCCCGACATGGCTACGGTCAATTCCCGCACGAACCGCCAGATCTTCTTGTGTGAGCCCTCGCCTCGCACGCTCGGTAGCCAAATGTTCAAGTAGGGCTGTGACCAGCCGGGCTGCCGGAGATTTCATTTGTGTAGCCTAGAAACTTGACACAAGAAATCCACGCGACTATTGTCGCCACCGGAAACAACCCACATGGCCCGACCCACAAAGATTGTTGATCTGTTTTGCGGAACGGGTGGATTCTCAAAGGGCTTTGAGAATGCCACTGGCGGCAATTATCGGGTTGTCCTAGGGATCGACATTCGTCGTGATTCGCTCAGAACCTTTGAGGCAAATCACGAAGGAGCACTGGCTCTCTGTCAAGACATTCGCACGGTTGACTGGCGTCGAATGCGCGAACGAATAAAGGTTAGGCGCGGAGAACTTGGCGTTGTCATCGGTGGCCCACCGTGTCAGGGATTTTCGAGCATCCGGCCCCACAGGTCAAGCAATGTGGATGATCCGCGCAACGATTTGTTCCTCGCATTTGTTGCCTGTGTGGACGCATTTCGCCCGCGCACATTCGTCATGGAGAACGTCGTTGGCCTTGCGACGCATAACGGAGGGCGCGATGTAGCTGCCATCGAAGAAGCGTTTGCGCGCGTTGGTTACGAATGCGATTGGAAAATCCTAAATGCTGCGCATTTTGGGGTACCCCAGCGGAGAGAGCGACTCATAATGATTGGTGCGGAGAAGGGCGGATCGATTCATTGGCCCGCACCCAGCCACGTTTCAGAACACCCGACGATCGGTTATCGCGACCGATCACGAATGCTGCGGCCAGAATCCCAGGACTTGTTCACGAATGCCTATTCATTGCGACCCGCGATATCGGTGATGGAAGCGATCAGCGACCTTCCGACAGTTAAGCCTGGCCAGGAAGCGACCGAGTACAGCCGCGCTCCCTCCACCGCATACCAGCGAGCTCGCCGTGGTTGTTGCACACGATTGACGTGGCACGATGCAACAGCTCATCGCGAACATATGATGGAAATAATTCGGCACAGCGGTCCAAATATTTCTCACATTCCGACGCGTCTTATCTCAAGCGGGTTTAGCACTTGTTATTCGCGACTGTCTCCCGATGAACCCTCGGTGACAATTACCGTCAACTTCGTCCACCCGGCATCGAACCGTTGCATTCACCCAACGGCGGACCGCGCGCTTACGCCTCGCGAAGGGGCGAGGCTGCAATCGTATGATGACAGCTTCCGATTCATTGGTTCGCGCACTCAAGTCGTAAAACAGATCGGCAATGCTGTTCCTCCGCTTTTGGGCACCGTGCTTGCGGACGCCCTCGCAATGGCCGCATGCTCATAGTGATTCATCCGCCCCCAATCCGACCATTTACGGTGAGGTATCAGGTAGACAGCGCATGGTGCCAAAGGTGCGGCCCGATACCCAAATGTCATTTCTGCGCGCGCCGTTAGGGGTAGCCCAAAAAGTGAAAATTCAAATTTTCTAAATTTCTTTTCGCGTAAAAACCCCTGTAATTCCAGCCTCGCGCTCAAACCGCCCCGCCAAAATGTCAATTCTGCGCGCGCCGTTGGGGCCTTTTGCACCCCCTATAGAAAGGCCATCCCAAAGCCCACGGACTCCCGTCCGTAGGCACCGCTGTCCCCTCGTCCAAACTTGCCCCCCCCCACCCCCCCCCCCCCCCCCCCGGCCCCCCCCCCCCCCCCCCCCCAAAACCCCCCCCCCCCAAAACCCCCCCCCCCAACACACCCC
>CAZWJR010000151.1:0-7618 GCA_964634655.1 uncultured Isosphaeraceae bacterium | reverse complement strand
CTGCGATCAAATCCGCCCCTTGACGATGGACGATCGAATCTCGCTCAATCCGTTGCGAGACGCCGCCGACAAACCAACGTTCATATTGATCTGGAAACACGCGGCCGAACAAACTTGGTCCCAGCAGCAGTCCTGCGATCGTTCCGCCAAGAATTGCCCAACCAGCGCCGGTTTCCGTTGCGCCTGAACGTATCCCCCCTGCTCCCGCCCAACGCAACACCGCGCGGCATGCAAATGCAGCCGCCACCAACAATCCCGTCGCCAGCCAGTTGGTAATTTGATCATTCATGTCATTGGCGCCGACCGGAAAGATACCGCTTCTGCCATTGCACCGCGATACACTGTGCACAGAACCCTGCAAGGGAAAGGAAATGCTCGCCATGGATTGCCGATTCTGCACGCTTTTTTCGAAACGGTGTCTTGTGCTCGCGTTGTTGATGGTTTTGGCTCTTCCTATTCCATCGGTAGCGCAACAGGCGGGAGGAGAAACACCGGTTGATTCAATTCTCAACCTCGTACCCGTCGACGCCGAGGTCGCCCTGGTCGTTCCCAGTCTCAAGATCTTGAGCGACCAGATCACCCAATGTCTTGAAGGCATGGATCGGTCAGCCATGCTTCTGGGTTCGCGACCAATCGATCAGCTCAAGGCCGCAACCGGGTTCAGTGTCGGAATCAACGATGCAGGAGGAATGGCGATTGTCGCGCTGCACAACCCTGATGATGCAAAGGGATTGCCTGCGATTGTTTTTGTCGTACCGGTCTCCAATTCGGAAACATTCCTGCAAAGCAGTTTCACCGGCCACGATGGCGATCTGTACACCCTTGCCAGCGGCGAAAAAATCTACGGCAAGACGATCGGATCCCATGTCGCATTGTCATCGGATGCGAAGGCCGTTCTCGCTGTTGGGACCGCAGCGAACGCGGCGGAATCATGGAAGACAATGCTCGGCCAGCGCGGGTTGGCCATCGCCGCTTCCGGCGACTTTTTTCTTCTTGGTCGGCCACAGGGATTTGAACGATTGCGGGCTCTGGCCTCCCAGAATGCTCTCCGTGCCAATCTCCCATTCACTGAAGGGACTTTTGCAGCAACAATCTTGAAGGAACTCGAGTTCGGCGTCATCTCCATCGATTTTGATCCGCTTGCCTTGGTGATCCGAACATTCGGCAAGTTTGGGCAGGACAGCAAGGCCTCCATCGCAGTCAGCGATACGGCTACCGGATCAAGCCTTGCCAATTTGCCGAACAAGCCCTTTCATCTGGCTTTTGGGCTGGATGTGGCAGGCATTGGCGGAATTGAAAAGTGGAAATCCTGGATGCAGGAATTGAACCTGCCGGATATCCCAAAGTGGCTTTCGAACGTCAAAAGTGTGCAATTCGCGGCGTATCCAAGCCCGGCAGGTTTCAGCGGAGGGTTACTCAATGACGCGGTGGCCGTCATTCACACGTCCGATCCCAACGCACTCAAAGCATCCATGCGACAGTCGTTTCAAGAACTTGGCAGCGACCCTGCCAAGCGCGAAGTGAAATGGGACGCGGATCGGCCGGTGAAAGACACCGGCCCCGCTGACGCCTATGAAATAAAATCTCTCGATGATGCGGATCGGCCGGCGACCCAAGTAATCCTCGAACAGGCACTGTTCGGCGGGGCAAATCGGCGCGGCTTTGTTGCGGCAGAAAAAGACGCCGTACTGCTCACCTTCAGCCAACGGCCAGCCGTTCTTGCCGCCGCACGTGATGCCGCCGCAAAAGGTGGCTTGAGCAACAACGCCGCGATCAAAACCATGCGCCAATGGATGCCGCAGAAGCCGTTCTTTGAGGCGTACATCGGTCTTGGTCAGATCAGCCAACTCGTTCGCCAGGCAGTCGCGAGCACCAACATTATCCCCGCAGATACCATCCCGCAGGTAGAGCCATCTGTTCCACCCGTTGGATTCGCGGTCGCTGCGGGGACACAAACGATCGAAACAGCGACGATCATTCCATCAGGTGTGCTGGCGGTGATTTTCGATCAAGTTGTGAAGCAGGCCGCCGCGCCCGCTCCTGCTCCGGATGGCGCTGCGACGACCAAGCCATGAAGCCAGATCGCAAGTCGTTCCAATTCTTGCAGTGGCAGGTCGGTGCTGATCGACTTGTCGACCTGGACGATGCGCGCCTCATGGGCATTCTCAATGTGACGCCGGACAGTTTTTCCGATGGTGGAGCCTATCCCACCATCGAATCTGCTGTGGATGCTGCATTGGAAATGAAAGCCGCCGGTGCGTGCATCATCGACGTTGGCGGCGAATCCACACGTCCCGGCGCTGCCGTCATCAATGCACAGGAGCAAGTCCGCCGCACAGAACCGGTGATCCGTGGCATTCGGTCGCACCTTGATCAAGATGAACTGCTGATCTCGATTGATACCACCCAGTTCGACGTGGCCCGCGCTGCACTCGATGCAGGTGCGGACATCATCAACGATGTTTCCGCTGGCCGGGACGATGACCGGATGTTAGCTCTTGCCGCTGCAAAGCAATGTGGACTTATCCTCATGCACCGGCGAACCGCTCCGCAGAACGATTCCTACAGCGATCAATACAATGCCCCGCCGGACTACGGCGGAGATGTCGTTCAATTTGTGCGACGATTCCTGGCGGACCGCTGTGACGCCGCGGTTTCCGCTGGTGTCTCACCCAGGAGCATCGTCATTGATCCGGGCCTGGGCTTTGGCAAGTCCGTGCAGCAGAATTTCGAGCTCATCAACCGCACTTGCGAACTCATGGATTTGGGATATCCGATTCTAAGCGCTGCCAGCCGCAAAAGTTTCATCGGTGCGGCGAGCGGAGCAACAGACCCAAATCCGCGGAACCGTGTGTACGGCAGCATTGCAGTCAGCCTGGCGCACTTTCACGCTGGTGTGCGGCTGTTTCGCGTGCATGATGTGGCGGCGCAGCAGCAGGCACTCTCGGTTGCACAGGCCACAACGAACTTCCCAGCGGGAATAATCAGGCCCACTTCCCAGTTTCAAAGTTGAGCCTTTGTAGAACCGTGCTAGACTAGCGGTGCAAGCCCATCAGGAGCATGAATCATGGCCAGTCCAGCCGTGCGTGAACTTACCGACAGCAACTTCAAGAGCGAAGTCCTCGATTCCGACAAGCCCGTCCTCGTCGATTTCTGGGCCGAATGGTGCATGCCGTGCAAGATGTTGAGCCCCACCATCGATCAACTTGCCGCCGAGTACGAAGGCAAAGCCAAGATCGGCAAAGTGGATACCGATTCCAACCGTGAGGTCTCCGTCAAATACGGTATTCAGGCGATTCCCACCGTGCTGCTGTTCAAAGGCGGACAGGTGCAGAAGAAGTTTGTCGGCCTGACGCCAAAGGACCAATTCAAGACCGCTCTGGATCAACTGGTCGTCTAATCTGGCTCACTTCAGCACTGTCGTTTTAGAACTGCAACTGCAGCTGGGTGCGAAACACGAGTTCCGGGATACCGGCCTTATTCAGTGATCGTACGCCGGTGATGTCGCCGTCTGCGTTGCTGACCACCCATGTGGGCGAAACAGGCGTGAAGATGAAGCCCATATCAGTGGTCCACTTCACATCATGGCCTTCAATGTAGTAATTGAAGCCGATCGTTCCCATTCCGAAATCAGGCCCATTGAAACCGCCGCCGCTGCGGTTCTCAATTTGGGCCCACTCGGCACGTGCAAAAACCTCCCATTTGGGGGCGACGTATACGCCAGCCTGCGCGACGATGCCGAGCACATCGAAGATCTGCGCTGTTGGTGTGTCCAGATAGTGATAGGTGGCCACAACAAATGCATTGGCCCCGCCCCATTCAACAGAAAAATCCGCCGTCACGCCAACGCTTCGCGCTTCATTGAGCCCAATAAACGGAACTCCCGGCGACTCGTTCTGCTGGGCATGAAACGCCAGTCCAAGCAGCATTCCAAATTCCTCATCCACAGGACTTGTGAAATCCCCAAACTGGTCCCAGGTGCCCGCCAGTAGACGCTCGTAGCGGGTCGTAACAGCCCACTCAACGTCGCCGGTGAGCGCGACCGTATTGGTGCGAGGACCGCCCATCAAGCCGCCCAACGCAGGCCCACGGGCACTCATGCCGTCAGATGCTGCGATGCTGAACGCATTGGCGGAATCGTGATAATTCAACTCTGCGCCTTGCGAACGCCCAACTCCCAATCCTTCGTTGACCTCGGAACTCTCCGCGGCCAGCTGCTCGGATTGGGAAACGAGTTCTTCGCGAGTGAACGGCAATTTGAACTGACCGACACGAACGTTCCAGTTGTTGTCAAGGTGATACCTCACCCACGCGTCCAGAAGTGTGGCCGCCCCGCCGGCACGGGCAAAATCGGCTCGAACCAGATACTCCAGATCCTGCGAATACACGAATCCATGAAATGTCAGTTGAGTGCGAGTGTTTTCAAATCCAGATCGATGACGATCCGGCACTCCGCCGATCGCACCGCGATAGTTGTACAGAAAGCGAATCTGCATCAGCCCCTCAATCTGAAGCAGAAAACGCCCAAAAGCATCCGCCAGAAAGAAGTGCTCGTTCCAGCCCGCCATGATTCCGTCGTTAAGCAGGCTGGTACGGGAATCGGCGTCGTCCAACGTTTCCTGAACCAGTTGTCGAATCTGGTCAGCGCGGGCTTCCGTCAGCCAGTCGGCATCGGACTTTGCGCGCAAGTCATCAATCTGCGTTTTCATCGACGAGTTGTCGTTTCGCAGTTTCTCAATCTCTTCCTGCATCAGTCGCAGCGTTTCCGTCAGACGGTCGCCTGTGACGCCGGGTTTGGCATCCGTGCCCTGCGCCCATGCCGGTGTGGACGCAACGACTGCCATCAGTGCAGCCGCCAGCATCATCTGTGTCTTTGAAAGCATCCGTTGTCCTCCGACGCCTGGTGAATCGTTCCGTGACTCGCCTGTGAACGCCGTCGCGTGCAAGTGAATTGCCGGATGATAGCGAAGCCTTTGAATCTCGCCAACGTGCGAATCGGCATGATCGATCTTCCTAGGTGAACACACCACCCCGTTTCGATTCGCAAAAAGAAAACCGGCCGATCCTTGCGGATCGGCCGGCACGAGTCTGCATTCAACCCAATCGGGTTGAAGAAAACAAATTAGAAGTAGAGCTGGAGCTGCGTGCGGACGACAACCTGTCCATCCTGACCGGCAGCCGTACCTGCACCAGAGTCAGCACGGAAGCCCGTGATGGCGGCTGGGCCAGCGAAACCGGCTCCTGCACCGATCGTGCCCAAGGTGCCGAAGCTGTAGCCGACATCCGTCGTCCACTTGGCGTTGTGGCCATGGAAGTACTTGTTCACACCAAAGGTGATGATGCTCAAGTCATCCGGAGCCGTGCCGGGAGCGAAGGCCAGGGGGCCGGTGCTCTGGGCATCGTAATCGGTGAACTCGTACCGAATGAAGCCTTCCCAATCGGTGGCAAAGGTCATGCCGCCCTGGACAACAAAGCCCCAGGGGTTGACGTCAGCAGCGATACCGCCAGCAGGCGCCACGCCGCCGAAGTTCTGGATGTCCGTCCATGCGAATGCAGCAAAGAGGTTGAACTGGCCAATTTCGACCGAGGCATCGGCCGTCAGGACCAATGTTTCCATCTCTGGGCTGAACGGAGTCGAAGTACCGTATTCAGACTTCTGATAGCTGACCGCTGCACCAATCATGATGCCGTTGGCGGTGTTGTTAACATCCGCGGTGAAATCCTTGAATTGATCCCACGTACCTGAAGCGAGGAACTCGCCGCGGGCCGTGATGGCAAACTCGGATTGAAGCGGAGGACCGAGGGCCCAAACGGTCTGACCGGTACGACCGCCGTCCGAGAACATCGCCGTGGCGCGGAATTGATCGCCATCGTACGAAACGGACAGACCATCGGCGTAGCCGTTGGTGAAAATGTAGTTGAAGTTGGACCGTTCCACAGCGAGCTGGTATTGAGCATCAACCAATTCTTCGCGGAGAAGCGGAGACTTCATGGTACCAACCTTCATGGACCAGCCGTTGCCGCAATCGTGACCGATCCAGGCTTCGCCGGTACCGCCGCGGGCGTCCGCAGCATTGACCGCACTGGGCGAACCGAAGTTGTTGCTCCACTTGAACGTCCAGCTGGGATCAACAATGTGACCGCTCAAGATCAACTTGGTGCGGGTGTTTTCGAATCCGCGACGATCGGCGTCAAATGCGACGAGTGCCGTTTCATCCGCGTGATTCCAAATGAACCGCTGCTGCATCAACATGTTGAAGCGGAGCAGCCAGTTGCCATCGGATGACCCGATGATGAAACCGTTGTCGTAGCCGGAGGTTGCGCCGGACTGGAGCAGGCTGGCGCGGGTATCAGCGTCGGCCAGAACATCCTGGACCAGACCCTTGATTTCCTCGGCTCGCTGTTCGGTGAGCCAATTCTGATTCTGTGCGGCTTCCATAGCGGAAATCTTCGCCTCGGCCGCTGCGAGACGTTGCGCCATATCGTCATTGCCCTGGCCGGCGTGGCTAACGCCAGTCAGCGTCAGCGCTGTGGCACCGGCGAGGAGACCAACTCGCGTCGAAAAACTCATATCAAAACTCTCCTAATCTGTCGGACTCCAATCGTTCCACGATTGGTGGTCCTGTTCATCCACCCGTCCGTAATCGCCCGAGCCCACAAGGCTCGGAACGGACGTGAAGTCAGTATCGGCCAACATTGGCCGGTTGATTGAAAGGCGGATCATATCGATTTCAACCGTCAATGCCACCCGCTTTTGGGATTTCCACACCCTCCCCATCACATAAATCGTTATCCAGCCAGGAACCAAAAGCCGCGTAACTTGGCCTGCCAAGCGGGTTTATGGACGTTCTTGTTAGCCTTTCATAACCTGTTTTGGGACCTGAAAAAAAATTTATAAACACTAACAAACTTGTCCCCAAAAGATTTTTTTTGCCCCGAATTGTTTCAATCGGGCTCTTACCCCATTCTTCCACCCGGCTGAAGGACCTCCAGAGCAGCCCCTAAAGTTTTCACCGCCATTGGTTCCACACCAAACCCAGTCATTTGCGGACCCGCAGAAGGCATCAAAACCGTCCTATAACCCAATCGCGACGCTTCACGACACCGTTGTTCGACTTGATGCACATGGCGAATCTCGCCGCCCAATCCCACTTCACCCATCACTGCGCAACCCGCCGGCATCGCCTTTCCATAATGCGCACCGGCAATCGCCAGGCACAGCGCCAAGTCCGCAGCAGGTTCAATCACCTTCAATCCACCAACCGCAGAAACGAAAATATCCTGATCCGCCAGTCGCAATCCGCCGTGCTTTTCCAACACTGCAATGAGCATCGCCAATCGATTCGGATCAAGGCCGGAAGTTTTCCGCTTGGCCGCCCCAAGAAATCCCGTTGCTGTTAATGCCTGAACCTCCACCAGCAAACACCGAGTGCCGTGCATCGCAGGACAAACAACCGAACCCGGATGCGGCTTGGATTTCGGATCCAGCAGAGCCGCAACGTCCGATACCTCGCGCAACCCGCCGCCGGTCATCTCAAACAGTCCCACCTCCAGCGTCGTGCCGTATCTATTCTTTACGCCGCGCACCACACGATGCGCATGATGGCGGTCACCCTCA
>CAZWJR010000150.1:7372-7660 GCA_964634655.1 uncultured Isosphaeraceae bacterium | reverse complement strand
CGATGGTGAAGTTCGACATGCCGCCGGGCGAATCGTATCTGCGGCGCGTCCGCACGGACAAGCACAACGCGCTTGAGCACATTTTTGATACGGTGATGAAGGACATTAAGGCAGAGGGCAGAGGGCAGAAGTCAGCGGTCAGAGGTCAGACTGGTGCGAATCAATCGTCAATCGTCGATCGTCAATCGTCAATGGCGGATGATTTGACTCTCAAGCGTCGCCATCGTTTTCTTGGTGAGTTGTATCTGGGGCACTTGCGTTATGGCACGTATGCGGGGCGGAGCGGAT
>CAZWJR010000150.1:0-7362 GCA_964634655.1 uncultured Isosphaeraceae bacterium | reverse complement strand
GTGGGTGCAACTGCCATCCGTTTGTGCGGAAGAACAACACGGCCAGCCGCAACCTTGCGATCGCGGGCAATTTCAACATGACCAACTCGCAGGAGTTGTTTGAGCAATTGATTGAGTATGGTTTGCATCCCGTGGGGGATTCTGACACGAACGTGATTCTGGAGCGCATCGGGTATTTTCTGGACCGAGAGCACGATCATCTGCATGCGACGATGGGGCCGGAGTCTTTCCGTGGGCTGGATGGTCGGGATTTGGGTGAGGCGATTTCCGCGGAGCTTGATCTGGTGCGGATTCTCACCAAGGCATCCAAGGGTTGGGATGGCGGATATGTTTTTGCGGGAGTGATCGGCAACGGCGATGCGTTTGTCTGCCGCGATCCGGCGGGGATTCGGCCGGGGTTCTTCCATATTGATGATGAGGTGGTGGCGGTGGCATCGGAGCGTGCCGCGCTGGCGAATGTGTTCAATGTTGATCCGGGGCAGATTCAGCCGATTCTGCCGGGGCATGTGCTGGCGATCAAGCGCAGTGGGGAGATTCTGCATCAGCCATTCACCGAGCCGCTGGCGTTGCGGCAATGCACGTTTGAGCGGATTTATTTCAGCCGCGGCAACGATCCGGATATTTATCAGGAGCGCAAAGCGCTGGGCCGGAATCTTGCACCGCGTGTTTTGGATTTGATCGGCAACAGCATTGAGCATGCGGTGTTCAGTTACATTCCCAACACGGCCGAGGCCGCGTACATGGGACTGGTGGAGCGGCTGGATGAGCTGACCAGGGAGCGGCATTCGCAGGAATTGTGGGAGCGGATTCGATCCGGCAACATTGCGCGGCCGGAACTGGACAAGTTTTTGAACGGTCGATTGCGGGCGGAGAAGATTGCGCACAAGGATCAGCGGTTGCGGACGTTCATCACGCACGATGCGGCCCGGCGCGATCTGGTGATGCACATTTACGACATCACGCGCGGCGTGGTGAAGCCGGATGATGCGCTGGTGGTGCTGGATGATTCCATTGTGCGGGGCACGACGCTGCGGGAATCGATCATCACGATTTTGAGCCGGCTGAATCCGGCGCGGATTGTGATTGTGAGTTCGGCACCACCCATCATGTATCCGGATTGCTACGGAATTGACATGAGCCAGTTGAGCCGGTTCATTGCGTTTGAGGCGGCGATTACGTTGTTGCGCGAGCGCGGTGAGGAGAATTTGCTGCAGGAAGTGGAAGATCGTTGCAGCGAGCAGGCGGGAAAAACGCCGGACCGAATGGTGAATCACGTGGCGGCGATTTACGAGCGTTTCACGCTGGATGAGATTTCCTGCAAGGTGGCGGAATTGGTGCGGCCGAAGAACATTCCATGGAAGGGTCCGATCGATGTGATCTATCAGGATGTGCCGGGGCTGCAGACGGCGATGCCGGGGCACACCGGTGATTGGTACTTCACGGGCAGGTACCCAACACCGGGCGGTTATCGGGTGTTGAACAATTCGTACCTGAACTGGCGGCGCGCGGTGGATGTGCGGGCGTATTGAGGGTATGGGCGAGGGCCGTGGATTTCGTGTTGTTTTTTTGCATCTGTGATGCTGTGCGGATTATGCGGCGGGCCGGATGGTCCGATTATGTCATGGTCCGGATTGCATTTTCCTTTTTTGAAAGATGCGGAGTCCATCGATGGTTCCACTCATCGCGCCATTGCTTGCCAAGTTGAGGCGAGGCGGCGCGCGGAGTGTGCGAGCGGTGGCGGAGCCGGTTGGGGTATCAACTGAAATTGCGACGCGGCAGACGGCGCGGGCGGTGGCGGAGGTTTTGGATCGCGCTATGGAGCGCGGGCTTTGGCAGCATGCGGATCGAGTGGCGGCGACGGCGATGCGGCTGGCGCCGAGCCATCCGATCGTGTGCGAACGCTTGGCGCGGCTGCGCTTGATGCAGAAGAACGCGGAACAGGCGCTGGCGGTGGTGGATTCGTGTGCGGTGCATTCATCTTCGTTGCGATTGCTTCGGGCGGTGTGTCTGCTTGAATTGGGAAGGCGCGATGAGGCGCATTTGGATTTGCGACAGTGGGCGACTCGGTCTTCTGCGCCGCTGGAGGCTCGGCGGCTGCTGGCTCTGCTGGAGTGGCAGGTTGGTGATACGGAAGCGGCGACGCAGGCTTTGTTGCAGAACATGAAGCAGATTTCGGAGCCGGAGTCCTTGATCACGCTGATGATGATGAACGGGGCGGAGGGGAATGTTGAGCAGGCGGCAACGTGGGCGCGGCGGCTGGATGAGGTGAGGGTGGGGCAGGGAGTTGCTGCGGATGGGCTGCCGGTGGATGCGATGCTGCAATCGATCGGGGTTGTGAAGCCTGCGGCGGGTGCGACCCCGACGGAAGAACAGATCCAGACGCTGGCGATGGAGTTGATGGCGACGGAGGCGGTGATTCCCGCGCTGGTGGAAGCGCAGCGGTTGCATACGCAGCCACGGGTTGTGGGATTGTTGATTGCGGCGATTGAGCGGGCGTTGCCGGAGTTGGAGGATCGAGCGGCGGGGTTTGTGGCGTTGACGTATCTGCACGGGTTGCTGGGGGATGGGGAAGCGGCGTTGCGTGCGGCCCAAACGGGAGTGGCGGAATGTCCGATGTCGGTGGCGCTGGTGATGCTGGCGAAGGAAGTTGAGAAGGAAATGCCGGCGGTGCGGGAGAAGGCGGCGTAATGGCGATGCAGACGATTACTCGTGAGCAGGCGGCGCGATTGCTGCGGCGGACGCGGGCGGCGATTGTGCGGGGCGATGAGCGGGCCGGTGAGTTGATCGGCTGGGCGTGCGCTGCGATGGGCGATCGCCGAACGGTTCGCTGTTTGAAGATTGATCATTTGCTGGCGAACGGTCATTACGATTCTGCGGATGCGATGATTGCGCGGAGTTTGATGCAGGATGAAGATCATCCGCTGATGCGATTGCGGTTTGCGAGAAGTCTGCGGTTGCAGGGGCGCGTGAAGCAGGCGGATGCGGAGATACAGAAGACGCTTGCGGTGAGGCCGAAGCATTGTGCCTCGTTGAAACTTGGGGCGGAGATTGCGGCGGAGATCGGGCATTTTCAGCGGGCGGTGTTTCTGTGGACGCTGGCGGTGGATGAGCGGCCGGGGGATCGTGAATTGCGATGCGGGCTGGTGCAGGCGTGCATTGATGCGGGAATGGCGCGACAAGCGGCAGCGCAGTTGGAGATGGTGAAGGACCCGCCGACGATTTTGCAAGCGAGAGTCTTGTGTGCGCAACATCGAGTTCTTGAAGCGATTGAAGCATTGGAATGTTCCACGTGGAACAATCGCAGTGAGGATGAATGGTGTGAGTTGATTGACTGCCTGGAAGATGCGGGCGATGTGGTGCGCTTGCGAAAAGTGATTTCTGAAATTGTGGAAGTCAAGCCGACGGCGTTGCTGCGCGCATCGCAGGCTTTGCTTTCATTGGGTGAGTTTGCCGAAGCGGCGGAGCGTTTGGAGAGAGTGATTGAAGGGGATGTGCCGCTGCCGCTAAAGCGTGAAGCGATGATGTCACTGGTGATTGCTCGTGCGATGGATGCGGAACGCAGCGCTACGGATGAGAACGTGCAAGGGACTTTGGAAACGATGATGCGAAGCGAGTTGGGAACGACGGACAATGCATCAGGTCATGCGGCGTTGTGGCTGCGCGGATTGCTGGGGCGGTGCATTCGTTCACAGGCCAGCGGGAAGAAATGCGGGGCTGACCCGAGCACGAGCGTTCTGCAACCGATGTTGCGCGATGCGGTGCGGCAATTGGAACGAGCGATCGTGCCGGGGCGAGCGAACGCGGCGGAAGTCGATCGGGCGGCGATCGCGCGGCTGCGCGATGTCTGCCTTGCGGCGATGGGAGAGAGCGGTGTACCGGTCTCCGTGGATGCCATTGCGGGGCGGCAGAATTCGGTTGATGAGGCGCGGGATGAGCAATCGCTTCGCCGGGCTGCTTGATGATCATGTTTTGATTCTCTGTGCGACGGTGGCGTAAGCGCGGGCCTGGCCTTCGTCGTATGCGGCATCTTCGCGCTGCTTGGCGCGGCGTTGGTGGAGGACGGTTGCGCTGACACCGCCGAAGAGAAGGGTTCCGGCGGCGCTGGCGATCCAACCCCAGGGCGGAGGCAGGACGCCTGCGGCGGCGTTGAGGAGTTCCGAGGCGGTTTCCGGGAGTTCAGCGGTTTTGAATCCGAGGACGATTGAGCCATCGGGGGTTTTGCCAGCGGCACAGCCGGACAGGGCGGTGATTAGGGTGAGTCCGGCTGCAAGTTGGCCAAAGTGGCGGGTTTGGGGGGGGGGGGGGGGTGGATCGGGGTCTTGATGACATGGAAAGGCTCCTTTACCAAGGGGGCAAAAGGCCCCAACGGCGCGCGCCGATTTGACATCCCATTGAGGAAATGGCTTGTTTTGGCTGAAAAAAATGTTGAAAAAATTGCAAAAACGCAATTTTGGGCTACCCCTTCCTGCGCGCGCCGATTTGACATGGCGGCGGGAGGGCTGACGGCTTGACTCTGGGGGTGAAACCTGCTGAAATACGGGTCTCTATTTTCCGGATTGACGTCCGTAGAAAGGGCAAAAGCGGTGTGAAGCCAGGCGCCTGACGTCTTTCCATCTGTATCCCAGTTTTTTGAGGTTTTTCGAATGGCCCGATACCTTGGTCCCAAGGTCAAGCTTTCCCGTCGCGTCGGCGTGCCGATTGTTGACATTCCCAAGCACACTGCGAAGCGTCAATTGACGCCCGCGGGCATGCACGGCTACCGAGGCCGCCGGTTGAAGGACTACGGCATTCGGCAGAATGAGAAGCAGAAGTTGCGTTATCACTATTCGGTGCTGGAGCGTCAGTTCCGCAAGTACATTGCGGAAGCAAGTCGCGGCAAGGGCAACACCGGTGAGGCGTTGCTGGCGTTGCTGGAGCAGCGATTGGACAACGTGATTCGTCGCGCGGGCTTTACGCGGACGGTGTGGGCAAGCCGACAGATGGTTGTTCACGGTCATGTGATGGTGAACGGCAAGAAAGTTGATCGGCCGAGTTTCTCGTGTTCGCCGGGCGATGTGATCACGCTGCGAGCGGGGATTCACAAACTGGCGCGTGAGAACATGGAATCGATGGCTGGGCACGTTGTGCCGGGCTGGATGGATGTGAACCCAGCGGAGTTGCTGGCTCGGGTGCTGGCCTTGCCGACGCCGGACCAGGTTCCGTTTGATGTGAACACGAATTTGATCGTTGAGTTCTACCGATAAGAGTGCGTTCAGCGGTCAGCCGTCAGCAATCAGCCTGTGGCTCACGACTGATCGCTGACGGCTGATCGCGGACTGTTGGCGCTACCCATGTTCAAATTCCTTCGCAAATACAACAAATTGCTGCTGGCGATCTTTGGCGTTCTGCTGATGATCACGTTTTTGATTCCGCAGGCGATGAGCCGGATGTCGAGCCAATCCGGGGCGAGTTCCGCGGTGGTGGCGACGGTGGGAGACGGGGAAAAAGTGCGTGCGGATCAGTGGCACCGCGTGCAGGCGGAAATGCAGTTCATGCAGCGGCTGGGATTGAGCGTGCAGGGGGTGAGCACGGCACAGGATTTGAAGCCGGAACACTGGTATTTGCTGGTGCGTGAGGCGGAGGCAGCGGGGCTGGTCGCGAACGGGGCATCGGTGCAGATTCCTGACAGTACGCTGCTTCAGATCGCGATGCGGACGGAAGAGCGCAATCCGGAAGTGATCCGGAACAGCATTGCGAAGTTGGACGGCGTGAACCAGTTGATCTGGCTGTATCGAAACAGCGGGACGTATTCTGATCGGCGTCTTTCACATGCGGCCGAGCGCATGTTGAGCCAGGTTGTCTCGCAGGTGGTTGTGATCAAGGCGAGCGAGAAGACGGAATATCAGCCGACGGAAGAACAGATTTCGGCGCAGTTTGCCAAGTACGCTGATGTTGAACCGGGAACCGGGGAGCATGGATTTGGCTACAAGTTGCCGGATCGTGCGAAACTGGAATGGATTCACGTTCCGACGGAATCGGTTCGGGAGGTTGTGCGGAAGAGCGAGGATTTCAGCCCGGTGAAGCAGCGGCTGCACTGGCGCAAGTATGAGAGTGACACGAAGAAGGGGTTTCCGAAGGCGGACGGTGGGGCGATTCCTGAAGTCGTGAGCAAGGATCTGCTGGAGCAGTTGACGACGGCAAAGCTGGAAGAAATCTCCAAGTTCGCGGCGGACCAACTGCGGTTGAATCGTCGCGGCATTCCGGAGAAGGATGGATACGTGGTGTTGCCTGCGGACTGGCGAGACCGTCAACTGGCGTTCCCTCAACTGGCGGCGGATATTCAGGGGAAATTCGGCATCGCGTTGCCAAGGTACGAATCATCGGGAGATCGATGGACGGCGGCGGCGGATGTGTCCTCGATCCCGGGTTTGGGGCGGTCCTTGACGGACAAGTTTGGCGCGCAGCCAGTGATGTTGACGCAACTGGTGCAAGCGGCGAAGGAGTTCAACCGCGAGAAATCACGAGAAGTTGCATCGGTGTTTGTGCAAAAGGATGTGGCAGGGCCGCCGCTGAAGGATGTGGACGGGAGCGTGTATGTGTTCCGCATCACGGATGTTGAACCGACCCATGCACCGACCGCAGTCAGTGAGGTTCGCGATGCAGTGATTGCGGACTTGCGAAGGATGGAAGACTACAAGCACCTTGCGGAGACGGTCTCCGATTTGGAGCGAGAGGCCGAGAGCAAGGGTTTGCTGGGGTTTGCGATGTCGCACGATACGACGATGGAACCGCCTGCAACGATTTCGCTTTCCAACCGCTTTGTGTTGGCGCAGGCGGCGCAAAGCGGGCTGCCGGTGAAAGTCAGTCCGACGGATTTGCCGGTGGTAGGTCCCGATCGTGCGACGGTGGAAACGGTGCTGAATTATGCAGCACAACTGCCGAACGATAAGTCGATTGACGAACTGCCGGAGGAGCAGCGCGTGCTGGCGGTTGCGGTTCCGGGGAAACTGGCGGTGGTGGTTTTCCGGTTGATGCGGATGAATCCGCTGACGCAGGAGGACTATGTGGACCTTGTGCAGAAGGGCGGGGTTCAACAGTTGCTGACCAGCGAGGATTCCAAGGACCCGGATGCGGTGAAGAAGGCGTTTGGATTTGATGCGATGGCGAAGCGGAATAACTTTGCGTTCATCAAGACTCGTCCGGATGAAGCCCCGGCTGAAGCGGCGAACGCGGGCTGAATTAGAACCCAGGTGTAATCTGAATTGGCGGGGAGTCTTGACTGTGTGGTAGGCCGGCAGAGACGCCGGCCGCACCGGGTTGTGGGTTTTGAGCAACAAGGGCTGGAAGTTGTGCAATCTTGGGAGTTTTGACTTCCATCGGCGG
>CAZWJR010000149.1:7266-7687 GCA_964634655.1 uncultured Isosphaeraceae bacterium | reverse complement strand
ACGCCGCGGATGGTGTCGATCAACTGCCGAATGTTGGGCGCATCCGAAGGCGCCGAGGCAAACATGAGCAGGATGTCCGGTCTCTGCTCGCCAACCTCCGCAAGGATTTCGTCGTTGGCGATTCCGCCGCCGGCAAAATGCACGTCGTATCCATCCGCTTCAATCAGATCCGCCATCAGTTGGCCAGCCAGTTCATCAGCCTCGCTTGGTCCACTGAACATAATCACCTTCTTGTTGCGACGGGATTGCTGTGCGTAATGTGCCTGCGCCTGATCAATCAATCCGCGCAGCAGTCTCGTGGCATAGTGATGCGCCAGCGCCGTCAGTTGATCCGCCCGATAAAGGCTGCTCACCATTTCCAGCGTCGGCCAGAAAACCTCGTGCGTGAGTTCCTCTGCCGAGGTGGTAGATGTGGCGCTCT
>CAZWJR010000149.1:0-7256 GCA_964634655.1 uncultured Isosphaeraceae bacterium | reverse complement strand
GCCAGCGCTTCGGCTTTGCGCCCGGTCGCCGCAAATCAGGGCTTGGAACAGCCGATCAACAACAACATCAAAATCCATTGGGGGTTGGGCTTTCAAGTGTGGGTCTCCGTGGAAAGGGGAAAAACGTTTTTCAACATCAATTTGCCGGAACTTCCGTGGCTGATTCATCGTTCCGCACCCCATCCGCGCTGTTGCAAAGCCTTAGGGCGAAAACCCGCATCGGCTATCGGACACAAACGCGCAGTATTTGCGCAGGATCGACCATTTCGCACGTCGGACGACTCTCCGGGGAACGCCCGAAAACCAATAGCCGGACCAATAACAAGAAAAACCCGCGGCCATATCGGCCGCGGGCTTCAACACGCAATTTCACGAACACCGACCTCACCGCAGGGGCGGACCGCATGGACCCCAGGTGTTGATCACCAGGAGCATGTCGTTCACGTTGACGATGAAGTCATGATTCACATCCGCCGGGCCGCCGGGCTGACCCCAGTTGTTGATCACCGCCAGCAGATCACCCACGTTGATGAATCCATCGTGATTGATATCTGCAGGGCAGATCGGGCCGGGCAGAATCTCGCCAAACAGATCGTACGGGAAACTCACTTGCCGCTGGCTCAAGGTGTCCTTGACAATGCTCCACTGATTGGCTGTGGGGTCATAGGTAAGAGCGTTATCCGTTGGCGATTTCCACACGCCCGTTGGGCTGAAAACCGCCGGAGAGTTGATGCCGTCGACTGCGACTTCGATCCAGTACTCGCCGGGTGCCAGAATCGGCGCCCACGTCATGTCGATGACCGCATCCTTTACTTTTCGCAGATTCGAAGTCAGCGTGGCCGCGCCCACTCGATAAATATTGGTGGGGTTCACCGCGAGCAGCCGGTTGGTGGACATGTCGCCAGCCATCAGCACGCCGCCGTTCATCGGGTTGCCCTTCCAGAGTCGAACGTAGGCGCCGGCCAGATTGAGCGCGGCATTATCGATCTCATACACCGGCCAACGAAGAGCCGTGAGATGCTTCTGCGTTCCCGGTGCTACAAAGAAGCGGTCTGCAAGGTGTCGGGTCGCAGTGTTCAGGGCAAAGCCAAGATTGGAATCGCCCGTTGGAAGCACACTGACATTGCTGCCATTGGCGCCCACGCCGATCTCGTTGAGGAGGCTGCCGCCGGTATCAAGGCCAGCATCGACATCATCCTTTGCAACGCCACAACTGAATTCCACTTCGGTTTCAAGGATGTGGCTCAAGTCGCCGCCCAGGTCATAGTCCAGCGAGATCGCGGGCATGAAGGTGGAGAAATTTCCAGACTGGCCAACACCAGGGAAGCCCATACCGCCGGTGAACATGCCAGTGGCGATTCGCTCTGTCACAATACCGTTCTCAACGATCAGTCGCAGCCGACCCTGTTGCAGAGTGACCGGACTCTGAATCTTCAGATCGTAGGAGAGGTATTGAGCCGTGCTGCTGAAGATGCCGCCCTGCCAGTTGACGAAGCCCTCATCAACGGAAACGAGCACTGTGGCAAGAACGTAGGAAGTGGTGATGCCGGTGGTCAGGTCATACAGCCGAGCGATGATGGGATCTTTGGCGGTGATGCGGTTCTTGCCGCGACCGTTCACGTCGACGCCACCAAGTTTGCCGAGGCTCTGCCAGCCTGCATTGACGCCGACTCTTCCCTTTCGCATTTCCGGGCCGTTCTTGATCAGGACTTCGGCTTTGGCTTCGGCGGTGGCCCTGCCGGCTCTCGGATTGCCGCACCCATCGGCGCGGGGATGTACCTCGCCGCTGGTGGTGTAACTGCCTTGCACGCTGCCGGCAGCAATGGTTCCGACATCTACAGACGATGTGGCGGTGGCCTCCGAACTTGTCGTCACGGCATGGATCTGCTTGACGATCGGCTGACCCTGGACAATGGGAACTCTGCTGGTGAGTTGCAGATTCCCCGGAGGCGGCCCGGGCACTGGGTTCACAGTGCTCGTACAACTTGCGGTGACGGCAAACGCGTAGACGTAGTAGTCAAATTTCAGTTCCGGAACCTGGGTGCCAACCCATGTCAGATCGATGGGCTGTGTGATGCTGTAGGGATTCGTCTGCTGCGCCGAAACCTGTGGAACCGGCGCGGAAATTGCAGCGGCCGCGGCGAGGAGCAACGTCGCTCCCCGATGCGGCAAGAGAAAGGAACAAATGGAACGGTTATTGAATTGTGCATTGAGTGAGTGCATGAACGGTATCCTTCTTCGGAGGATGATGTGAGTGTCGGACACGATGTCCAACCAAGAGTGAAAGCGAAGTACACACCACCCGGGCGCAGTCACAACAAAATAATTTTGCACGGTTCGCCGCCTCCATCCTTGGAACAAAGGGCAAAAGAAAACCCGCGGCCAGAGCGGCCGCGGGCTTGGGAGTTATTGAAGAACTGTGGAGTTACCTAAGCGTCGAGCCGCCGCAGGCACCCCAGGCGTTGATCACAGCGAGCATATCGAGCACGTTGACGTTGCCATCATGGTTGACGTCCGCGGGGCCGCCTTGCTGACCCCAACTGTTGATCACGGCCAGAAGATCTGCAACATTCGTGACGCCGTCGTGATTGATGTCAGTCGGGCATGGTGGAGGCACCGGAATGTTGTTGTGAATCTGGAAGGGGAAGTGGAGTGGCCGCTGGCTTTGATTGTCCAGAACCGGCGTCCACTGATTGGTCTGGACCGTAAATCGGCGGGCGGCGGTGGTGGGCTGTTGACCGGACTTCCAGGACGAAGGCGGCGCCATGGCCACGCCAAGGTTCTGACCATTGAAGCCTTCGCACGCAAACTCGATGTAGTACACGCCTTGATTCAGCGGCGGCGCCCAGGACATATCAATCACTGCGTTCTTGATTGAACGGCTGTGATCTCCCGGATTGCTCATGCTGACTCGATAGGCGTTCGTGCTGTCGACATCCATCAATCGATTGGTGGACATGTCACCGGCAACGGGAGTCCCGCCTGCACCGGGGGTGCCCCGCCAGATGCGGACGAACGCAGCGGCAAGGGGCATGCTGGGGGAAGCATTCTGCTGATAGACCGGCCAGGTGAGGGCCGAAGGAATGAATGGCGCACCAGCGGGAACCGTGAAGGAATCAGCAATGTGGAAGCGTGAGACGCCGACATCAACGCCGAGGGTGCTGTCGGTTGGGTTGAGTTCGCTCAAAGCGACCATGTCGCCGCCGGTGGTCATTGGAGTGTTGAGTGAAGTGATGAGGGTAGTGATGCTGGCAGCTGCGACGGCGGCTTCATCCTCGAATTCGTTGCTGAATTCCAATTCCGTCTCTTCATTGGGCTCGCCCAGCGCGCTGGGAAGAATGCCGTTGAAATCGTAGTTGATTTCAATTTCGGGTAGCGCCACTGCGAAGGTGCCAGAGCCGCCGAGAGGAGGAATCGCCAGGGTTGAGAAGATGCCTGTCGCCACCCGCGTGGTGATGATGCCGCTCTCCACTGAAATGCGGAGGTCGCCCTGCTCCACGGTGATTGCCGCCCCAACGTGCAAATCAAGAGTCATGTTGGTAGCGCTGTTGGAAAGAGTGTCGTTATCCCAGGTCAGCGTGCCGTTGCCTGCAGAGGCTTGAAAGGACATTAGTTTGTACTCGTAGACCTCGCCGGTATCCAGATTGCGAAGGCGGGCGATGACCGGGTCCGTCCCAACGCGACGTTGCGAATCGAGCGTCACGGTGCCCAAATCCCACTTCCCCAATTCCTTGACCTTGCCACGGCGTGCATTCTTGGTCACTGCGCGAAGCGAGGTAAGGCCCTGGGCTCGAGCGACGCCATACTTGAATGGCGGATTGCCGCAACCGGTGAGTTCCGGGCACACTTTGTTGATGACGCCATACGTTCCCGAGACAAAGCCAACGCCAAGCGCGCCGATGTTTGCGTAGCACTTGGTCTCTGAATAGGAATCGACCGGCCCAGCGCTATTGGTTTCCTGCGTCAGGCCTGCGCCAATCTGGTATGTAGCGATGCCCATTTTCGTGGTGGTCTTGCACGAGTTGGTCCGGGCGAAGTTCTGGCTGCCATAGGTGAAGTAAAGGTCCGGCGGCAGATTGCCTTCCGGATACCACTTGAAGGTGTGCTTGCGGTCCTTGGTGGTGCAACCGGCAAAAGCCTCTTGAGTCCCGAAAGCGCCCGCAAATAGGGCGGCGGCCAAAGCAACTGTAAGCGCTGGCCTCCAGGTACGATTTGGTTGAATTCTTGAAAGTGTCATGTCCGTGCTCCTTGTGTGCTGAATCTGAAAGTTGCGTGTTTGATGCCGGCCACATGGCTGGCCACAAGAAGAAGCGGATTTGCCGTTGCAGAGGCGCAGCGATCCCATTCAAAAGGCTTCGCAAGCCGTCCCACGCGCCAAAAATGCGAGTTTTTGCCATCCTCCCGAATCGCCCACAAGGGTTTCGTCAGCGAGAGGCTGGCGTCAAGACGTTACGAATGAATTCGGCGGCCGCAGCGAGTTTCTGGCCAACCACACCGGTCGAATAGTCCATTTTCTGCAACATTCGCACAAGGCTTTCCGTGGCTAGGTTGCCGGGCGAACCGGGTGCGTATGGACAGCCGCCAAGCCCGGCACAGGAGGAATCAAAATTTCTCACACCCAACTCCACAGCGCGCTGGGCACAATCCAAAGCCTTGCCTCGAGTGTCATGCAGATGCAGCGTGGTTTGACCTGGCTCCTGCAGACCCTCCAATGCTCTATACAACGATTCAATATCTACGGGCAACGCCACTCCGATTGTGTCGCCGAGATCGATTTCATCGACACCCAATTCAAGCAGCCTTGCCGTTAGGTCGCGCACTTTCTTTGGATCGATCGGCCCCTCGTAAGGGCAGGCGATCACACAACTGATGTAGCCACGCACCGGCAATCTGGCAGATTTCGCCTTTGCAATCACAGGCTTGAATCGGTCCAGCGTTTCTGCGATCGATGCGTTGGTGTTTTTTCGGCTGAATGTTTCGCTGGCAGCGGTGAACACGGCTATCTTCTGTGGCGCGAGTTTTTCCAAATCCATCGCCGCGTCCATGCCCTTTTCGTTGGGGATGAGCGCGGAGTACACCACGCCTGGCTTGCGTTGAATTCGCCGGAAGACATCGGCCGCATCACCAAGTTGCGGGATCCACTTGGGACTGACGAAACTGGAGACTTCGATCTCCGCCACGCCGGTTTCGGAGAGCAGGTCGATGAAAGCGACCTTCGCATCCGTGCTGATGGCGACGGCCTCATTCTGCAACCCATCGCGCGGACCGACTTCTGTGATTCGAATACTGGATGACGATGCCATGAGGGAATCTTATCGATGTGCCAGCGGATTGTTTTGAGCAGCATTCACAGGCGAAGCAATTGATAGGCGCACCATTGGATGGCCCGCCGCCACCATGGCCGTTTCGCCAATGTTATCAGGGTTATTTCTTGCGCCGTTTCAATTTCCTTGAGGAACATCTGCTGCATCTGGGCGGCGATGGTTGTGTCGATCATGGCCACGTTCACTTCCAGATTGCGCTTGTCGGACCAGGTATCCAGATTGAATGAACCTACGGTGCTGTAGAGACCATCGATTGTGATGGTCTTGGCATGGAGGGTGCGATTCACCATTTCGTAGATGCGCACGCCATGACGAAGGAGTCTGGCATAAATGGACTGCGCCGCAAGATGAACGATGGGCACATCGGAAACGCCAGCAGTGAGAATTCGCACATCCACGCCACGATCCGCCGCGCGTTTGATGGCGTTCACCAATCGCAAAGGCGGAACAAGATAGGGGGATGTGATATAGCAATGCGTCACGGCATTGCCGATGGTCATGCGAAGTGATCGCTGAATGTGACGCCTGCCCGTTGCGCCATGCGATGAGAGTACTTGTGCGATTGTTTTACCCCCAGCTTCTTTTCGCCGGGGTAGATGCAATTTTTCACCGCCCGCCGCCTTCCAAGATGAACCCAACACCGCCGCCAGGTCGCGAACGACAGGGCCTTCCAGCCGCACCATGCAATCTTTGAATCGCTCGTTGCCGTATCTCTTCCCTGCGTAATCTTCCGAGACGTTCATTCCACCGGAGAAACCAATTTTGCCATCGACGATGATGATCTTGCGGTGGTCCCGCCGCAACCATGAAGAGGGCCATCGCCAGGGGCGAATTGGATTGAACGTGATGATCTTGGCCCCCGCATCCCGCAATGGCTTCAACGCAGATTTTGGCAGGCTGGATGAACCAACAGCATCGTACAGAAATGTCACCCGACAACCCCGAAAGGCCGCCTGTGTGAGTTCTTCGATCGTGCGAACGCCGACTCGATCATTCTCAACGATGTACATCTCAAACCAGATGCTGCGCCGGGCTTGCGAAAGCGCCTCCCAGAGCGACTCAAATCCCGTATCGCCATCTGAAAATATCGTGGCGCTGTTTCCCAGCGATGCTCCGCCAAATCTTGCCAGTCGCGAGACGATGTAGTCCCAGTGCCGGGCCAGATTTGCCGGCGGACGGAACGCTGCGGCGGCCGCTCTCGCCTGCTGCTTCCGGCGAACCTTTACAACCGCACCCTTGACAGCGGCCCGCAGCCGACGCCGCAGTGCTGCCGCCACCTGCCGTGTGCGTTTGGTGCTTGGTCTGCTCATACGTGCGGACTATTCCCCCCTGCGACCATGCTTTTCAGAATCATCCTTCCGAGTGAACACGTAGATGAAGACTCCAATGATCGCCAGCGTCAACACCGCACCTGCGATAAGGAGCACCAGTTCGCTGCCTTTGATTTCAAATGTGTTGGAGGGAGACTGGAACTCCGCGAGGAAACTCATGATGGCTTTCCTTCCGTTTGTGGAGGCGGCCAGAATCGCAGTGGGCTCACCGCTGCCTGTGATTGATTTCCTTCTGCGTTCACGATCACAGAATTGCCAATTGCGGCAGCCATTGTTTTGATCATGGCAAATGCGATTGGAGCCGCGCCCAGCATGGGGCTAAGAGTGCTCGACGTCACCACGCCGATTTCTTCGCCCATTGAGCCATCACTGTTTGCGAAGACCTGTTCGCCAGCGGTGGGAAGCAAGTCGTCTTTCATTCTTAGACCGATGAGCGTGTGCTTGGGTTTGCCTAGGTTTTCCAAACGGGCAACAACTTCCTGACCCAGGTAGCAACCCTTGGTGAAACTCACGCGGTCGCGCAGCACGCCGGTTTCATGGGGCAAGTTGGTGGGACCAAAATCAATGTTGAAGAGAGCCGTACCCGCTTCGATGCGTGCGA
>CAZWJR010000148.1:0-7694 GCA_964634655.1 uncultured Isosphaeraceae bacterium | reverse complement strand
AGGTGGAGCGCATTATCAACGAGCCGACGGCGGCGGCGCTGGCTTACGGGCTTGAGAAGAAGAAGAACGCCAAGATCGCGGTTTTTGATCTGGGCGGCGGTACGTTTGACATTTCCATCCTGGACATCGGCGAAGGTGTGTTTGAGGTGATCTCCACCAACGGCGATGGGCACCTGGGCGGCGATGACTGGGATCAGAAGATCATTGATTTTGTTGCGGAGGAATTCCGCAAGAAGGAAGGGATTGACGTTCGCAAGGACCCGATGGCGTTGCAGCGTCTAAAGGAAGGCGCGGAGAAGGCGAAGATTGAGTTGTCTTCACAGGTGGAGACGACGATTAATCTGCCGTTTATCACGGCGGACCAGAACGGGCCGAAGCATTTGCAGCAGACGCTTTCGCGATCGAAGTTTGAAGCGATCTGCGATGACTTGTTCAGCCGGTTGCGCGGTCCGTGCCAGCAAGCGCTGAAGGATGCGAAACTTTCCGCCAAGGATATTGAGGAAGTTGTGATGGTTGGCGGATCGACGCGCACGCCGAAGGTTCAGCAGATTGCGAAGGAGATTTTCGCAACGGATAAATTGGATCAGTCCATCAACCCGGATGAGGTTGTGGCGGTTGGTGCGGCGATTCAGGGCGGCGTGCTGATGGGCGAGGTGAAGGATGTGTTGCTGCTGGACGTGACGCCACTTTCGCTGGGCGTGGAAACGCTGGGCGGCGTGATGACGAAGTTGATCGAGAAGAACACGACGATTCCGACATCGCGAAAGGAGATTTTCTCAACGGCATCGGACAGCCAGACATCAGTGACGATTCACGTCTTGCAGGGCGAGCGTGAATTTGCGCGGGACAACCGCACGCTGGGCCGGTTTGATTTGACGGATATCCCGCCTGCGCCGCGGGGCATGCCACAGATTGAGGTTGAGTTCAATATTGATGCAAACGGCATTTTGAATGTTTCCGCGACGGACAAGGCGACGGGCAAGACGCAGCGGATTGAGATCAAGGGATCGTCCGGCTTGTCCAAGGAAGAAGTGGAGCAGATGCGCAAGGATGCAGAGGCCCACGCTGGCGAGGACAAGGCGCGGCGCGAGTTGATTGATGTGAAGAACCAGGCTGACCAGGTTTTGTACGGGACGCGGAAGTCGCTTGAGCAGCATGGCGACAAGGTGAGTTCTGAAGTGCGCGGCAACATTGAGGCGGCATTGTCCAGCCTTGAGGACAAACTCAAGGGCGAGGACAAGCAGGCGATTGAAGCGGCGCTCAAGCAGCTCAATGATGCATCGATCGAGTTGGGCAAGGCGGTGTATCAAGCCACCGCAAGCGCGCCGGGTGGCGCGGCTGGAGGTGGTGCGACGGCGGGTGGACCGCAGGCGCAGGGCAAGGCCGGCGGCAAGGCTGATGATGTGATTGATGCGGAGTACGAAGTGAAGGATGAGAAGTAAGCGTTTGAAGTGTGAATGAGATTTCGAGCCCAGGGAATTGTTCCCTGGGCTTTTTTTAGAGACAGAGAGAATCCGCAGATTGACAGATCGCGCTGCTCGCCGCAGATGGCGCAGAAAGAGTCAAGTGTGGATCGCGGCTTCTCACCCACCCCCTAACCCCCTCCCTCAAGGGAGGGGGAATTTGCGTCCGGCGCGATGCGTTGTTCTAACTCGCATTAGTTGGCGGCGGGTTGGCGGATGATGCGGAAGATGTTGGTGATCATGACGCCAAGGATTGCGCCGGCGGCGAGGATTTGGAGGAAATCGACAGCGCGGATGCGATCCAGCCGGTTGTTCCAGAAGAGTGGGAGGAGCGCGATGATGAAGAGGAAGGCGCAGAAACCGATGATTTGGGCGTGGCGGCGGCGTCGCGGCATGTGAAACTCCAGTGTTTCGGACACTTCCCGAGATGTGGCGATTATACTTTGGGGATTGCGGACTGTCGCAAGATGACAATGGATGGTTCTGAAGTGGAGCAGATGTGTGTGCTGTGATCGGGCCGGCACAGAGGCCGGCCCCACTGATTGGGAATTAGGAACTTGCGAGCGGTTCGCAGTGCGAAACTTGTTTCGGGCTGATCGGTAATTTTGGATAGGAATTGGAAACAACGATGACTACATTTGCCACACCTAGCGTTAAGAGTGCCACAACGGGTTCTGCGGGTTCTGCTGCGGCGGCGGGGAGTGCGATCACGCCGGAGTTGCTGGCAGCGATGCGGAGTGACTTTGAGGGGAAGCAGGCGTATCAACTGGCGCAGAATGCGGTGACGCAGGTGACGGTGGATGATGTGGCGTTGAACCGCGCGGTGATTACGGGGACGGATCACACGTTCAGTCACTTGCTGGATGACTGGGCGGTGACGCATCAGAAGAAATCCGGGCGTTGCTGGATGTTTGCGGGGTTGAATTTGTTCCGCGTGGGTGCGATGAAGAAGATGAATCTGAAGGATTTTGAATTCAGCCAGAATTACACGCTGTTCTGGGACAAGCTGGAGCGGGCGAATTATTTTCTGGAAGCGATGATTGAAATGGGCGGGCGGGATGTGGATGACCGGACGGTGGCGTTTCTGCTGGACAAGCCGCTGGAGGATGGCGGGCAGTGGAACATGTTTGTGAACATCGTGAAGAAGCACGGCCTGGTGCCCAAGAGCGCGATGCCGGAGACGCAGAGTTCATCGGACACGCAGAAGATGAACGGGATTTTGACGCACAAGTTGCGCGAGGGGGCGATGACGCTGCGTGATTTGCGGGCACATCGCGCGCCGATGGAAGCGGTGCGTGCGGCGAAGCAGGAGATTCTGGCGGTGGTGCATCGGATTTTGTGCATTCATCTTGGGACGCCGCCGGTGAAATTTGACTGGCAGTGGAACGACAAGGACAAGACGTTTCATCGGGACGGCGAGATGACGCCACAGGAATTTGCGCGGAAGTACGTGGATTTGAAGTTGGATGAGTATGTGTGCATCGTGAACGATCCGCGGCGGCGGAATGGGGAAAGCCCGTTCAACCGCACGTACACGGTGGAGTATCTGGGCAATGTGGTTGGCGGAGAGCGGGTGATTTATCTGAATGTTGAGATTGATGTGATCAAGGACATTGCGATGCGGACGATCATGGGCGGTGAGCCGGTGTGGTTTGGCTGCGATGTTGGCAAGATGATGCGGCGGGATATGGGCATCTGGGACCGCAATCTGTTTGATTTTGAGAATCTGTACGACACGACGTTTGACATGGACAAGGGTCAGCGATTGGTGCATCACCAGACGCTGATGACGCATGCAATGCTGTTTACGGGTGTGGATGTGGTGGGCGATGCGAAGAACCCCCGGCCGCGACGGTGGCGCGTGGAGAACAGTTGGGGCGAGGAAGCGAGCGGGCGCAAGGGTTTTTACGTGATGAACGACTCGTGGTTTGACGAGCACATGTTTGAGATCGCGGCGAAGCGGAGTTCACTGCCGGCGGAGTTGCAGCGAGCGCTGGAGATGGAGCCGATTGTTTTGCCGGCGTGGGACCCGATGGGATCGTTGGCGGGGTAAGCCAGCGATTGTTAAATCAGGGATTGTCTTTCTTGCCGCCGAGGAGGCCGCCGAGACCTTCTGCGGCTTTGCCGATGCCTTCGGTGGCTTTTTCGCCGACTCCCTTGACTGCGTTGCTGACGTCGCCGACTTCTTTTAGATCGGTGAGGGGCTTGACGAGCTCGCCGAGTTTTTTCACATCGGCGATTTTCTCGAGGCTTTCAAGTTGTGCGAGGCCGGACTTGAGTTCGCCGGTGATGTCGGCGGGGATGATGCTGCCGGCTTTGTCGACGATGGCCATGAAGATGGCTTTGACGATGACGCCGGCGAGGTCTTTGAGGAGGACGCCTTTGCCGGTGTCGGAGCCGACGTTCTGGAGTTCGATTTCGTCGATGGGAATGTTGACCGCGCCGACCAAGCCGAGGGCATCGAGGTGGACGACGACGTTTTTGACGGAGACTTCCTTGACGATGAAGCGTTTGCCTTCTGACTTGGCGGGTTCGGCGGGTTTGGTTTCGCTGCCTTTGAGGTTATCGAGGATGGTCTGGTAATTTGCCTTGCCGTCTTTTTTCTCCAGGTTGATGTCGATGTCCTTGAGGCGGAGGTGGGGGACTTCGACGATATCGCTGCGGAGCGAGCCGAGGCTGACGGCGACATCGCCGTTTTTGAGATCGAGGAAGTGCTTGGTTTGATAGCCGGGCGGGTTGGCGACGTTGAGGCCGGTCATGACGAGTTGGCCCTGGAAGATTTTGAGGCTGGCGGTGTTGAGCGTGGTGGTTACGCCGAGGGCGATGGTGGAGCCGCGCTCAATGGCGGCTTTGGCGATGACATCGATGTAGAGGAATGCGGCGACAAGGCCGACGATGATGAGGATGACGAGGGCGGCGACGATCTGGAGGAGACGTTTCATGGGGTTCCTTTCATCGATGCGCGAAATCCACGGCGTGCATTTCGTGGGCACAGAATGGTGCGGTAATTATAGGATCCGCAGGTCTGCGATGCCCAGGGCACCGAGAACGCAACTGATGATGCCGTTGAGGGTGAAGAATGCGAGGGCGATCCTGGTGGTGCCCCAACGGGCGACGGTGAGGTGTTCATAGAGGAGGAGTGCGATAACGATGAAGACGCCAACGCCGAAGATGATGCCGAGGCGGTTATCGATGAGCAGGCATGCGATGAGGCAAGCGGCGGCGATGGCGTGGAGGATGCGGCTGATCCCGAGTGAGCCGGAGAGGCCGAATTTCGCGGGGATGGAATGCAGGCCATCGCGGCGATCGATATCGATGTCTTGCAGGGCGTAGATGATGTCGAAGCCAGCGACCCAGCAGAGGACCATGGCGGACAGGAGCCAGAGGGAGGGTTGCTGCTGAACGGCGTGTGGGTTGATTGCGATGGCGGCGGCGAGTGGACCGATGGCGAGGCTTGAGCCAAGGTAGATGTGGCAGAGTGCGGTGAAACGTTTGAGCAGGCCGTACATGCTGATCCAGATCAGGACGAACGGGCCGAGGATGAGCGGCAGCCAGTTTTCGTATAGGGCACCGAAGGCGGCGCAGACGAAAACAAAAAGGACGCCGCAGATCACGAAAGCGGCAAAGGCGCGGGAGGGAGAGAGGCGTCCGCTGGGAATGGCGCGGTTGGCGGTGCGGGGATTTGCCTGGTCAATCGATTGATCGACCAAGCGATTGGCGATCATTGCGACGGTGCGGGCGAAGACCATGGCGAGGATGATGAGGATGATCTGGCCGCCGAAGCGCTTCCACATGATGTAGTCGAGGTTCAAGGAATTGCCGAAGGCTGCCATGAAGGCGGCGAGCAGAGCAAAGGGCATGGCGAAGACGCTGTGCGCCAGTTTGATGTCTGCAGCGATGAGGCGTGCGGATTGAAGGGGTGAGGTGGTGGACATGGTCATGCAATGATCAATATACGGGGCGTAGCGAAGCGGCGTGCTTGCGATTCCTGTGGTTGCTGCGATACTGTCGCACCCCGCGTGACACCCAGGGTCGCGTAGCGACCCGGCTATTAGTGGCTCCATACTCAAACCTCAAGAACCCTTCATGTCCAAGCCAAAAACCGCCATTAGTCCGACTCGTGAGGAGAATTATCCGGAGTGGTATCAGCAGGTGATCCGTGCGGCGGATCTGGCGGAGAATTCTCCGGTGCGCGGCTGCATGGTGATCAAGCCGTGGGGTTACGCGCTGTGGGAGAACATGCAGCGGGTGCTGGACGGCAAGTTCAAGGCGACGGGGCACAAGAACGCGTATTTTCCGCTGTTCATTCCGCTTTCGTTTCTGGCGAAAGAGGCGGAGCACGTGGAGGGGTTTGCGAAGGAATGCGCGGTGGTGACGCATCATCGGCTGGTTCCCGGGCCGGATGGCGGATTGATTCCTGATCCGAATTCGGTGTTGGAGGAGCCGCTGATTGTTCGGCCGACGAGCGAGACGATCATCGGGGCGATGTTTGCCAAGTGGGTGGAGAGTTACCGCGATCTGCCGCTGCTGATCAATCAGTGGGCGAACGTGGTGCGCTGGGAGATGCGAACGCGCTTGTTTCTGCGTACGGCGGAGTTTCTGTGGCAGGAGGGCCATACCGCGCACGCCACGCAGGCCGAAGCGGTGGAAGAGACGATGCGCATGCTGGATGTGTACGGTGATTTTGCAGAGCACTACATGGCGATGCCGGTGATCAAGGGGGAGAAGACGGCGGGTGAGCGATTCCCCGGTGCGGTGAACACGTACTGCATTGAAGCGATGATGCAGGACCGCAAGGCGTTGCAGGCGGGGACTTCACACTTTCTGGGGCAGAACTTTTCCAAGGCATCGGACATCAAGTATTTGAGCGCGGAAGGTGCGCTGCAACATGCGTGGACGACTTCGTGGGGTGTTTCAACCCGGCTGATCGGGGCGATGGTGATGGCGCACAGCGATGATGACGGTTTGATTGTGCCGCCACGATTGGCGCCAGTGCATGTGGTGATCATGCCGGTGACGTTCAAGGCGGAAGATCCATCGGCGGTGATGAACTATTGCCACAAACTGGCGGATGATCTGCGGGTGATCCCGACGCACGGTCGGCGGATTGAAGTGGAGATTGACACGCGCGACATGCGCGGCGGGGACAAGGTTTGGAGTTGGATCAAGGCGGGGGTGCCGATTCGCATTGAGATTGGGCCGCGCGACATGGCGAGTGATTCTGTGTTTCTTGGCCGGCGCGACAAGGAAGCGAAGGAGAAGGCGGGGATGCCACGGGCGCAGTTCATTGGGGAAGTGGCTGCGATGCTGGATGAGATTCAGAATAATTTGTACAAGCGAGCGCTGGATTTCCGCACGGCGAATACGAAGATCATCGACAGCAAGGATGATTTTTACGCCTACTTCACGCCGAAAAGCAAGGATGCGGAGCAGCCGGAGATTCACGGCGGTTTTGCGCTGTCACACTTCAACGGCGATCCGGCGGTGGAGAAGAAGGTTAAGGATGAATTGGGCGTAACGGTGCGGTGCATCCCGCTGAAGGGGCAGGTTGAGGGCGCGGATGAAACGCAGCCGGGCAAGTGCGTGATTACAGGGCAGGCGAGCAAGCAGCGTGTGGTTTGGGCGAAGGCGTATTGATTTGGCCTGCGGTCATGGGGCCTACCAGTGGGCGACTTCCTGCTTGATGGCGCGGCGGGAGGTCCAGATGAGCACGAAGGTCGGCCAGAGGGCCATGAGGCCGCTGAAGACGATGATGAGCATGCCTTGAACGGCCACGATTGCGGGATCGACCTGTGTGCCGGATCGTTGTGAGCCGCTTAGTGCGACGCCGCCACCGAGGATGATTGAACCGCATCCGATGCCGAGTGCGCAAAACACCAGTTGAGTGATGGACCAGCGACGAATGCCGCTGATGCCGGCGGATTCCCGTTTGAAAATCTGAAGGCCGGTGCGCGCCAACCAGAGCATCATGAGAATTGGAATGATGCTGCCGACCATCTGGCCGGCGTGACGACCTGATTCATAGGCGGAGGAGCCGCCACCGGAGGAATCGTTGAACGATGCGACCAAGCCGATGATCTGAAGCAATCCAACACCGCCGCCAATGAACATGGAGATGATGCCAACGACGGCGGGCCATTTTGTTGCGCCGGCATCTTTCAAAATAGGTGGGGCGAAGACGACGCTGCGTTGCTGGCCTGTGTTGGCATCGAAGCCGCATTGTGTGCAGAT
>CAZWJR010000147.1:0-7709 GCA_964634655.1 uncultured Isosphaeraceae bacterium | reverse complement strand
AGCTGCCCAAGACCGAGCAACGCCTGCCCAAGTTCATTCTCACCGCCGCCGAAGTCATGGTTTCGATCACATCGCTTGAATTCGCCTACACCCAGGCGCCAAAGTCAATGAAATCGTTCATCATGGGCATCTACTTCCTTGGTGTCTCGCTCGGAAACCTGTTCACCTCGGGCGTGAATTATTTCATCCAGAGTGACAATGGAATCAAGAAACTTGATTCCGTGCAGTACTACTGGTTCTTCACAGCCCTCATGGCAGGCACCGCCCTGGTCTTCGTTGTGTATGCTCAATTCTACAGAGGCAAGACATACATCCAAGGCGAACCGGATCCCACCTAGCAGCGATTCAATGCCGCTTCACAAACGTCCCAGCCTTCGGATCCTTCTCCACACCCGGAAATCGCAGCACCTGGCTGTGCATCGCTGCGTACACGCCCGGCTCAAGCAACTGCACCGCAAGCAGGGCCTCTGTGAGATTCTGCAGCGCATCGGTTGAACGCATTTCCCATGGCCGCATCGCGCCGGTCAGAACAATCGGAACCCGCAGATTCTTCACCCGCTCATGAATCCACTGCCCGGTTTTCGCCAGCCGATCCGTACCATGAACGATAACAACCCCCGCATACGACCCCGCATAATGCGCGACCGTGGCGGCAATCAGATCATGATCCGCATCCGTCATTTCCAGACTGTCCTTGTTCATCAGACTCACCCGGTCAATGCTGATACCCCGCAATTGCAACGACGCCAGCATGATGTCCAGCACGCTGACGTGATTCGCCAAAACGCCCGAAAGTTCATCGTAGGTTTTCTCGATCGTGCCGCCGGTGGCGATAAGTGCGATCCGTTTCATGTTCAATTCGCTCAACGCTCTGCCACAATCCGCAAACCCAGCAATTCTGTCTTTGGTTCAAGGCATTCTTTGTCCGTGCAGGTCTGATACGTAATCGACAGCCGTGGCGTGCCTGAAAACTTGCCCGTCTGCTCGATTTTCACCGGGATGCTCACTTCCCCAGCATGAATGTAAATCGTTCCGTCCGCAAGTTCCCCTTTGTAGGATTCGCCCTTGGGATAGTTCGCCGTCAGTGTCAATCCCTCACAACCGGTCAACTTGATCTCAAGGGGAATCATGTAGGGATCGCCCGGCTCATGCGCGTTAATGTGATACGGTTTGGAAATCCGCACGCTCACTTCAAACGTTGCGGACATCCCCACCTTGACCGTAATCTCATTTGGCTCGACCGTGAACTGCACTGGCCCGCCTGATGTTGCCGTTGGCGACGCCGAAACGCCAACTTTCTTCACGCCTTCAAGCCGTTGAGGATAATTCTTCACGAACCGATTCAACGCAAGGGCAGAAAGCACCGAACCCGTCGGATGCGTGCTCACCGCGCTGCTGACACTCCGAAGAGCAGCGGCAGCATCATCCAGATAGCCCGTTTGTGCAGTCAGTTCATGCAGATCGAGCAAGTTCAGCAGCATGATGGAATTGCCGCAAGGCACCGCGCCGTCATACGTTGATTTCACCCGCACAAAGAGATCGGTCTGCCCATCCAACGTATCAAAATAACCGCCCGCCGATGCATCCCAGAATTTGCTCTTGGCAACCTGTGCCAATCGCTTGGCCTCTTCCAGCATGCGCCGGTCGCCCGTCGATCGATTCACCGCGATCAATCCATGAATCAGCAGCGCGTAATCCTCCAGAAACCCATCGATCTTCGCTTGCCCCGCGCGGTAACTCCGCTGCAATCCTCCATCTTTGCCGCGCATTTTCTGCAAAACAAAATCCGCCGCCCGCAACGCCGCATCCTTGTACTTCTTCTCATTCAGCACGCGCCCGCCATCCGCCATTCCCGCAATCATCAAGCCGTTCCAACCTGCCAGCACCTTGTCATCGGTAATCGGCTGCGCTCGCTTGGACCGTTCTGCCAGAAGAGCGCGATTGATGCGCTCCACCTTTTTGTTGAACTCATCCGTCGAAACGCCCATCGTCTTCGCCAGCGCATCTGGCTTGTACGTCAGATGTACCACATTGCGCGACGGATCTTCCGGATGATGAGGGTCCTGAAAATTCGTTCCCTCGCGAAATCCATATATCGCAAGCGCAAAATCAACATCATCTTTCAACCCGGCGTTGGAGAGCGTTGAACGAATCTCACCCTCCACCCACAGATAGTTGTCACCCTCCCGGGAATCAACTTCCGCATCCTGCGCACTGAAAAACCCGCCATCGGGTCCGGTCATCTCCCGCAACACATAGTCAAGCGTTTCACGAACAATTTCCCCGTAATACGGGTCCCTGGTCAATTCAAATGCCTCGGCGTACGTCGATGCCAACTGGCCGTTGTCGTACAGCATTTTCTCAAAATGCGGCACCAGCCACTTCTCATCCACACTGTAGCGATGAAATCCACCGCCAATCTGATCGTACATACCCCCCATCGCCATGCGATCCAAAGTAAACGTAACCGCATCTCGCACCGCTTTGAGGTCCCAACTCGCGCCGATGAGAAAATCCAGATTTACCGGCGTCGGAAATTTCGGTGCACGTTGCGTCGCCCCCGCAAACCCTCCATCAACGCGATCGTAAACGCTCAACAAATCCGATACTGCCTTCTCAACCTCTCTCGGCCCCACTGGCACAGGCTGACCCTTCTGCGACAAGTACTGCTTCACCGCCCCTGATACTTGATCCGCCTGCTTCATGACCACATCGCGCCGGTTCTTCCAAGCATCAGCAATCTGCCGCAGCACCGTTGGAAACCCCGGCCGCCCAAGCGAATCCGTCGGCGGAAAATACGTCCCCGCAACAAACGGCGTGAGTGTCTTCGGTTCCAAAAACACCGACATCGGCCAGCCGCCCGATCCTGTCATCAACTGCGTTGCCGCCATGTACACATCATCCACATCCGGCCGCTCCTCCCGATCCACTTTGATGCAGATGAAATTCGCGTTCATGATCGCCGCGATTTCTTCGTTCTCAAAACACTCCCGCTCCATCACATGACACCAATAGCAGGTGGAATATCCAATACTCAAAAAGATAGGTTTGTCCTGCGTCCGGGCCTGTTCAAATGCTTCCGAACCCCACGCATGCCAATCCACAGGATTGTGCGCATGCTGCAGCAGGTACGGGCTGGTTTCATGGATGAGGTGATTTGAATGCTGAACCTTTGATCCGGCTGGTGAGTTTTGAGGCTTGGTTTGGGCGCCAGTCATGGATTCTCCATTCGATACCCCCGGTCCCGCCGGACCGGCCGCCGGCGGGTCCACCATACCCGCCAATCCAAGCAGTAGAGCAGGCAGGCCCATTCCCGTGCATAACATAGGTCCAATTGGCATTCCAGACATGGTACGTTTGCCCCATGGATGCCACAATTCTCGCACGGTTGGTGCATCATTTCCGGTAAGAATTGAAACCAAATGCCGAAGAAGTATGCACCTGACTCCACATGAACGACCTTTCTCAAACTTTTCACTCCATGCCCGACACCAGCCTCATCGCTGTGAGCGCTTTGGTGATCGTTGGATTGTTGCTCTGGGCCGCGGGAAAGAAACTCCTCCGCTTCGGCTTTGCCATCCTTGGGATTATCGTCGGAGGCGCAATCGGTTGGATCATTGGTGAATCACTGCACCTTGGTATCTGGACTTGGGCCACCACCATCGTCGGTGCCGTGGTACTCGCTTGCATCATGGCAATTGCATACCGCCTCGCGATCGCCGGAGCCATGGCAATGATCTTCGCCGTTGCGTCACCCATGGGCGTCATCTCGTTTGCAGAATGGCAAGCCCGCAGCGAAGGCAAGACCCTTCAGGATATCGAGGCTCCCAATTCAACCCTAATCAAACCGGAAACCCAGGAGAAAATTGATGAGGCCGCCAAGTCCGCCGCCACCGCCGTCAATGAACAACTTGACCGCGCAAAGACTGCGCTTTCAGAATCGCTCGGCGGAAAAGCAGATGAACAGATCGCCGAGTTGAGCGCTTTCACCGCCCGCATACGCGATGCTGTTCGCCAGAAGTGGGACAGCACTCCAGAGGCCCTCCGACCCACGCTTACGGTCTCCATGATCGCAGGAGCCGTCTTTGGCCTCATCCTCGGCGGCGTGGCCCCTACGCTCTCTGCGGTCGCCATCACCGCCCTTGGCGGTTCGCTGCTTTGGCTTTGCGGCCTGCAGATCATCGCCGTTCGCTACGGCATCGCCGAGCGAATCTGGATCCCGACTACCGGCACCAGTTGGCTTACTCTGTGGCTGATAACCAGTTTTGTCGGCGTGGTTATTCAGTGGACATTCCGCAAGCGCGCAGCCGATAAGCCTTCGACACAGGGCTAAACGCCCGGAAATGAGCCCCGCTTTGTTTCGCGGCACTCATCCATCCCGGGTGTTTCGCTCAATTTTTCGAGGCCGCTGCCATGCTTACCACACTCACACTTGCCCAGGAAGTCAACTCGTTTGGGTCTGCCATCCAGCAGATGGACATCATCACTCACCCGGAAAAACTCCTCGATGACCTTTCCAAGATGCCCATCATCGGCGGCTCCGTCATCCTGGTCGTCGGCATCCTCTGCGTTCTGTACGGCTACAAGTGGCACAAGTGGGTCGTTGTGGCCCTCGCCTTCCTTCTGGGCCTCTTCGTTGGCCACATACTTAGTCAGCAAATGGGCAAGTCCCTGATCGTTGCTATCGCCTTGGGTGTTCTCTTTGCCACGATTGCAACTCCAATGCTGCGATGGACCGTTGCGGTTTTCGGCGGTCTGACCGGCGCGTTCCTCGGCGCCAACGCTTGGACCCTTGCACACGCCACACCCGCTGATGCCAAATGGGCCGGCGCCGCCATGGGCTTTATCGCCTTGGCCCTGCTTTCTTTCGTCATCTTCCGCATCGTCGTCGTGCTGTTCACCTCCATTGGCGGTGCAGCCATGATGGTCCTCGGTTCCATCACCCTGCTCATGCAGGTACCCGGCTGGGAACCTGCCATCCGCAGTGGCCTGGAAGGCAACCAGCACCTCATTCCCCTGCTTGTCACCGTTGCCGCAGTCGCGGGCTTTGTGATCCAGGAAAGCCGCGTACGAGGCGGCGGCAAGGCCGAGGGCGGTCACGGCGATGCCAAAGCCAAAGGCGGTTGAGAACATCCTCTTCTGATTTCGCCACTGCTAACGCTTGATCAGTGCATTCCGTCTGATTCAAACGCATTCGCTTCAGCCGTTGCAATCGGCCGCGAAACACCCGCCACAGCTCTCTTTGCCGACCCCGCATCCTCCGATGCCTTGAACAGCGGCGATAGAAGCAGCGGCAATGCCACCACCGCTATCGCCGTAACAATGCCTGCAATCCGTGGCCACTTGTGCGGATTGGACACGATTGTTTCCGCTTGCGCGCTCGGCTTGGACATGATCGGCATCGCTATCAATCGCAGGTAGTACCACGCGCTGATCGCGCTGTTGAGCCCCGCAATCACCACCAGCGGAATCTGCCCAGCCTCAACTCCTGCAATGAACAAATACAACTTGCCGAAGAACCCCAGCAGCGGCGGGATACCCAGCAGCGATCCCGACGCCAGCGCCATCACGATTGCCATCACCGGATGCTTTACTCGCAGGCCGGCCAGATCTTCCATCGATTCAATTTCAACGCCCTTGCGTTCAAGCCCGGCCAGCACAGTAAACGCCGCCGTGTTCATGACGCCATACGCAAGCAGATAGAACAGCACTGCATTGATGCCATCATGTGCCGGACCAGCAATGATGCCTATCAGCATGTAACCGCTGTGGGCGATCGATGAATACGCCAGCACCCGCTTGACGGATTTCTGGAGAATCGCTCCCACATTGCCCAGCGTCATGGCGAGCACCGCAATCATCCACAACGTGATGAGAATTGGCTGCGGAAGTTGATCCGCCCCGGCTTGAAAACTCCAGCCAAGCGTCGACAGCAAAAGTATGATCGCAATGAAACCAGCCGTCTTTGGCACAAACGCAAGAAATGCCGTCACCGGCGATGCTGCCCCTTCATACACATCCGCCGCGTAGAAGTGCATCGGTGCCGCCGCTATCTTGAACGACACCCCCACCAGCGCCAAAATCATTCCGATGATCCCCACAACGTTGATTCCGGCGTTGATGCCCGGCGAACGCGCGCCAGCAATTGCCTGCGCATGAAACGCCTCTCGCATCTCCGTCAGAATCATCGTGCCGGTGGATCCATACAGCAACGCAAATCCGTAGAGAAACACCGCCGTCGCCATCGCCCCAAGAAAGAAGTACTTGACCGCCGCCTCTTGAGCCCGACGAGACGGCCGACTGATCGCCACCATGATGTACGTCGGCAGCGATGTCAGTTCCAACGCCAGGAACAGCCAGATGAGATCGTTCGCGTTGCAGACCAGCATTACCCCCATGAGGCTCAACATGAAAAACGCATAGAACTCCCCGCGATTGGCACGGATAGGATCAAAGCCGATACGTCCCGATGCCATCGCCGATTCCAGCCGCCGGTCAATCATCCCCACAGTCGTCATCGCAAGAATAATTCCAATCCCGCACACCACCATCTTCACGTACTTGCCAAGCATCGGCAGAAGCAGAAAGCCAGACTGCTGAAGATAAATTCGACCCGTTTCGCTCTCATAAACCAGCGGTGTCAAGACTAATCCCAACCCAAGAAATACGCTGGTGATCAGCGGCAGCAACTCCCGCACTCGCTTGGAAGGCGAAAGCCCCATGATGAAAACAACCACCACGCCAACGAAAATCGTCATCTCCGGAATCAAGAACCACAGTTTCTGTAGCATCGGGTGGGCCAACGTCATTCGTAATTCCCTCCCGTTTTGTCAGCGCCTTCACGGTCCAATTCCATTTGCTGCAGAGCAAATTCGGGGCCACCCAATAGGGGTCTTTGCGCCTTCATCATGGTCGCCGGATACGCCGCCAAGGCATGTTCAATCGGCTTCTCCATGACGGTGGTCAACGTGTTGAATTGAAAACCGATGTAAAGGCAAAGCACAGCCAGCGGCGTCAGCACACCGATTTCACGCAAACTCAAATCCGCTGGCAACGCCGATTCGTCATGCCCGTGTCCGTGAGCCGGTTCCTTCAGCGGCCCAAATACAACCTTGCCAACCATAATGAGCAGGTACATCGCCGCAATTATCATTCCCATTCCCGCAAACGCCGCGTACCACGGTCCAAGCACGCCGGGATAGATCGCACTATCCGGCGTCGCAGTGAACGCGCCGATCAAGCACAGAAACTCACTCACAAATCCGTTCAACCCCGGCAAGCCCACCGAAGCCAAAACAAAGAAAACCATGAAGAACGCCCAGACAGGCATCCGCCGAGCCAACCCGCTCAACCGATCCATATCTCGCGTGTGATACCTTTCATAGATCATGCCCACAAGAAAGAACAGTGCGCCGGTGGAAAGTCCGTGGTTCAACATGTACAGGACGCTGCCCTGCACACCCAGCGGATTAATCGCAAACAGACCCAACACGCAGAAGCCCAGGTGGCTCACCGATGAATATGCAACCAGTTTCTTGATGTCGCTCTGCACCCAGCAAATGAGTCCCGCATACAGAATTCCGATGATCGCAAGCACACCGATGAGCGGCGCGTATTCCACCACCGCCACTGGAACCATCGGCAACACAAATCTATAAAGCCCATACGTCCCCAACTTCAGGAGCACCGCTGCAAGCACCACCGATCCC
>CAZWJR010000146.1:1450-7710 GCA_964634655.1 uncultured Isosphaeraceae bacterium | reverse complement strand
CCATCTCGCGCGCCTGTTTGACAAGTGGATAGCCGCTGTAGTTGTAGGTCACACAACATACCACGCCTTTTTTCTTAACGATCCGCGCTAATTCCTCCGCATGCTCAACACTTGTCACCATCGGTTTGTCGATGACAAAATGAATCCCTTTCTCGGCAAAGGCCTTTGCAATTTCAAAGTGGCTGTAGTTGGGCGTGACGATACTGACGAAATCGATGCGATCATTGGGGGGGCGTTTCAGTTCATCATCCAGCATCGCCTGCCAGGTTGGATAGTTGCGATCATGCAGCAACCCGAGATCGCGGCCGCTTGCAAGGGATTTCTCCGGCGTCGATGACAGCGCCCCGGCGACAAACTCGATTTCGCCATCCAATCGGGCGGCCATGCGATGCACCGCGCCGATGAATGCATCGCGCCCGCCGCCAACCATTCCCATTCGAAGTTTGCGAGAAAGAGGCATCAGGCATCAGGCACTAGGCACACATGCCTAATGCCCAGTGCCTAGTGCCTTTCTGTCCGTCGAAACGCCTCATCAAACACGACCGCCGAACTCTGAAAATCCAAGCGACGCACATACTCCAGTGATTCTTTTGCCCCGTGCTCGCGGTTCATCGCCGCATCTTCCCATTCCACCGACAGCGGCCCGGCGTAGCCAACCCGATTGAGTGCGCGAATGACTTCCTCAAAATTCACATCGCCTCTGCCAACCGAGCGGAACTCCCAGGCACGAGCCGGATCACCGAATGCAAGATGCGATCCCAGGATGCTGCCATCCCTGCCAGCAGAATCGCTTCGCACCGCCACATCTTTCATGTGAACGTGAAAAATCCGATCCGGAAATTGATCGATGAATCGCACCGGGTCAACACCCTGCCAAACGAAATGACTGGGGTCAAAGTTGAATCCGAAACTCTTGTGATTGCCGACGGCTTCCAGCGCGGTCCGTGCTGTGATGGTGTCATACGCAATTTCACTTGGGTGAACTTCCAACGCAAAGCGAACACCAACCTGTGCAAACACATCCAGAATCGGGCCCCATCGCTTGGCGAAATCGTCGTAGCCCGCCCGAATTTCCGACTGATCCGTCGGCGGGAAGAAGTAGAACTTGCCCCAAATGCAGGAACCGGTGAAACCGTTGACGACCTTCACGCCGAGGTTTGCCGCTGCTTTCGCTGTCTGCTTCATTTCTTCTGACGCTCGTCGCCGCACTCCCTCCGCATCGCCGTCGCCCCACACAGTCGCGGGCAGAATCGCCTTGTGCCGCTGATCGATCACATCGCACACCGCCTGGCCGACAAGGTGGTTGGAAACAGCCCAGCACTTCAATCCATGACTCTTCAAGAGCGCGTGTCGCTCATCGCAATAGGCTTTGCTCTGTGCGGCCTTTGTCACATCAAAGTGATCGCCCCAGCACGCCAGTTCCAGGCCATCAAAACCAAATGATGCGGCTTTCTGCGCCATGTCCTTTAGCGTCAGATCAGCCCACTGGCCGGTGAAAAGTGTGATGGGTCTGGCCATGGTTGACTATCGCTGCGGCGGGAGCGGGCGAATCTTGATGTTTCGATACCAAACCCGGTCGCCATGGTCCTGCAACGCAATATGGCCCTTCTTCATCGTGGCGAATCGCGGCATGTCCTTGAATTTCGAATTGGCAATGCGCTGGTTCCAATCCGCAGAGCCGATCTCGCATTCAAACAGTTTCACGCCGTTGAGCCAGTGTTCCACATGGTTGCCGTTCACAATGATGCGGGCAGCATTAAACACGCCGGCAGGATAACTCTCATCCCAATTCGGTGCGTACAGGCCATACAGCGAACCGGCAGATGTGTTGGGTACTTCACCATCAGGGTGCCGTTCATTGTCCAGCACCTGCATCTCCGGTCCGGTCTCCCAGACGTAATGACCATCTTCCGCCACACGATAGATAATGCCGCTGTTGCCGCCAGGCGCGACCTTCCATTCCAACGAGAGTTCAAAGTTGTCGAACTCATCATCGGTAATGAGATCGCCTGCTTGCCCGGTGACGGTCAGGCATTCATCGATCGCCTTCCATGCCGAAGGAGCCGCATCCTTCTTGAAGCCGCGCCAACCTTTGGTGGTCTTGCCATCAAACAGCAATCGCCAGCCTGCCTTTGCCTCCGCCTCTGTAAGCACATTTCGTGGCGGCAGTGGGGGGTGCGGATCAATCGTGCCCGCCCGATCCGTCGGAATTGCATTGAGCGTATACCACGCTTCCGTACTCCATATTGATCGACTGGCCTCGCTCTTCCACGGGCCGATCAATCGAATGTACACCACGTTGCCCGGCTTCATGCCTTCGATTTCAAGAAACACCCTGCGACGATCGCTCGACACGTTTGCAGACCGAACCGGCAACGGCATTCGATCCTGCTTTTCACCGCCGTAATCCGTGGTCGGCTTGTACCAATACTGCTCCACTGCATATCGGTCCGGGTCCCAACCGGTGCCAGCAGCAAGCGGCTCGGTGAACTCAATCTCCATTCCGTTCGACATTGCACGCACTGCCAGCATTTCAAACGTTGGCTTGCCGTTGTACTTGATTCGTTGAAGGCCGTACTTGAGTTTGCCTTCCTGTCCCCAGTCGCCGGTGGAACCGATCCCGCCACAATAGAGCGCGCCGTCGGGTCCCCAACTGATACGGTTGATGCCCGCTTCCAACCCCTGCGTGAATCGGAACACGCAACCCTGATATTCACCGTTGATTTTCTCGATGAAGTCGCGCTTTACTCCACCGTGCGTCACTTCGCAATGAATCATCTGCCCGGCGTACGGCCCATCCTTCATTATCAATATCTCACTGGGTGAATTGCCAATCTCACCCTGTGGTAGCCAGAGGGTGGGCGGCATCACCGGCAAGCGGCGCGACGCATCACCCAATACTGCTTGTGAACCATAGAACGCGCCCTGTTTCACATGCACCATCTTGGAAACCGGAACCCAATCGCCCTGGTTGTCGCACACAAATATCTCGTTATCAACGCCGAGCCCAATGCCGTTCGGCGTGCGCAACCCCTGTGCCAGAATCTCGAACGTTCCATCGGTCGAAATCTTCACCACGGAACCGCGCTGCGGAATCTGCGGCTTTGTGCTTCGACCGCCGGGATTAATCGCAATTGCAAGTGTGGCGTAGAAAAACCCATCTTTGTACGCCAGCCCGAACGCAAATTCGTGAAAGTTCGCCGTCACATTCCAGCCGCTGCAAACGCAACGGTACTCATCAATGATGTCATCGCCGTCCAGATCAACCAGTTCCGTCAGTTCCTGCTTTTGCAGTACGTAAATGTGGTCATTCACCACCTTCACTCCCAGCGGTTCCGCCAGGCCGGCTGCAATACGCTTCACTTTGATGGCTTCCGGATCACTGCCCTGGGCGCCGGTCAGCAAGAACACCGATCCATCCGCATCCCACGCGCACATCACCATTCGACCATCGGAGAGCCAGTCGATCCCGCCCACACGCGGTTTGAATGATTTCGGCCTTGCCTGCGCCAAGTCGTAACTCGGATGCACTCCTTCCAGTGGCCGCCCGTCGCCAGGCTTGCCGCGATCCAGTGGCATGATCAATTTCTTCTGTCCGGGGGACGTCACACGAACCTCACCCTTTTGACACGAAAGCGCGGAGGTCGGCACAAGCGAAAACGCAGATTGCCCCGGCGGTTTCCACTTCAATTGCACGATTGCATCACCAACTCCCTGAAAGAATCGCAACTCAATCGGATGCAACCCCGCGCTCAACTGCATCTTGCCGGTCTTGCTTTCTGTGCTGTGCTCCATGTCGTTGTCGACAACAACTTTTCCATCAATCCACAATTTCGATCCATCATCACTGGTCAATTCAAATTCGTACTGGCCAGCGTTCGGAATTTCCAAGAAGCCGTCGCCGACCATCAGAAAGAATTCCATGAGATCGCCGAAATCACGCCGCCGACGATCCAGGTCAATCACCGGCACCACCTTGGAGACATTGGGCGTCTGCCCCGGAACCAAGGGCATCAACTTGCTGAACTGCCGTCCAATGTCGTAACACCGGATGGACATACCCGGTTCGCGCGGTTGCTGATCCGGTTGTGCCTCTTGCGCTAAGACCGCTGAACACCACGCCGCACCCAGAAAAAACATGGAAGCGAATCGCAATCTGCTCATTTGCCACCATCCTTTTTTGTCCGGTCGCTCTTCGGTCCAGATTTCGGCGGCAGGTCGAGCATCGTGGCCAATTCCGTGCGTCCGTTCGCCTTTAATGTGATTTGCTCCGGCGACGCTCCATCATGGTTTGCGGCCTCCTTGCCGTCGATCATCAATTTGAACGGCGGACCCTTTGTTTGTTGCTGCGGTATTGCGATCGACACCGCAACATCCGCAGGTACTGCATTCGTCTCAAACGTCCGCACCAATCGGATGCGATTCTCGCTGGCATCAGAAACGTCAACGTTCTCCTCCACCCCAATCGACTTACCATCCGACATTTGCAATTCATACTGCAGCGTGACCTGATCGTTCTTGATGCGATAGCCTTTCCACACAGCCTTGGCATCCACTGGCTGCTCGCGCCGCGACACGCGCCAATTGTCAGATTCCACGCCCGCCAAAACCGCGTCGCCCCGCACCGTGGGTTGCGGCCCGTGTTCGGTTGTGTACACCGCTCCGTCCAGTTTCACATCGCCCCGCCAAGCCTTGTACAGAGAACAAGTGGTGGCGTCGTACGCCGCCCAAAGTGATTCATCCAGAGCGAGCACCACCATCCGAGGCTTTTTGTCCAACACGCACCGAAACACCCACGGATCGTGCGGCCGTTTTGCCGCGCCGGCCAAAAGACCTGCCGCAAGAATCAACAGAATGACAATTCGAATGTTTCGCATACCGATCAATGTACCAAAAGTGAAATTCGTGTCGGGCAGGGTCTGGGAATCGTGCATGTTCGGTTCCAACGATTAGAATCGAAGAATGCGAGAAATCGGCGTGTGCTCCTGGTCGCTCCGTCCCACCGGCCCTGCCGATTTGATCCACAAGGTTCAGGCATGCGGATTTTCCGCCGTACAAATCGCCCTCGATCCCATTCGCCGTGGCGATTGGCCCGAGCAGCAATTCACCCGCAAGATACAGGATGCAGGCATTAATCTGCTCTCCGGCATGATGGCGATGCGCGGTGAGGACTACTCCACTCTTCAATCCATTCGAACCACCGGCGGTGTACGGCTCGATGCCCATTGGCCGGAAAATCTCGCGGCTGCTCACGCCAATTCGGCTCTGGCACGGCGGCTTGGCCTTCGTCTGGTCACATTTCATGCAGGATTTCTTCCGCATGATCGCGACGATCCCCTTCTCGCAATCATGATCGATCGCCTCCGCCAAATCAGTGATGCCTTTACCGCCCATGGAATTGCCGTGGCATTCGAAACGGGTCAGGAAACTGCCGAGACGCTTTGCGGCATTCTCACTCATCTGAATCACCCATTGGTCGGCGTCAACTTCGATCCCGCCAACATGATCCTCTATGGCATGGGCGACCCCGTTGAAGCGTTCTCCAAACTCTCACCCTGGGTCCGCCAGGTTCACATCAAGGACGCAATTCCAACCACTACGCCCGGCACATGGGGAACTGAAAAACCAGTGGGATCTGGCGCTGTCAATTGGCACGCATTTCTGCCGACAGTCCATCGATTGTCACCAGATGCAAATCTCGTCATCGAACGGGAAAGCAACGCCCCAGACCCCATCGCGGACATCCGCACCGCCGCGACTCTTCTCCGATCGTCAATCGTCAATCGCAAATGACTCCATCCCCTCCCATCGGCATCGGTGTCATCGGCCTCGGATTCATGGGGCAGACCCATCTTCGCGCTTACCAAAGCGCCGCTGCCGCAGGCATTTCCTGTGAAGTCGTTGCCATCTGCGATGCCAATCCTTCCAAGACCGCAGACCCTCTGCAAGCCGTCGGCAACCTCGATCTCGCGCAAACAGGTCAGACAACGCTGGACCCATCAACAATTAGACGCTACTCCTCCCCCGATGATTTCTTCAGCGATCCTCGCATTCAGATTGTCAGTATTTGCACCTACACCGAGACACATGTTGATCTTGCCATCCGTGCGCTGGCCGTGGGCAAGCATGTGCTCGTGGAGAAGCCCTTGGTGGAGACAGTCGAGCAGGGCCTGCGCCTGATCGACGAGGCGGCGCGCCGCCAGCTCACCCTGATGGTCGACCACACCTTCATCTACACCGGCGCCGTCCGCAAGATCAAA
>CAZWJR010000146.1:0-1440 GCA_964634655.1 uncultured Isosphaeraceae bacterium | reverse complement strand
TGGAGAAACCAGGAGCGATTTCATCAATAGAAGTTCGCCGTCTCGCCAATGCCGCGTCTGCTCCCGCGGCGGCCAATCTGCTTTGCGTGCCCGCCATGTGCATGCGATTTTGGCCAGCGTGGACATGGCTGCATGACCGCATTCGCGATCAGTCCTTCGGGGCGGTCCGCAGCGCTGTGTTCCAACGCCTCGGCAGTCGTCCCACTTGGTCAGACTTCTACAGCAACCCATCCCGCAGCGGCGGCGCTCTCTTCGATCTGCACATTCACGATGTCGACTTCATCCACTACTGTTTCGGCCCTCCGGATTCAATTCAAACCAGTGGCACCATCGATCACATGACTACAGCTTATCAGTTCAAGGATGGACCCGCGCACGTCACCGCCGAGGCAGCATGGGACCTCTCGCCATCCGCAGGATTCCGTATGAGGTTTCTTGTGACGTTCGATCGCGCCACCGCGGATTTCGATTTCTCGCGCTCGCACCAGTTGCTGCTTCACACCGCTGATCGGTCCGAACCAATTGAAATGGGCCCTCTCACCGGCTACGACATCGAAATCCGCGAGTTTGTCCGAGCAGTTCATTCAATTCAGCAGAAGCCCCGTCCCGTAGAAAAAGTGCTCCGCGCCAACCTCAATGACGCTGTCGCGGTTACGGAGTGCCTTGAAGCCGAGCAGCGCGGTCTGTTGGGCAGCGATCACTGAACCGCAGTCGCTATTCCGCCAAGCGCAAAATCACTTCCTCAATCTCCGCACCTCGTGCGTTGGCGAACGCCTTCTCAATTCCCACTACCACAAAACCGCATTTTTCCAGTACCCGCAAAGATGACACATTGTCTTTCGCTGTACATCCATACAACGGTCGCACTCGGTATTCTTGCAGAAATGCACCAAGTGCTGCCGTCGCGATGCCCTTGCCCCAGAATTTGCGCCCGATCCAGTACGTCACTTCTCGTTGAATCTTCGGATCGCCGCGTTCAAAACTTGCCACCGATCCTGCAACGCTTCCTTCAAACACAATCGTCTTCATTCTGATCGTGCGATCAGTCCGCAGCCGCGCCCACTTGGCCATGAATGCAGCCCAATCAAGCGGCTCCTTCGATGTGAACGCAGCCATCTGATTGGCCACAGGGTCCGACTGAAACTCAAAGAAAACTGGAAGGTCCGCATCGCAAACATCTCGCAACACAATCACCGCTTCTTCCAAAGGAATCTCATCTCTGCTCTGCGGCGATGTGGATTTCATTTCACCCATTTGCCAAACCTAGTCCGGCGCTCCTAATCGGGCGACCGGTGCTTCCCACCTGATCATGTTGTCACGATCAATGATCTCGCGTCGCCAGCTGCTGCCGGTGGGCACTTCTAGAGTCACCGCAACACCTTCTACTCGGTCTGCCACTCGCACGGCTGCCGCCGAACCCTATGCGCTAATCGTCGTTCC
>CAZWJR010000145.1:0-7779 GCA_964634655.1 uncultured Isosphaeraceae bacterium | reverse complement strand
CCCGGCTCACACAGGATCGGATCGCGCGTGTTCAACTCAACCGTCGCCGCCGCGTCGATCTCCTGCCAATGCTCATTCTCCGCCAGGCTGAACGCCACCGCGTCAAACACCCGCCGCCACTTGCCCACCGGAATCAAAAGCACCTGATGCAGATGCAGCAGATGAATGATGTGCTCCACCATCTTGGGCAGGCGGTCTTTCTCCACCGCAATCACCGTCGCACCCTTCCGCGGTTTGCACGATGATTCCTTGCACGCAAGATGCAGATGAACGACGCCTTCCGCATCGGCCATTCGCAGATGAACCTGATCGCTGCCCTCGGGCGCTTCTTCAACGCCATGCTCATCGAGCAGGTCGATCACCTCTTCATAACTGACGAATTCCACCTCGCGGTCTCCCGGCACGTCCGTGCCGTTGTCGTTCACTCAACTCTCAATCGTCCATGTATTCCGCGTTCACAGAAACGCGATGGGCGATTGTCATTCAGGGCGGACCATAGCATGACTAGGTTCGCCACAACGTCAAGTGCCCTCCCCATCCCATTTTCCGCCTCCTCCGTCCATCGCTACACAGGAGAGCCTCATGCCGATACTATCTTCTGTCTCCCTCGGCCCTTGAGCATCGCATGCGAACCGTCCTCTTTATCTGCACCGGAAACACCTGCCGCAGCCCCATGGCAGAAGCCATCGCCCGCCACCACATCTCCGGAGGTCTGCTCGGCGGCGATGAGGAAATCTTCGTTGCCTCGGCTGGCGTACAGGCCGCCGATGGAAACCCCATCACCTCCGAAACCCTCCGCAGCCTCGCCAAACTTGGCATTGAGCACGAGGGCCGCTCCAAGAAACTCACCCCCCAGATGATCCGCAAGGCCGATCTGGTCTTTTGCATGTCTTCTTCCCAGCAGATCGCCGCTCGCGCCTTGGTGGCAGATTCACCGGATGATCAGGAGAAAATCGTCCTGCTCGATCCAAAATCAGAGATCGAAGACCCCATCGGCATGGGGCAGGATGCGTATGACGCCATCAGCCGCCGCCTGTCTCGCCTTATTCCCCAGCGCCTCAAAGACCTGCTCGCCGGCGTCTCGCCGTAACTGGTTCCCTTCATGCGAATTGCCATCGGATCAGACCATCGCGGTGACAATGCCGCAAAACTCCTGACCGCCCACCTCTCTTCATTGGGCCACCAGGTCTCCCAGCAGTTCGAATGCCACGGCCAATCCTGCGATTACCCCGATAACGCATGGCTCGTCGCCAACGCCGTCCGTCAGGGCAAAGCCGATCGCGGCATCCTCATCTGCGGTTCCGGCATCGGCGTCTCCATCGCCGCCAACAAAGTCCATGGCATTCGTGCCGGTCTGGTCTTCGATGAGATCGCCGCCGGCATGTGCCGCAGCCACAACGACTGCAACGTCCTCTGCCTTTCCGCCGATACCACGCCCGGCAAAGAACTCATCGCCATCACCAATGTTTTCCTGAAAACTCAATTCGAAGGCGGCCGTCACGCACGTCGGGTTCACAAGATCGCCGCCATTGAGCAGGGCAAGGATCCGACCGGCATTCAAGAGTGATTTTCTCCCCTTCCGGCCCTCCGAAAACCGCTATTTTAACACATCCGAATCGTTTTTCGCTTTCGTGGCCTCACCGCCGCGCCTCGTGCTGTTTTCAGCAGTACACTCGATCCATGAACGTATCACGAAAGATCATCGCTGTGGGCGGCCTCACGATTGTCCTGGCCCTTTCCCTCGCTCACTCCGTCCTCGCCAGCGCGATTGGCCAGACCGTCGCCTCCAAAGTGGATGTCAACAGTTACAAGAACATTCTCGACAACGTGCTCTACACCCACCTCGGGATGAACAAGGGCATCAGCGGCGCCCAGCACGATCCCTGCCGCAACAACATCGTCTCCACACTGCAATCCTACGGCCTGGATGTCCAGCTCCACCCTTTCACCTACAACAGCGTGACCTACTACAACGTCGTTGGCACCAAAACCGGCACACAGTTCCCCAACTCCTATTACATCGTCAGCGGACACTTCGACACCGTGAACAACCCCGGTGCAGATGATGATGCCTCCGGCGTCGCGGCAATGTTGGAAATTGCCCGCGTCCTCTCCCAGTTCGATACCGCTTACACCATCAAATTCATTGCCTGGGATCGCGAAGAACAAGGCAAAATCGGCTCCACCGCCTATGTCAACACACACCCCGGCGACATCATCCGGGGTATGGTCCAACTGGACATGATTGCACACGATGTCGGCAACAATCGCGAAAATCTCTACAGCAACGCCGCCTCCGCACCTCTCAAAAACGCCCTGATCGCCGCCATTGGAATGTACGGCAACGGCCTCCAGGTCGGCGATGTCGGCAACGCCACCTTCAGCGATCACGCACCCTTCAACGCCGCCGGCTACCAGGCCATCTGCTTCGTCGAACACCTCTACACCCAATACGGCTGCTATCACCAACTCTGCGACGCCGTGGAGTCCTCCAACTACATCCACTATTCCTTCGCCGCCAACCTCACCAGATCCGTCGCCGGTTACCTCGCCGACGCCGCCATTGCCTCCAAACGTGGTGATACCAACGCCGATGGCATGGTCAACGTCATCGATCTCCTCAATGTCATCAACGCTTGGGGCGCGTGCCCCCTTCGCTGCCCGCCATCAACCAATTGCCCGGCCGATGTTTCACCCCTCGGCGGCGATTGTCAGGTCAATGTCAACGATCTCCTCACAGTCATCAACAACTGGGGCTGAATCCGCAATCGGGCGTTGTCAGCCAACATGGACCATCTTTAATCCCCGTTTAATCTCAATCTTGGTCAGTTCCGACTATGACCCATGTCGCTGACCTTCCCAAACCCCCATTTTTGGCCTCCAGACCCCAGTGATTCGAGAAAAATCGACTTTCATAGGGATTCAACCCTGTTCTTATTGTGCACGATGAGAATTAGCGTGTACTCTTGGGGTCGGAACTCGGTTTTTGCGTGGCGGGAAGGTGGGGTTCGCGTACGCGAACCGCACCCCCCCAACAGCCGCGCTACGGCTCTAAATGAGGGATGAAAGCGAAGATGATGAATCCAACCAAATCCATGCTGGCTCGGATTGCAACTCTGGCAATCCTTTGCTCCGCTTACCAGACACCAGCACTTGCTCAGCAATTCCAGGATCAGACCGCCTCTCTATTCCCCCCCGGGTTGCTTGAATACACCAATCAGCTCACCATCGGCGATATAGATAACGATGGCGATCTCGACATCATTTTCGCCAACGGCGGAGACTATTCAACCGCCGGTGCCCCCCAGCAACTCCGCATCTTCATCAACAATGGTTCCGCCACCTTCACTGATGAATCCTCCACTCGCGCCGCCGGTGCCCTTTTCCTTTGCCGCGGTGCTGAACTCGGCGATGTTGATGGCGATGGCGATCTCGACATCATCGTCGCACAGGACTTCGCCCGCCAACCGCAACTTCTCATCAACAATGGCAGCGGCGTTTTCTCAAATCAAACCGCCGCTCGTCTCCCCGTCATGCTCCTAAGCAGCACGCGCGGCCAGTTCGCCGACGTCGATAACGATGGCGACCTCGACATCTACCTCGTCAACGGCGGAGCCAGTCGCTTTGGAACCGCCAAGGGTGTCCTCTGGATCAACAACGGTTTGGGTTTCTTCACCGATGAAACCGCATCACGCATGCCCAACGAAACCGTCATACAGCCCATGGATTGCATCTTTGGCGATATTGATGGCAACTTTACTCTCGACCTTATTATCGCCAGCCGAAACACAACAGCCTCCACTACGAACGGCAAAACCTACAAAAACAACGGCCTGGGCGTCTTCACCGGTGTGACTTCACCCAGTGAAAAGAACAACTACTCCTACGACCTCGGTGATATGGATGGTGACGGCGATCTCGATCTCCTTGGCGCAAACGCCCATCCCACAAGCACCAATTCCGAACTCCTCGGCCGCAACAACGGCTCCGGGTCCTTCACGTCCTCCACGTTTCCCACCAATACCATAGACGACAACGACAGCAAGTTCTTTGACTATGACAACGATGGTGACATGGACCTCATCATCGCTTCCCTCGGCACCACCGAGAGAATCTACAGCAACAACGGCACCGGAACCTTTACCCTTGTCAACGGCCTCATCACCGCCGTCAGCGATTCCAGCCTTGATGTCAAGGTCGCAGACCTTAACAACGATGGCCGACTTGATGTCGTTACCGCACAAGGTGAGTCCGGAAGTTTCACCAATCGCATCTACATGAACGTCAGCGGCCGCCCCGATACACAACTCCCCAGAATCGTCAAAACCGAACAGGTTCCCGACAGCCTTAGCTCCCCTGGCGGGTGGGTTGTCCGCACCGTCGTCTACGACAACATGTCCTCCGATCGTGGCTTTTTCGATAAGGGCATCAAACTCAACTACTCCGTCGGTGCTCTGACAACCAACCAAGTTTCAATGAAATGGGTTGGTAACTCCGAATGGCGCGGCGTCATTCCCGCCCAGCCCTCCGGCAGCGTCGTGACTTACTTCGTCACCGCTCGAGATTGGAGCAACAACCTCGCCACCGGTCCCAATATGGTCTTCAACGTCCTCTACCCCCCGTGCCCGGCCGATACCAACGGCGATCATCAGGTCAACGTCGCCGACCTTCTCGGCGTCATCAATACCTGGGGGAATATCACCCACATCACCCACGTCGTCACCGTGCAGGACTTCACGTTCTCTCCCGCCGTTGTCAACGCCAAATCCGGCGACACCATTGAATGGGACTGGGTCGGCGGAGTGCACACTCTCACCAGCGGCTCCGCCTGCACCGGCGATGGTCGATTCAATCAGGCCTTCGGTTCCGGCAGTTGGTTCTATGGCATCCCACTCGATTTCAAGGGTGCCATCCCGTATTTCTGCACGCCGCACTGCTCCTTCGGCATGACCGCCAACATCAACGTCGCTGATATCCCCACCGATATCAACAACGATGGCGCCATCAACGTTACAGACCTCCTTGCCGTCATCAACAGCTGTGGCGCCTGCCCCCAGTAATCCGCTGGAACTCTTCCTTGAACTCACGAAAAAAAAGACCGCCGCAGAGATGCGGCGGTCTTCGTTTTTTCATTCACTCAATTCCAAATCAGATTTACAACTCTTCGCGCGCCCACTGTTCAATCGCGGCATCCAGTTTTGCATCGCTCTCGTACGTATTCGCCTCAATGGCGCTCCGCACATGATCCACCCGTCCCTGCCGCACATCAGGCAACTGCCTTAATTGATCCAGATACTTGGCAAAACTCGAAAGTTCCACCCGATCCTGATTGTCGCTCGTCGCCGCGGGCGTCGCTTGCTCGCCTTGAACCGCGCGCCCGACTTCCGAATGGAACGAAGTCGCCGCGATGCGATTCACCGCGCTCGTTGAACTGTTCTGCGATACGCCAATGGGAGAAAGATCTGACATTCCAACAACGCTCCTGCGTGTCCGCCTATGAGGTGCCTAAATACTGCGAATCCGCCAGTCAGACCCGCTATCATCACTCCATTTCCAACCCAGTTTCTCCAGTCTAGGTATCGTCGCTCCCATCAACTTCCCTTGAACTTTCACCTCGACTGCCGTTTTGACATAACTCACGCCCCGGACTAGGTTTAGAACGTTCTAGGACCTTGCTAATGTTGCTCCAAATTTCCCCACGAATCTTAGCGCATTCCGCATCACTTGGCCTCATCCTTTCCGCGGCCGCACTCTTCTCCTGCGTCGATCCCCCCAAACCCGCCGCTGATCCCGCCAAACCCACCCAGCAGCAGCCCCTCTACCTCGGCGAAGACTGGGCCAGCAACTCCCCCGGCTCAACCGCCCCGCCCGCCACTGCCAATCCATCCTCCTCCCCAAACGCCAATCCAAGCCCCGCACAAGCCCACACCGTCTGGTCACTCGTCCTGGGCACCTTTACCGAGCCCGGCCACGAGGACGCCGCACAGCAAATGATCCGCGATCTCCCAAAGGTCGCTCCCACCGTCACCGGCACACGCGTCCACACCACCGCAAAGGGCTCCATGGTCCTCTACGGCAAGTACACCGGCCGCGATGACCCAGCCGCCAAAGCCGATCAGGAACGCCTCAAGGCCATCACCTACAACGGTCACCCCGTTTTCAATCGCATTATCCTCACCCGCATCGACCTTCGCCTCACGCAAGGCAACCTCCATCCCCACGATTTGCTTTCCGCCAGAAAAGCCCATCCAAAGGTCGATCCTCTCTACACGCTTGATGTCGCCATCTGGGTCACCGATGAAAAAGGCGCCAACCGCCAATCTTACGAAGCCGCCCAGAAATCCGCAGAGCAGTACGCCGCTCAACTCCGCGCCCGTGGCCTGGAAGCCTACTTCTATCACGATGATGATCACCAGTGGAGCACCGTCACCGTCGGCCTCTTCGATCGCCGCGCCATCAACGCAAAGAGCGGCCTCTTCAGCGACGCCGTCGTCAACATCGCCAAACAATTCCCCGCCCGCCTCATGAACGGCGAACCGCTCATCGATCTCAAAGACCCCAAGCACCCTGAACTCGGCGGCACACCACAAACACCAAAACTCGTCCTCGTCCCAACAATGTGATTGAGTTTCTTGGCACCGGCGTGCGAACTTCAGTTCGCACGAACCTCACGCGCTCTTCGTAATCACAGTCCCGCACTCCGCGCATCGCTCGCCTGTTGATTGCGACAAGTCATACCCGCATTCCGCACAATAAGGCTTGTTGCTCGGAATGCACTTGTTGACGATCCACGCGCCCCCAAAGAACAAATACATTCCAAACGCAAAAACCGCCAAATCTGGAAGCGCGTACGCAACGTTGGCAAATGAATACTGTGGTGACATCCCACGAAGAGATGTCTGACTCTCATCGAACAGCCACACAACAACCCAAAAGGCCAGCATCGACATTTCTCGAAGGCTCAATCCAATCAGCAGCACCCCAATCGCCTTGATCACCAGTCGAAACCACGTCTTGTGCTTCATCGCATTTCCCCTGTTCAATTCGCAAATCCACACGCCAGCAATCTGCACCCCAGTGTAACACCTCTACAATCGCCGCATGCAACTTCTCTTCGCCTCCTCCAACCCGCACAAGATCGATGAAGTCCGCGCCATCCTCGCCGCGCTCGGCTTCCTCGTCATTGGTCTCGATTCTCTGCCAAGCATTCCGCCCGAACCCATCGAAGATGGCCTCACCTTCGAAGAAAACGCCCGCATCAAGGCCATCGCCTACGCACAGGCCACCAAACAAATGTGCCTTGCTGATGATTCAGGCCTTGAAGTCGATGCACTCAACGGCGCGCCCGGCGTCCATTCCGCCCGATACTCCGGCATCGGCGATTCTCGCGCCCAACGTGATGCCGCCAACAACGCCAAACTTCTCACTGAATTGAAAAACATTCCGCCCCAAAAACGCACCGCCCGCTTCGTCTGCGCCATGTGCCTTGCCGATCCCCAAGGCAACATCCTCGCCCAAACCCGTGGCGAATTCCCCGGCCTCATCACCGATCAGCCCCGTGGCACCAACGGCTTCGGCTACGACCCGCTCCTCTTCCTCCCGGATCGCAACTGCACCAGCGCAGAACTCTCCACCCAGGAGAAAAACGCCCGCTCTCACCGTGGCCACGCCGCAAGAGCCATGGCCCAACACCTGCAGTCACTTTCCAGCATCAGTCACACGTGAACACGTAAGGTGGCTTGAGCAGTTAAAACGAAAGGTGGGTTGAGCAGGAAAAGG
>CAZWJR010000144.1:0-7828 GCA_964634655.1 uncultured Isosphaeraceae bacterium | reverse complement strand
GTGTGATCCTGTTGCTCGCGCAGCATGAGCATGTGTGTGATGCGATCGGCTCGCTGTTCAATGTGGCCGTAGAGCATGGTGGCGTTGGAGTTCAACCCGATTTCATGCGCCGCCCGATGAACATCCAGCCATGTGCCGGCTCGGATCTTTCCCTTGTACGCCTCATCGTGGACGCGATCGTCAAATACTTCCGCTCCGCCGCCAGGCAGTGAACCGAGGCCTGCTTCCTTCAAATCCTGCAGCACCGCCTTGATGCCTTCGTACCCATTCGGGCCGCGCTTGGAGATGCGCGCCAGATGCACAATCTCCACGGCCGTGAACGCCTTGATGTGCAATTGCGGCGCGGTCTGCCGGATCGTCCGCATCATGTTGGTGTAGTACTCAAACGGCAGCCACGGATGCAGTCCGCCGACGATGTGAATCTCCGTCGCGCCGCCCGCCGCCGCCTTGATGGCTTCTTCGCGAATTTCTTCCAGCGTCCGTTCATAGGAACCATCCTGATCCTTCTTGCGATAGAACGCACAGAACTTGCAGGAGAGCGCGCAGATGTTGGAGTAATTCAGGTGGCGATTGATGTTGTAGTAGGCGATGTCGCCATGCATTCGCCTGCGGACCTGATCGGCCAGCGAGCAAACAGTCCAGACATCGCGCGTTTCATACAGCAGCACGCCATCATCGAAGGACAGCCGCCTGCCCTCGCGCACCTTGCTTATTATCGGCTCCAGCCGCGCATCAAAGCCCGGCGGCTTCGTGCGGCTGGTTGAAACAGGCTTGAAAATGGCTGGGGCAGCGCTCATGGGACTACACATCGTAGCGGCGAAAATCCGCACGGGCAGCCCGTCGGCCTTATACTTCCGCACCAATGAGAGCGGTCGTCACCGGACAAATCGGCATGGACAAGAAGCGGTACCTCGATGCCGTGGCCAAACTGTCCGGCCAGCGCGGCAGGCCGATCAAATTGTTCAACGTCGGCGACATGATGTACGCCGAGGGAAAAGACATTCGCCCCGGTCGCATTCTCGATCTTCCCCTTAGCCGGCTGACCGCGCTGCGACGAGGGGCGTTCAAGGACATCATCGCCGCCACCAGTCCGGCCGAAGAACATCCCAATGTCATCCTCAACACGCACGCTACATTCCGCTGGCGGCACGGCCTGTTCAGCGCAATCGATTTCGATCAGATTCAAAAGTTCAATCCCAACATGCTCATCTGTCTGGTGGACAATATCGAGATCGTCCATCATCGCCTGCATGCGGAACATGAGATCGACGCCACGCTCAAGGACTGTATGGTCTGGCGAGAGGAGGAAATTCTTGCAACCGAACTCATGGCTCAAGCCACGGGATGTCAGAATGATTTCTACGTTCTAAGCCGCGGCCGCCAGACGGATACGATCGAAACATGCGCGCGGCTGCTCACCCGGCCGGACATGCGCAAGGTTTATCCCAGTTTCCCCATGAGTCACGTGGTGGACATGCCCAAAGTGCTGGCGGAAATTGATGCGTTCCGTGCGGAGCTGGCCAAGCACTTCATTGCGTTTGATCCGGGCGATGTGGATGAGAAACTGTTGCTGGACCGCGCCATCGCCGCCGCGAAGGACAGCAAGGATTGGATTGAAGTGATGCCGCACAGTTTCGGCGGGCGCGCTTCCGGTGGCAAGCCGATTCGTGTTTCCGTGCGTGAAGTTCTGGATATTGCAGGCGATGTGGATGGCCAGATCTACATGCGCGATTTCAAGTTGATCGATCAGGCGGACATGATCGTTTCGCTCATTCCGGAACTGCCGGGCGGCGTGCCCGGCCTCTCCAGCGGCGTGGAGCGAGAGTTGCAACACGCATGGGAGCACACCAAGGAAGTCTACGTGGTGTGGAAGCCCAAGAAGAATCCATCGCCATTCATCACCGAAACAGCGACGAAAATCTTCCCAGGCGTGGAGGAGGCTCTCAAGCATTTTGAGAGCAAAGGCATGTTTCCGGAGCGCGATTTGTTCGGGAATTGAAGCGCGATGCCCCGCTACAAACTGACCGTTGCCTACGACGGCACCAATTTTCACGGGTGGCAGAAGCAGAATCGCGCGGAGATTGATCAATCCGAAGAGTTTGTGAGTTTGGATGATTCGATCAATCCGGATCAATCGGTGCGCACGGTGCAATCCGCGCTGGAAGATGCAGTGCGGCATGTGGTGCGCGAGCCGGTGCAAGTGGTGGGCGCTTCGCGCACGGATGCCGGCGTGCACGCGCGCGGACAGGTGGCGGCGTTCACGACGACGCGCGACATTCCCGTTGAGAAACTGCCGCGTGCGGTTACTTCCCGCCTGCCGGATGATGTGCAGGTGCTGAAGGCGGAGATCGTGCCGGATGATTTTGATCCCATTCGCGGCGCCATCGCCAAGGGATATTGCTACCGGCTGGCGCATTCCTGTGCGTCATCCGGGGGCGGGAGCAGGGGCCGGGGGCGGCGACCGCTGTTCGATCGCCACGTCGTGGCGCATACCGCGTACAAACTCGATCCCGTGCGGATGAACGCAGCGGCCCGGTTGCTCATGGGCGAGCACGATTTCACAAGTTTCACGCGTCTGAATCACGGCCGCGAGAACACCGTGCGCACGGTTTTTGATTGCAAGGTGACGGCGGATGGGCCGCGCCGTTGCCGTATTGAAGTGGCAGGCAGCGGATTCCTCTACAACATGGTGCGAATCATTGCCGGCACATTGGTGGAAGTGGGCCGAGGCGCGATGGAGCCGGAATCAATGCCGCAGATCATCGAAGCGAAAGATCGGAGAGCGGCCGGCCCTACGCTCCCGCCGGAGGGTTTGTGTCTGATGTGGATTTATTATCCGCAAGTGCCTGCGAATACGGGCAGCTAAACTCCAACGCCGTCGCCGCCCGCGGCTTTCTTGCGCCGCCCCGCAAAGATCAAGCGGTGATGATGCCGAATCTCGTACCCGCCGAGCAACGTCACCGCAAGCAGCAGTGGAATCAGGAAGAAAATGATTCGGAACATCAGCAAGGCTGCGAGAATGGCGGGGGCTTCCAGTTGCGGTTGCAGCACGTGGAGCATGGCGGTCTCAAACACGCCCAGGCCGCCGGGAACCTGACTGCCCAGCCCGATGACCTGCGCGATCATAAACACGCAAACGAATCCCGCAAAGGAAATCGGCTTGTCTCCCGGAAGCAGCACGTACAGGACCGAAGCCATCAGAATCATGTCCGCGGTGGCGATCAGAAGTTGCGCCATCGACAACCCAAATGAAGGCATCGGAAAGTGCAGCATCTTGATGCGCACCGGCAGACGTCGGCGCATCGTCCATATGAAGTACCATGTCACCAGCGCCAGCATGGCGACACCGATCGCCTGCACCCAAATTTCCGGAATCGTCGTTTCCGCTGCCACCGGCCGGGGATCAAAAATGCAGCCTTGCCCGATCAACAGAAGCATGCCCAGATAAAACGCAACATGACCGAAGGCGATGACCTTGGCGATATCCAATCCGCCAACTCCCCAGACGGAATAGAGCCGGTATCGCACGGTGCCGCCGGTCAGATAGGAATGCCCGATGCTGTTGCTGAACGCGTAGCCGATGAACGCCGCCAGCGCCACGCGGTGATACTGCAGTTTGTGATTGACGTACCGCATGGCGAGGTAGTCGTACCCGGTCAGGCTGATGTAGCCGACAAGCGTGAACACAAAGGCCCACAGGATGCTGCGAAGTGGAATCTCTTCCAGCGCGGCCCGAACGTCGTCAAGGCTGTGCTTTTTGAGTTGGTGCCGCAGGGTCCAGACGGCGACGACAAAAAGCAGGATTCCCAGCACTGGCAGCAGTCGGTGCAGCCACTTGCGGAAGTTGGCATGAGATGCGGTCGCCGGCTCGACTTGCATGGGACCGGCAACTGTAGCACCGATCAGCCGCCGATGCCGCCGCGTTATCCGCCGATGGCGGACATGGTGCGGGAAGGCTGCTGGAAGGTCTTGGAACCGATGCCGTGACCTGCCTGCTTGGTCCAAACGGAGTCAACGATGAACTGACGAAGTTGTTCATCGGAGGCGCCATCGCGAAGCAAGGGCTTCAGGTCCCACTCACTTAGACTGAACAGGCAGGGGCGAATCTTTCCATCAGCCGTGATGCGCAACCGGCTGCATGCCCCGCAGAATGGCCGGGTGACGGGGGCGATGATGCCGATGCGGGCCAAACCAGATTTTGGATTTTGGATTTTGGATTTTGGATTCCCAAGCATGAAGTTCATCGAGGTGCTTGAGGGATCATCGTCATCGACTGCAATCAGATGATGCCGAGCGCGGATTGATTCGAGCATTTCATCCGCGCTGACTACATCGTTGCGGTCCCAGACGCGGCTGGAATCCAGCGGCATGAATTCGATCAATCGCATGTCGATGCCATGCTCCAGCGCGAAATCCGCGAAATCCGCAACCTCATCATCGTTCACGCCGCGCATGATGACGGCGTTCACCTTGATTGGATCAAAGCCAGCGTCCCGGGCGATGCGGATTGCTTCCACGACGGATTGCGGGGTTGTGCTGGTGCGGGTGATGGATTGCACTCTCTCCCGTCGGAGGCTGTCGAGACTGAAGGTGATGCGCTGCAGGCCATCTTGCCGCCATTGTTTCACGGGCATGTCAGCCAGTGTGGAGCCGTTGGTGGTGATCGCCATGTCGCGGATGGCAGGAGTGAGGCGGCCGAGTTCGGCGATCAGTTCTGTAAGGTGCGGATAGAGCGTGGGCTCGCCGCCGGTGAGGCGAATTTTTTCGATGCCCAGGCCGAGGCAGATGCGCACGAGACGGACATATTCCGGCAGTGTGAGCAATTGGGTTTTTGGCATGTAGCGGAAGTCCGGGTCCATGCAGTAGACGCAGCGGAAATTGCAGCGATCGGTGATGGAGAGCCGCAGATCGCGAATGGTGCGGCCATGGGAATCGATCAGGTGACCCGGCAGGTGCGCCAGCACGGGTGCGCCGGGCGGAATGTTGGGATCAGCGGTTCGGCCGTTTGAAAGAATGGGAAGCAGGATGCTCACGCGGCTGCATTGTAGCGGTCGTGATGAGCGGTTCTCCTATTTCCGATCCTTGATGCGATAGACAAATTTCAAGCCGGACCAATCTTCATCGACGGCGCAGATTTTGACATCGACCAGCCCGGCATCCAGACCGATTTCACGAACGATGCCTTCTTTCAAATCCGTGGGAATGGAGGAGCCGCCCTTGGGCCAGGAAACCCAGAGCGTGCCGTCTTTTGCAAGAAGTTTTTTCAGTTTGGGAAAACTGCGGCCAAGATCGGATTCGGTCGTGGTGAACAGGTGAATGAAATCCAACGGGCCGCGCGCGGAGGGGCCGGCGACTTTGACATCATCGGGCAACGGGCCAATCAGTTTTGCGTAATGCTTCGGGGCATTGACGAAACGCACTCGCTGGCCGGGCTTGATGCCGAGTTTCTTGATGAGCGGGGTCTTGGAATATCCGGCGGGCATGGACAGTCTCACGCAAAGGCCCGGTACGTTTCCCGGGCGAACATGTAGATACCCATCACGATGATGAAGTAGGCGAAGATGCGACGGAGCGTGTTTTGATCCAGGGTGCGGCCGATCATGTTGCCTGCGTAACTGCCAAGGACGCCCACGGCGGCGAACATGGCGATGACCTGCCAACTATGAGAATCGAGCGGCTGTGCCTGAATCTTGGTGACGAAACCGGTGAAGGAATTGAGCGCGATGATGCAGACGCTGGTGCCGATGGCGAGGCGAATGGACAAACCGCCAAAGAGGATGAGTGCGGGCACGATGACGAAGCCGCCGCCGACGCCGAAGAAGCCGGTCAGACAGCCGACGAGAAAGCCGTTGATACCGATCAGGATTGCGGCTTGCTGGGGTTTGTCGGTTTGGGGTTCGGATTTGGATCGGCGCATCATGATGAAGCCGGCGGCGATCATGACGATGCCGAACATGGCCAGCAGGATGGGGCCGCGAATGGGTGCGGAAATGATTGCGCCGAGAATGGCGCCTGCCATGCCGGGAATGCCGAAGTAGAGGACGCTGCGCCAGTGGATCAACTTGCTGAAGGCGTAGGGGATTGCACCGATGCAGGCGATGGCGCCGACGATGCCGAGGGATTCGGCAATGGCTTGTTTTTCCGGGTGTTTGAGGAGAAAGACAAGGACGGGGACGGTGAGGATGGACCCGCCGGAGCCGAGCAGTCCGAGGCTGATGCCGATGCACAGCGCTCCGAGAAGCGCCCAGATCAAACGGATGCTCCGACGCGCGTTTCATGGACGACCTCGCCGCCGGATTTTTCGTAGGCTCCAAAACCGCCAGCGATGTTGGTGGGAGTGAAGCCGTGGCGCTCGAGCAATGCAGAGGCGAAGGCGGAACGGACGCCGCCCTGACAGTGGACCAGGAGCGGCTTGCCGGTGGGAACTTGTTCCAGATTGGCGCGCAAGCGCGTGTGGACGAGGTTGATGGAGCCGGGCACATGGCCGGCTTGATATTCGGTGGCGCGGCGGACATCGAGCACGGCGGCATCGGGCTGGTGCATTTCCTTGCGGAATGTCGCAATGTCGATTTCACGTGTGGCGGAAAGTTTCAATCCCTGTTTTGCAGCGATTTCCAGAGTTGCGGGAGTGGCGTAGCCGCGGACGTGATCGAGGCCGATGCGAATGAGGCAACGGACGGCTTCATCCACTTGGGATGGTTCACAGATGAGGTGGATGTCTTCGCCTTCATCCACGAAGGAACCGGCAAGGGTTGGAAATTGATTGTTGAGGGGTGTGTGGAGGGAGCCGGGAATGTGGCGGCCTTTGAAATCTGGCCACGGGCGAGTATCGAGGATGGCGAATTTTATGGCATCGATTTTTTTGAGATCATCGACACTCAATTCCTGCGGAAAGGGAAGGCGGTCACTGGGGAGGAGGGCGGGGCCTTCCTTGTTGAGGCGTTTCATCCGCGCGAAGTAGAGGGGCGGTTCAGGCTGGCCTTCCAGAATGTTCTGGACGAAGGCGTTTTCATCGGAAACGAGTTGGAGGGCGGGGTTGAAACGTTTTTCGTAGCCGACGGTGGATTGGGGGACCGCGCCGAGGGCTTTGCCACATGCGCTGCCAGCACCGTGAGCGGGCCAAACCTGGAGGTAATCCGGAAGGGATTGGAACTGCTGTGCGGAATGGAAGAGTGTGCGGGCGGAGGATTCCTTGGTGCCGGTGATTCCTGCGGCGGTTTCGAGGAGGTCGGGGCGGCCGAGATCGCCGACGAAGACGAAGTCGCCGGTGATGATGCCCATGGGTTCTGATGCACCGCCGCCGTGATCGGTAACGAGGAAACTGATGTGTTCCGGGGTGTGGCCGGGGGTGTGGAGGACGCGGAATTCAATGTTGCCGATGCGGAAGGTGTCGTTGTGGTGGAGGAGGGTGATATTGGCTGGGCCAATGGGGGTCCTTGGCTTTTCACCCACCCCCTTGCCCCCTCCCTCAAGGGAGGGGGAATTGGCTTGCACTGCTTCAACTGCGGGCGGGCCGGGCCATTGGTATTTCCAATCGGCGTCGCCTTCATCGGAGAGGTAGATTTTGGCGTTGGTCTGGTGGGCGAGTTGGCGTGTGCCGGAGAGGTAATCGGCGTGGATGTGGGTTTCTGTGATGGCGACGATGCGGAGTTTCTCTGCGGCGGCGATTTTGAGGTAACGATCGACATCGCGTTGGGGGTCGATGACGATGGCCTGGCCGGTGCGCTGGCAGCCGATGAGGTAGGCGGCTTGAGCGAGTTTGTCGTCGTAGATCATTCGGAAGAACATGGGAGGATTGTAGGGGAGAGGGGGAGGGCGAAAGGGGAAG
>CAZWJR010000143.1:0-7840 GCA_964634655.1 uncultured Isosphaeraceae bacterium | reverse complement strand
AACGGTATCAAACGCCTGCGCGGCGCAAACTCTACACACCACGGCGGCTCAAACTTGTGCGCGCAAATCACCGGCGCCCAACTGAAAACCAATCCGCATTCGCTGCACGTCCCCTCCAATGGGCATGATTCTCGCCATGTCGCCACCACGCCGCGCTGGTCATATCCGCACCGCGGGCAATGCGCCTTCGGCAACTCCACCATCGCTGGAACCGGCAATGCGGTCATTCAACGATTCTCGCTTAGAGAACTCAACCACAAATCCACGCAACAAAATCGCCAAATCACTGAATCACCAGATCGCCGAACGCCTCCACACAGTATCATCGATGCACCCGAATCGCATCAGGATCACCATGCTCACCACACTATTCGCCGCTGCCGTCTGCCTGTTCCAAACGCCGCTCCCGCAAGCGGCTCCATTGCACCAGCCTCGCTCCTCGCCGCCCATCGTCATCAATGGCGACTTTGATGACTGGGATGCCGTCAATCCCGCACTGGTCGATCCCGCCGATGCTCCGGATGCCGCCGTCGATCTTGGCGAGATTCGCATCTCCCACAACGACCGTTTCATTCACCTCCTCATCGACTTCGGCCGCAACGTCAACGCCCAGGGAATGAAAGGCACGGCGATGCTCCTTCTCGATGTGGATGGCAACGAAAAAACCGGTCGCACTGAATATGGTCTGGACGGCACCGACATCATCATCGATCTCTCCCTGCCGCAAACCAAATCACCCGCAGCAGCAACCGGGTCCGGCATAGGCCTGCGATCGACTCCCACCGAATCCACTACACCAACTGCATCCGAAGCGCCCACCAAACCCGCAACCCTCAATCCCTACGACATCGGCTTGATGTTCGCCCCCACTCATTCCGCGCGCCGCTTTGAGTTTCGCATCACCCGCGCTTCCATACTTCCCCACACACCCGCGCTGTTCATGGGCGAACACTTCGCCGGCAAGGTCGTGTTTCTCGATCAGCAAAAACAGATCGCAGATGAAACCGATCCCTTCACCTATGAGTTGAGCCCGACCGCTCCGCAACCGCCTTCGACTGATGACTCCCGCGATCCCCTTTCCCGCGCACCGGGAACAGACCTGCGAGTGATGAGCTGGAACATCGAGCGCGGTGCGATCTTCACCAACCCCGAACCCTTCCGCCGCGCCTTTGCCGCAATTCAGCCGGATGTCATTCTCCTTCAGGAATTGAAGGATTCCAACACCCTTGAACAAGCCCGTGACTTTCTCCACGCCGCCATTCCATTACCAGAGAACGCACAATGGAAAATCACCATTGGCTCTGCCGGTGGCGATCTCCATTGCGGCATCCTCACCCGATTACCCCTTGGCACCTCCGCACCACTTGATGGCATCACACTGCCCAATCAACCCACCCGCACCATCCGCGCCATCGGAAACGTCATCAACTTCCGCGAAAAACAAATCCTCTTCGTCTCCGTCCATTTGAAGTGCTGTGGCAACGCCGAAGGCCCCGAAGATCAACAACGCCAGACCGAAGCCCACGCCATTCACGATGCCATCACGGCCTTTGTCAAGACAAATCCCATGGACGGCGTCGTCATCGCCGGCGATTTCAATCTCGTCGGTTCTCGCGATCCGTTGGAAATTCTCGCCATGGGTCTCGATTTGGATCATTCCAATCTCACCATTGCACCCACGCTGCAACTCGATGGCCTTTCCAACACAACATGGTCCGATTCCAAACAACCGTTCACCCCCGGCCGTCTCGATTACCTGCTCTTTGCAGATTCCAAACTCAATCTCCTCCATTCCTTTGTGTACGATTCTCGGTGCCTCTCCCCCCATTGGCTTGCCAACCACCATCTTGAAGCCGCCGACACCTGCGCCGCTTCCGATCACATGCCCCTCGTCGCAGACATCTCCCTCACCCCCATCCAGGCCGATTCACCAGCGAGGAACTGACATCGCCGCCAAACGCCCCATCACAAAGTGGAACATCCTCGCCTTGCTGGTGCTGGTGATCGGCGCGGCTGCCATCTGTACGTTTGATCAATGGCAATTGCAACGGTGGGTCGCCAGTGGCACCAGCATCCAGATCGGCAAGCGCACGCTCATTTCACTCCCGGCCGGAAAGAGCCTCGCCTATTACGAGTCTCCCAATGCCGTTCCTGTGTCAAACGTGGCTCTTGATCTCCGCGATGAAAACGGCGAGTGGTTCTATGTAGAGCCACCCACCACCGATATCAGTTTCCGCCTCATGTTTGGCGGTTGGTCCGGCCGCGCCCTCTGGCAACTGGATATGCCTGCACAAGGCGAATACTTCGTCACTTGCCGCAACCACAACGTGACCGACGATTCCGAAATCCCTCCGGAAGACCGCGTCGCATTCCTCAAACAACCAGATTCTGTTGAGGAACTCTCTACCGGCCGCAAGATCTGGCAGGTCACCGCCGCCACACTCGTCTTCACGCTCACCGTTGCCTGCTACATGCTGCACGCGCGACAGTTGAGCCTTCAAAGCAGACCGCCGCTCGCGCCATAGCCCGCACGATTCAACACAATTCTCCGCTATCATGCCCCCATGCGGCATCGCATCCTCAACACCTTCACCGGCCCCTTCGTCATCGTTCAGAACGATGATGATTCCGTCGCCACCTCATGGCTCAACGCGGCCACTCGTCGTCAAATCGCTAGGTCGAAAATCGATGACAATCTCCTCCCGGCACTGGCCAACAAACTCACATCCTATTTCGCAGGCAAAACGGTCGACTTCAACAACGTGCCTTCTCCCGAAGGTCCGGATTTCTACCGCAAATGCTGGGAAGCCTGTCGCCGCATTCCGCGTGGCCAGACCCGCAGTTATGCGGAACTCGCCAAAATGGCCGGTTCAGCCTCTGCCGCCCGCGCCGCCGGTCAAGCCATGAGAAATAATCCTCTTCCGATCATTGTTCCCTGTCACCGCGTAGTAGCGTCCGGCGGTTCACTGCATGGCTTCGGCGGAACGGCCGATACCAACAGTCCGGAACTCGCCGTCAAGTCCGCTCTGCTCGACATGGAACAATCCGCCGCGACCAAAACCAGATCGTCGCGCCAACTTCAAGGAACCTCTTCGAAATGAATCTCACGATGGTCGGCACGGGTTATGTGGGGCTGGTTACCGGCGCGTGCCTCGCCAACACCGGTAACGTGGTCATCTGTCTCGATATTGATCAGGCCAAGATTGACATGCTCAATCGTGGCGAAGTCCCCATCTACGAGCCCGGCCTCAAAGACCTCATCGCCCGCAATGAAACCGCCGGTCGCCTCACGTTCACAACAGACAAACACAAGGCCTACGCCAACGCCGATGTCATTTGCATCTGCGTCGGCACTCCGTCCGATGAGGATGGTTCAGCCGATGTGCGCCATGTCCTCGCGGCCGCCGCCGATATCGCCGCCGCCATTGAGAATCAACCCGCCGGCGCCTCACCAAAACTCGTCGTGGTGAAATCAACCGTTCCCGTCGGCACCTCTCACCGGGTGCGCGATCTCATTCGCTCCAAGACCAAAAAGCCATTCTTTGTCGCCAACAACCCCGAATTCCTCAAAGAAGGCACCGCCATTGTCGATTTCACCAAACCCGATCGTGTGATCTGCGGCGTTGATGATGAAGCCGCAGGTGAAATTCTCCGCCACATTTACGAACCCTTCGTCCGCCAGGGCAATCCCATTCTCATTTTCGATGTCCTGTCTTCGGAAATGGTCAAGTACGCCTCCAACGCCATGCTTGCCTGCAAGATCAGTTTCATCAATGAGATTGCGAATCTCTGCGAAGCCTACGGAGCTGATATCCAGGCCGTTCGAGAAGGCATGTGTGCCGATCACCGCATCGGCAAGCAATTTCTCTATCCCGGTCTCGGCTACGGCGGTTCTTGTTTCCCCAAGGACACACTCGCCGTGGTCAACATGGGCAAGGCGTCAGGCCTCGATTGCATGCTCAACGCAGCCGTCCACGAAGTCAATCAAAACCAGCGCAGCCACTTCTGGAGCAGGATCGAAAAGCACTTCGGCGGCAAACTCTCTGGCAAGACCCTTGCTTTCTGGGGTATCGCCTTCAAACCGGAAACCGATGACATCCGCGAAGCGCCTTCCGTCAGCCTCATGCAGTCCGCCCTCAAAGCCGGCGCCAAAGTTCAAGCCTACGACCCCGTCGCCGCCGCCAATCTCAACAACACTCTGCCAGCCGTCAAGACAGTTCCGAGAATGTATGAAGCCCTGGACGGTGCGGATGCTTTGGTAGTTTGCACAGAATGGAGCGAGTTCCGCAATCCGGATTTTCAACAGATCGCCAAGCGCCTCAAACAGAAAACGATCTTCGACGGCCGAAATCTCTACCGCCGCAAGCAGCTCGCGGACCTTGGATTTACCTACTATTCCGTCGGTCGGCCATTGATCGGGCCAACTCAAAAATCCCATTGAGGCTCCTGTTGCGGCCGCATCTGGCGGTCCGACACCTCCAATTGGAAACGCGCCGGCGTTCAATGAAGCACTCCCGCTTTCTAATGACTTCTTAATCTCTGCTGTCTAATTCTACCCATCTTGCCAATTGCGTTTGCACTACCTCAATCGCCTGACTGTTCTAGTCCGCGCGGTCAAGAAATCTGCTCGCAAGATGGCCAGTCGATCTTGACATTCGTTTTGGCGGGCTCATACTGGAGGCAATCCTGCCAAAGGGAGATACCACGTCTATCCGCGCAGCCAATGCGAAAGCATGATGCGGAAATCTTGAGGAGTAAGCGCATGCGTTTTCTGAAAGTCGCCGTCTGTCTCGCCACCTTGTCCATGACACTCTCGGCGAAGGCCGCCCTCTTGGGTCTGGCGCTCAATCCGTTTCCGGACATTCAATCTTCGTTTATTGACGTGACCTACAACGCCACTACAGATCAGTTCGTGGCATCCGGTTTTGCGCTTAGTTTCAATGACAATGGCGCCCCTCCGAATGTCAACATTACCGGCGGAACCTTCAACCTCACCGCCACAATCAATGGCTCCGGTGTCGCCACCGCCGCCTCCCTGACTATTGGCGGAACGGTGCCTGGATTCGGTTCCGCCCTCCTGACCGGCACACTTGCCAGCACACCCAACTTTGGGTTCATGACCGGTGGCGGAGACATCTTTGAATTCCTCTTCACTGTCACCGGCGGTTCTCTTGCCTCCGCCTATTACGGCGGCATCGGGGCACGCTTTGGTCTGATTCTCGACGCCAATTTCTCCGCGGGCGGTTTCACTGGCAACTGGAACAGCAACTTCAACAACAACGGCGGGCAGACTGGCTTTGGGCAGGGTGTTTCTGACGCCGCTCCTGTTCCTGCTCCGGGTGCTTTGGCTCTGTTGGCTTTGGGTGGCTTTGTCTCTCGTCGACGACGCATTTCTTGATTCTCTAAGACTGGCGGTTCAATTCCGCCGGTCTCACATTCCAACGCTCACGTATCACTCGAAGAAAGAGGAGATTTCTCATGCGATCTAATTCCATCGTTCGGGCTTCACTGGTGGTGGCATCTCTGTGCCTCTCCACAGCCTCGTTCGCGGCACTTTTGAATGATCTCACCGGCTTTCCGTCCGTCGTCACCGACCAGACCGGCACGGTCACTTACAACAAGACAACCAAGGCGTTGACGATTCGCTCGGCACCGCTGGCAATTCGGTTCTCTGCCACGACCCCTCCTCACTTTGTAACGGCCGTCCCCGTCAATCAGCCCCAACTTCTCACTGTTGACGTCAAAATCGGTTCCAACGGTCAGGTCGTTGATGGCTATCCCGCCGAGGACCTGTATGTCTATGGTTCGGTCACTGATGACAACAACGTTACATACACTGGCGTCCTTCTGACCGGCGAAATCGTCAAGTTTGGGTTCTTGGATTCCGGTACCACCGATCAATACGATTTCCGTTTCACCCTTTCCGGTGGCGCTCTCGCCCCCCTGTTCAACGGCATGGACCTCGGACTGAAAATCACCAGTGAGAACTCAACATTTGCCAACTCCTTCAACATGGATTTCGGTGGCGGCTGCAAGGGCGTTCTCGGCCCCATTCCCGCGCTAACCGGTTTCCAAGGATGCACCCCCGGCTACTGGAAGCAACCGCAGCACTTTGATTCCTACCCGGCTCCCTATACGCCCAACACGCTGTTTGAAAGCGTCTTTGGCCGCGATGTTCCCGGCAATCCAACCATTCGCGAGGCCCTCGCCACCGGTGGCGGCGGCTTGAACGCCCTCATGCGTCACACCGGAGCAGCCCTCTTGAACGCCGCAAGCAACAGCGTTTATACCGAACCTGAATTCAACACACCCGCAAAGGTAATCGCCGCGTTCCAAGCCGCATATGACAGCGGCATGTACGAAGCGACAAAGAACCTTCTTGAGGCCTCAAATGAGCAAGGCTGTCCGCTCAACTAAATTGTGATCAATTCTCCCGGAAGTTCGGCTAACGCCGCACTTCCGATTTTGGCGAGCTCGAACGAGGGGTGTCCTTCGCGAGCGATGCAATTCAAAGTCCTGAAGAAGAGGAGATCAACAAATGCGCTCACGTTTAATGTCGCAAGCCTGCGTCGCAGGCCTTGCAATCGGTATGGCCAGCGTTTCATTTGCAGCCTTGCTCAATGATTTGACAGGTTTTCCATCCCTTGTCACCGATCAGACCGGATCCATTGCCTACAACAAGACTACCAGAATGGTTTCTGTCCGCTCCGCCCCGCTTGCAATCCGATTCAGCGCTACAACCGCACCCCACTTTGTCACCGCGACTCCGGACAACAATCCCCAACTGCTGACGATTGACATTAAGGTCGGCAACAACGGGAAAGCCGTTGACGGGTTTGCGGGCGAAGATCTCTACATCTATGGTGCTGTTACTGACGACAACAACGTCAACTATTCCGGTGTCCTGTTGAGTGGTGAAATTGTCAAATGGGGCTATCTCAACTCCGGCACCACCGATCAATACGACTTCCGCTTTACTGTTTCTGGTGGTGCGCTCGCTCCGCTTTTTGACGGCAAGGACATTGGCGTCAAACTCACCAGTGAGAACTCCACGTTCAACAATTCCTTCTGCGTCAATTTCGGTGGCGGTTGCAAAGCCGTCGTTGGCCCAATTGACCCGCTGCCATATGAAGGTTGCACCGCCGGCTACTGGAAGTGCCACACCTGCGGTTGGCCCACCCCATACAAGTCATACACCAAATTTGAACCCATCTTCGGACGCGATGTTCCCGGCAATCCGACTCTGCTTGATGCCTTGCGCGCCCAGGGAGACGGCCTGAACGGTCTGATGCGCGCTGCCACAGCCGCTCTGCTCAACGCCAAGAGCTCCATTATTTATGCAGATCCCGCCTACGACACCACCGCAGAAGTCATTGCGGCGTTCCAAGAGGCGTATGACAGCGGTGATTACGATGCGGGCAGAGTGCTTCTCGAAGCATCCAACGACAACGGTTGCCCGCTCCACTGATCCCCGCGAAGATAGTCGGTTGATCCCCGCTCATGTTAGAAGCCCACGGATTCACTCCGTGGGCTTCTTTCTTTTCCAAGCGGACAGGGTGAGATTCGAACTCACGATAGACCGAAGCCTATACCGGTTTTCGAGACCGGCGCGTTCAACCGCTCTGCCACCTGTCCAGACGCACCGAGCCGATCCTGACAAGACCCGATTCTTGCACCGCCCACGCGGCCCGTCAACGTCGGAGCCTCTCGAACTTCGATTCCTTTTCGCGGCGGCCTCCGCGAGCCGTGATCGCAGACCGATGGCGTCATTCGTCGAGCCACACGAGTTGATTTCGAATCGCCGCGCCGCCCTTGCGGCCGTCGATGACGATCGGCGTCG
>CAZWJR010000142.1:583-7863 GCA_964634655.1 uncultured Isosphaeraceae bacterium | reverse complement strand
TCGGCCTTTCTGATTGACCGCCACCTGACCCCAGTCGCGCATGCCTTCAACCGCATCGTGGTCTTGGACAAGCCCTAGAAATCGAACGATTTGGCACCCATTGGCCGCCTGTCTACTCCCCCAGGTGCGGTGAATACGCCATTTCTCACTACTTTTTGAAGTACTCCGAACTGGCCTCGTCGATACCGCCTTTCGCTTCATCCATTCATCCAAAACTGGCTTAACCACCGGCGACTGCTTCAGTCCTCATGAATCCCAAAAACAGCGCAAAAACTGCGCAGAACTCCCCAAAATTTGGCTTTTTTCCACGTTGGCGCCGCCATGTCGGCCTTGGCCGTATTTCATCGCCTTCTTCTGTGAGCCTGGAAACTCAAGGAGACAACAATGAACGCCAACGCCCATCTTCGTACTTCCCGATCAACCGTCCTCAACCTTGGCCGCACCAACACTGGCCGCCTGCTGACGACGCTCACCCTCCTGCTTGGAGGCACCGGCAGTCTGCTTGCCGCGACCCGGGCCGTGCCAACCACCACCACCAACTTCAAACTGTTCGTCAATGAAACGTGCACCTCACAGGTGACCTCGCTGTTCGCCGCCACGGGTGCAACCCCGTCCAAGGTCTTCCACCAGAATTTCATTGACGCCAACGACGATGGCAACTTCGATCCCGCCGCCATGAACGCCGCCATCGGTCAGATTCCATTCCTCTACACCGGCCCGGTCGCACTCGATTGGGAAGGCGTCGGCATGGACAACCTGGTCCTCCCCAATCCGCCCGCCGTCTTTGAACACGCCAAGGCAGAGTTCATCAAGGCCATCAAGCACTTCAAGACCCTTCGGCCAAATGCCAAAGTTGGTTTCTACGGCTTGCCTCGCACCGTTCCGTTTGATACCGGCCCGGCATGGCTCGCCGCAGGCATGTCCCTCATGCCAATTTTCGCCGAGTCAGATTGCATCTTCCCATCGCTCTACACCCCCTACGCCGTTGCGCAGCCTTTCTTCGACCTGGCCACTGACTTCCAGACCGTTCACAATTCCATAACGCTTTCGCTCATGGTCGCAGGCAGCAAGCCCGTGTACGCCTATGTCAGCCCTCGCTATCACGAATCCAACGCGCTCTACGGCGGCATGTTGATTCCCGCCGCGGAATTCAAAGCCCGCATCGCCGAAATCTTCCGCGTCACCTACAACGGCCGCCGCGCTGCCGGCTTGGTCTGGTGGGGCGATGACCGCTACTACCTCTGGCTCTCCCGTCAGAACCTTGCCCCCTCCCACCCACAGTACCTCCAGAGCAGGCAGTGGAAGATCGTCTTCGCTCGCGAGTGGCTCCGTGGCGAAACCGACAATCAGCACTTCACCCGAATTCACACCCCAACCCTCTACAACCTCTCCTCCGTCCTTGCCAATGCCCCACGCTAATTCACGTTTCAATTCATGCTTGGCGGCATCGCGTCCCCCTCCCCGCAAGGGAGGGGGTTTTCCTTCAATGGGACTGCCCACAGCGTCACACCCGTTCAGAATGGTTCGATCACTTGGTTCGTTTCAACCTCCTTCCGGGATACTCAAGTGGTCGGCAGTTCCACCTTCCACTTGGCAACAACCGCATTGGCCGCCAACCGCTCCGGCTGACCGAAGAAAGAGCCTGCCGAATTGAATTTCCTTCCAGGAAAATCCCGATTATGTGCTGCAACTCTGGCGTTTCAAAGGTATGATTTCTCGGTTTTTGTCGTGCATCCGCTGGCCGGCCCAAGCCGAATGGATACCCGTCAACTGTCATCCGAACGGTCTACCAACGTCGGAGCGCCTGCGATTGGTAGTCAGAAATCGGGATGCCGTTTTCTGCAATGTGTTTCGAACGTGTTCGGATCGTGCCCTCTTCGTCTGTCGTTCCCAGCCAATCCGGTCGTTCGTCCGTTTCTCAAGGAGACGCTATGGGTTTGCGCGTCATTCGTTCCCTCGGTGGAAATGCCTTCATCAAACTTGCACGGCACCGAGCGATCCAGTCGCTGTTCATACTCGCCGTACTGTTCTCCCTCACGGGCGGGTTGCTTGGATTTTTCCCGGCACCGCCCCAGCAGAACTACAGCCTGAACGTCATGGAAGAGTGCACCCGACAAGTCACACAGCAGTTTCCACTCTACGGCGCTGTGCAGACACTGAATTTTCACGAGGATTTCATCGACCCCGATGACGATGGCAATTTTAATCCTGAAGCCATGGAACTCGGCATCTCCCATGTTCCGTACAACTACACCGGCCTCGTCTCGCTTGATTGGGAAGGCGTCGGTATGGACCAACTCGTCCTGCCAAACTCTCAGGGCATCTTTCTCCATGCCCGGGCGCAATTCGTCGAGGCCGTCAAGTATTTCAAACGGCTAAGACCCAACGCGCAAGTCGGCGTGTACGGCATTCCCCGCACAGGTCCATCCGACAGCGGCCAGGCGTGGATCGACGCCGCCATGATGCTTCAGCCCATTTTTGTGGAGGTTGACTGCATTTTTCCCTCCCTCTACGCACCATACGCCGCCGCTCAACCCCAGTACAACCTTGCCGCAGATCTTCAGCACGTGCGCAACGCTGTCACCCTTGCATTAATGATGGCAGGCTCAAAGCCGGTCCATGCTTTTGTCATGCCCCGATATCACGAGAACAACGTCACCTTCGGCTGTCGGTTGATTCCAACCGCAGAGTTCATGACGCGCGTCGCCGAAATCTTCAACGTCTCGTTCAACGGCCGGCGCGTCGACGGCCTTACATGGTTCGGCGATGACCGATACTACCTCTGGTTGTCCCGGCAGAATCTGCCTCCGTCGGATCCCCAATATGAGCAGAGCCTGCGCTGGAGACAGGCGTTTGCAGAGGAATGGTTGGGAAAGGAAACCGATGATGAGCACTTCACTCGGATACACCTGCCGACGCTGATCCAACTGTCCACGGTCATCACGAGCGCGCCGCACTAGTCGCCTTCGCTGGCCGCGAAATCCAAACTCAATGCGAGCGCGCATCCCGCGCACACGATCCACCCCCAAATCGGTGCCGCCGCCGCGCAATCATTCCATACACCCATTCCTCCAATTGCCGCAATCCAGGTATGTGGTACGCCGCGCTCATTACTCGCCAAAAGACATTCCGCCAACCCGGCAATCGTCGCAACACTCCATTGATCGCCGCCGCCGCTCGATGAACCCGCACCGCTCCCTCACCCGTTCCAACCTCAACCAATATCGCCGAGTGCGAGCATTCTTCCACTTCAATCCCCGCCCGCTGCCGAACCTCCACCGCCAGTTGGCACGGCTCAAATCGCACCGCCTCTTCCGCACCTCGCCGTTTCGCCCAGTTCACCCACCGCTGGCAAAAACCGCAATCGCCGTCGAACAGCAGCCAAACGCCAGCCTCAATTGGGTCCTTTTCCATCAAACAAGGGTATCTGCGCACCGAATTTCAAGGCAGAGTCCCCGGTTCCTCATAATTGACCCTGTTCTCACGAACCGATAGATTACGGGGCTCGTTTTTTGGGGAAGAACCGCTTCAGAGGAGAACGCATTGTCGCAGGCTGCCGATATCGCTGTTTTGGGCTGTGGCGGGTGGGGAAAGAACATCGTCCGCACCGTCCAGCAAATCGGCCGGCTCGCGGCCGTTGTTGATCCCTCCGAAACCGGCCGCGCCGCCGCAAAGGACCTCGCACCCGCCGCCGCTATCCACGCCGACCCCCAGCCCGTCTTTGCCGATCCCAAGATCCGTGGCGTCATGATCGCCACTCCCGCCGAAACTCACTACGACATGGCCTGCCGCGCCATCGCCGCCGGCAAGGATGTCTTCGTTGAAAAACCCCTCACCATCGATGTGAGCGAAGCCCGCGATCTCGTCGCCCGCGCCGATGCCGCCGATCGCATCCTCATGGTTGGCCACCTCCTCGAGTATCACCCCGCCATCCTCAAACTCCATGAACTCATCAAGGCGGGCGAACTCGGCAAAATTCAATACGTCATTTCCAACCGCCTCAACCTCGGCAAGATTCGTACAGAAGAAAACGCCCTCTGGTCCTTCGCCCCGCACGATATCGCCGTCATCCTCCGCCTCGTCGGCGAAATGCCCTTTGAAATCGTCGCCACCGGCGGCTGCTACGTTACACCCAACATCGCCGATGTCACCGTCACGCAACTGCTCTTCGACAACGGCGTGCGCAGCCACATCTTCGTCAGTTGGCTCCATCCCTTCAAAGAACAGAAACTCGTCGTGATCGGTTCAAAGAAGATGGCTAGTTTCGATGACGTCTCCAAAGAACTGGTGCTCTACGATCAGCGCGTCGATTGGAAACAAGGCCAGCCCATCCCCGTCAAGGGCGAAGGCGTCAAGGTGCAGTACCCCGCTGATGAACCGCTCAAGTCAGAGTGCCTGCACTTCATCAACTCCATTGAAACCCGCCAAACCCCACGAACCGATGGCGTCAACGGCCTGCGAGTTCTCCAAATCCTCCACGCCGCCCAACGTTCGCTCATGACCAACGGCCACCCCGTCCCCTTCAGCGGTTCTGCAAGCCTCGAAGGTGGAACAGCCACCAAGCCCAAACCAGTCGCGGCGGGCAAATCATGAAACTCACCGCAGAGACGCAGAGGGCGCAGAGATGAAAGATTTTGAAAACCGCGACTATTCGCACAAGGAATTGACCGAGCGAATCATCGGCGCTGCCATTGCAGTGCATCGCGTCGTTGGGCCCGGGCTATTGGAATCTGCGTACGAGACCTGCCTTGCGGATGAGATGGAACATGCCGGGTTAGCCATTCAACGACAAGTACCCTTGCCGGTCGTCTACCGTGGCCGCCAGCTGGACTGTGGCTACCGTCTCGACTTTCTGGTGGAGGACAGCGTCATTGTTGAACTCAAATGCGTTGACAAACTTGCACCCATTCATGAAGCCCAATTGCTGACCTACATGAAACTTGCCCACAAGGAAGTAGGTCTGCTCATTAACTTCAATACAGTCATGCTCCGAGATGGCGTGGTGCGCCGCGCTCTTTCAATTCCTTCTCTCTCCTCTGCGTCCTCTGCGTCTCTGCGGTGAATTTTCTGTATTCATGTAACGATTGAATTGATTTCCAAATGCCCGCCTTCGACCAATCCAAACATCCCGGCGTAACCATCCACGAGTCCGCCTACGTCGATGACCCTTGCACCATCGGCAAGGGCACCAAAATCTGGCACTTCTCTCATGTCATGAAGAACTGCCGCATCGGCGAGAATTGCAACCTCGGCCAGAACGTCGTCATCTCCCCGGATGTCGTAATGGGCAACAACGTCAAGGTGCAGAACAACGTCTCCATCTACACCGGCGTCGTCATAGAAGACAACGTCTTCTGCGGCCCATCCATGGTCTTCACCAACATCCTCATCCCGCGCAGCGAAATCGTCCGCCGCGATGAATACGTCAAAACCACCATCCGCAAGGGCGTCAGCATGGGCGCCAACTGCACGATCGTCTGCGGCACCGAAATCGGCTCCTACGCACTCATCGGCTCCGGCGCGGTCGTCAGCAAAGATGTTCCCGCCTACGGCCTCATGGTCGGCGTCCCCGCCAAACGCATCGCATGGGTCTGCCGCTGCGGCCACACACTTCCCAAATCCACCCAAAAAGCCCAGGCACTTCAGTGCCAAGCCTGCGGGAACGAATACAAAGCCGACGGCGACAAACTCACGCCCATCAAAGAAACACAAGACAAGAAGGCTTGATTCAACTCATCTGTGAAATCTGCGACCTCTGCGGATTCCTTCGAAAGTGAAACTGAAATGACTGCACCAATCAACGTCCCACTCCTCGATCTCAAAGCCCAATACGGTCCACTGAAAAACGAAATCAAGGCCGCGATCGAGCGCGTCGTCGAAAGCCAGTACTTCATCATGGGACCCGACGTCGCCGAGTTGGAAAAGGCAATCGCAGAGTACGTCGGTGCCAAATTCGCCATCGGCTGCGCTTCCGGATCCGATGCCATCATGATCGCTCTCGCAGCCCTTGGCGTCGGCCCCGGCGATGAAGTCATCTGCCCCTCCTTCACCTTCTTCGCCACCGGTGGCTATACCACCAAAGTCGGCGCCAAGCCGGTGTACGTGGATTGCGATCCCGTCACCTACAACATGTGCCCGGATTCCGCTCGCGCCGCCGCCAAAAAATGCAAGCGCCTCAAAGCCATCATGCCCGTCCATCTCTTCGGCCAGGCCGCCGACATGGACGCCTTCATGGCGATGGGCAAGGAGTTTGGCGTACCCGTCGTTGAAGACGCCGCACAGGCCATCGGCACACGCGATGAGACCGGCGTTCGCGTCGGCACACGCGGCGCGATTGGCTGCTTCTCCTTCTTCCCCTCCAAAAACCTCGGCGCGTTTGGCGATGGCGGCATCGTCACCACCAACGATGCGGACCTCGCAGAAAAACTCTCTATCTTCCGCGTCCACGGCGGCAAGCCCAAGTACTATCACAAAGTCATCGGCGTCAATTCACGCCTCGATTCCCTCCAGGCCGCCGTCCTCAAAGTCAAACTTCCTCACTTGGATAGTTGGACCAAGGGTCGCCAGAGCAACGCCGCCTTCTATGACAAAGCCTTCGCCGCCGCCGGCGCCAAGACTTCCAAAACCCCGCTCTCATCCGGTTCCGGCCTGCCACTCCGCACGCCCCAGCCCGCCGGCCCCAAGGCCTGGCACATCTACAACCAATACGTCATCCGCGTGCCGGCTCCGCTGCGCGATCCACTCCGCAAGCATCTCACCGATCAGAAAATCGGCACGGAAATCTACTACCCCGTGCCCTTGCATCAGTAGGAGTGCTTCCAGAGTCTCGGCTACACCAAGGGCGATCTGCCCGAAACCGAAGCGGCCGCCCTGGAGACGATCGCCCTGACGATCTATCACGAACTCACTGTGCAGCAACTCGATCACGTCGCCAGCACCATTATCGAGTACTGCCGCACGCACGCGCCCGTTCGCGTGTGACCAGTTCCCGCTGCCCTGCTCGTCGGGTCTCCGCGCCTCACGGCGGATCGAGATCCGTCTTCATCATCTCAATCCAGTCCGGTGTGTTCGCCAGATGCAGGGCGCGGGCGATGCGGCCGGGCGTTGAGTTGAGCACACGCTCGATGTACGCCGCGTAGGTGTGGGCTCTGTGGCGGGTTTCGGTCAGTTGCTGCTCGAACTCGCCGCGCTCGCGCAGCGACGCTCCCAACCGTGCCTGGAGATCAGCGATCTGACGCTGCAGATCGACGATCAGCCCGCGATAGTGGTCGACGTCGCAC
>CAZWJR010000142.1:0-570 GCA_964634655.1 uncultured Isosphaeraceae bacterium | reverse complement strand
AGCAGAAGGTGGGCGGCGTTCCCGCGCGAGAAAACATCACGCGCGATGCGCTGCCGCTGCGGAGACGCTTCATGAAGGCGACGATTGATTGCTGACGCATCCTTCGCCGCGAACAGGTTCTCATACTCGATCGGCCCCTGCACGTCCGCCGCGATAAGCGTGGCCGCTTCCGTGTCGAAACGATGGAACACGTAACCGCTCTCGTTCCACGCGCTGACGAGATCAGCGCTGGTCAGGCCGGCCGCCTGCTGGTTGGCCTCGGTGAACTCGACCATGGCGAGAGCAATGCGACCGTCACGCGCGGAGGCGGCGCAGCCCTTCCACACATCCAGTTCAGCGCCTTCCACATCGATCTTCAGCAGCGACACGCTGTCGAGGTTGCGCTCGCGCACCAACTCGTCGATCGTGATGGCATCGACCGTGACATCCGAAGCCGAGGCGATGTTCGCAACGCTGCTGCTGTACGCCGAAGCGCCGCCGCTGCCGGCATGGAGCGTGATCGAGCCTCGCCGCGCCGCCGCCGCAGCCTGCACCACCTCCACGTTTCGAGCGCCGGCCGCTTCGACGTTC
>CAZWJR010000141.1:0-7885 GCA_964634655.1 uncultured Isosphaeraceae bacterium | reverse complement strand
TCCCATGTCACCCCAAACGAGACCCACCCCCTGCTCCACAATTCCCCCGCCTGTTATCCTTCCCACCATGACGGCAATCACCCTCACGGGTCTCACAAAACGCTTCGGTTCCACCACCGCCGTCGATGCCGTCAATCTCACCATCAACTCCGGCGAACTCTTCTTCCTCCTCGGGCCCTCCGGCTGTGGCAAACCCACCCTCCTCCGAATGATCGCCGGCTTCATCGAGCCCACCGCTGGCACCATTCGTTTCGGTGCCGAAAACGTCACAAACCTTCCCCCCAACCGTCGCAACGCCGGCATGGTCTTCCAGAGTTACGCACTCTGGCCCCACATGACCGTCGAAGAAAACGTCGCATATGGCTTGAAAGTAAGGCGAATCGCAACCGATCAGCGCAACCAGCGCGTCGCCGCCGCACTCAAATCCGTTCACATGGATGAGTACGCCAAGCGAAAACCAAATCAACTCTCCGGCGGCCAGCAGCAGCGCGTCGCACTCGCCCGCGCACTCGTCATCCAACCAACCGTCCTTCTCCTGGATGAACCCCTTAGCAACCTTGATGCAAAACTTCGATTGGAAATGCGGGCCGAAATACGCAGGATTTGCAGCGAAACAAAAATCACCACCGTCTACGTCACACACGACCAGAAAGAAGCCCTCTCCATGGCCGACAACATGGCCGTACTCCGTGGCGGACACATCATGCAACTCGGCCCCCCACGCCTCTTGTATGAACGCCCAAACTCCCGCTTCGTCGCAGATTTCCTCGGCGAAACAAACTTCCTCCCCGCCACCGTCACCGCTATCACCGATGGCGAAGCAACACTACAGACCGCTGCCGGCCCTCTCCGCAGCCGCGCCGTAATTGGTTCAATTTCCGCCGGTGCCAAAGTCACCTGCTCCATTCGCCCGGAATCCCTTCGGATCGATAATCAGCAAAACGCCCCCAACCGATTGACCGGCCGACGAATCGAATCAACCTACCTCGGCGAAATCGCTCAACACCAAATCAAACTCCCCGATGGCTCCATCCTCCGCGCCAATGAACTCAATCCGAAACAAGACACCCTGCCGGATACCATGAGCGTATCAGCAGAGTTATCGGATGTGATCGTTCTTCCGGAATAACAGCACAAACGGTCAAAAAACGCCGCATTTCGCGTCGTTATGGCGAAGATACAGTATCTTGCCTCAAAATACGCGAATCACACTGCTATTGCTTTGTTCATGGCAGAACACAGCGTGATCGTGAATACTGTACCATTGCTTCCTGTCGCAACGCCGATCGTCCCAGATACTTCCTCAAGCAGGCGCTTGCAGATCGCAAGGCCGAGCCCGCTTCCGCCAGTCTTCGATTTGCTCGTCCGCGGTTCTGTCGTCACGAATGGATCAAACAAGTTCTTCAAGATGTTCTTCGGGATCCCAGGTCCATTGTCTGTCACAGTAATCACCGTGTTTCCAGCATGATCCTGCGTTCCTCGAATATCAATTCGGCCCCCACCCCTTCCAAATACCTCCACCGCATTCAAGATCAGATTCATGAACACCTGCTGAAGCGAAAGTTGGCTGATTTGTACGCAAATGTCTCGATCTACGTCGATTTCTATGCTAATTCTGTCCTTTTTGGGATCTCGTCCAATGCATTTGATCGACGCCTGAATCGTGTCGTAGACATTTGCGAATTTCGGCTGCGGCGCTTTGGATGCAAATCCCAGCATCGCCTCCGTGATCTGTGTCGCCAATTGTGTCCCGATCATCGCCTTCTCCAGCGCCTTTGCCTGGAATCGCTTGTCATCTGGATTGCTCGCCGCGAGTTGCGCGTATGCAAGCACTGGCGTCAGAATGTTGTTGATCTCATGCGCCACCCCCGCCGCAAGAAATCCCAGCGTCGCCAACCTCTGCGAATGCCCTAATTCAAGGCGCAAACGATCCAATTCATTTTGCAGTTGTGCAATTTGTTCCGCAGCGCTGATTTCAGAATCAATGGTGAGAGGATCAGTCATCCAGGCATCCTTGCCGGGCAGTTTCAGTCCATTGCCTTGCCGCCGGAACAGTTCCCAACAGGCTCTAAATATCGGTGCTTGACCGCCTCAACTGAATCAGAGCCCTACAATCGATGTTATCGGACCTCTACAATTCGTGATTCTTGCTATTCTTTCCCGATGATTGAAAGGAATGTTCCACGTGGAACATTCGTTTGCTCATGAACAAATCAATGTTCCACGTGGAACATTCGCTTCCAAAGGAGTTCCCATGGCCGCCGAATCTCCCATCTCAACCTCTTCAAACCCACGTCGAAAACTCGGCAGGGGACTCGGAAGCCTCATCTCAACGCCAGTCCAAGTCCAGATCCCAAGCCAACATCCAACATCCCAGCCGCCTCCAACCCAACCAACTCGCGACTACCAGTCGCCAGAACCAGATCCAAATACAAGCGAACTTCAGGACATGGACTTGGCTCTGATTCAGCCAAATCCAAACCAGCCACGACAAAACTTCGATGAAAACGCCCTGCTCGCCCTGGCCGCTTCCATCACAACCTCCGGCCTCATGCAGCCGATCGTCGTCCGCATGTCCGACCAGGTCTCCGGCGGCTATCAGATCATCGCTGGCGAGCGCCGCTGGCGCGCCGCACAGATGGCCGGCCTGACCAGGATTCCAGTCGTCATCCGCAACGTCGATGACCGGACCGCCGCAGAACTCTCGCTGGTGGAGAACATCCAACGCGAGGATCTCAATCCAATGGAACGCGCCGAAGCGTTCCTGCGACTTCTGGAAGACTACCAACTCACGCACGAAGAAATTGCCCAACAAGTCGGCCTGGATCGCAGTTCCATCACCAACCACCTCCGCCTGCACGATCTGGATGATGCGACCAAACAATCCATCCGCACCGGCGACCTAACCATGGGTCACGCAAAGGCTTTGTTAGCAATCACTAGCATACAACGGAGGTCGATCGTGGCGCGGCAGGTGGCGAGGGAGGGGTGGTCGGTGCGGGAACTGGAGCGGCGGCTCAAGACAATCAACGGAGATTTTTCCTCCAGCGCGCCAGCGGCGGTTTTCAAGCCGGCGGCGAATTCAAACACCGCGGACCTTGAGCGCAGACTCGGCGAACATCTGGGAACGAGAGTGCAAGTACGACCGGGCAAAAAGAAGGGGACGGGCAGGCTGATTATTGAGTTTTTTGATCTTGATCAGTTTGATGGATTGATGCGGCGAATGCAGTTTGAGAATGACTGATGTGCCGCAGTCGCCGTTATGTTCGGTACTGTGTCCACGGGAGTTCCATCAGTGGGAATCACATTTTGCGGTGCAATTTTCGTGAGTTGAGTTCTGGTTGTTTTGTGAAAGCAGAAACGGAGTCGCAACAATTTCCAGCGGCGGGGGGTTCCAAGAGATCCCGGATCAGCCGTGCCATCGTCCGTAGCATCTTAAGATTCGTAAGATGAAATGGCGAAATCGGGCCAAAAAACAGGCTTTTTGGCGTTTGGCTTGTCAATAGGCGGCGGAGCGTGTAATTTAGTTCCCTCAATTGGGCAGTCCCATGAATGGACTGTTCATTCGTATTATTTCACACAGGAGAATCAGGAAATGCCACGAGGAAAGAACCGAGCGGGGGCCGGTCGTCGAGGACGACCAACATTATTGTCCAGCGCATCGACGGCTGATTTGCGCCGGGAACTTGAGCGTCGTCAAAGCATGTTGCATGAATTGCTGCGACAGCGTGATGAGTTGAGCGCTGAATTGAACGAACTTCAATCGGTGTTTGGCGGCAGCGCGACGGCGGCGTTCGTCGGAAAGCGCGGACCTGGGCGCCCACCTGGAAGCGGCCGCAAGTTTGGCCCCCTCGGTGTGCGGCGTGGTCCGGGTCGCCCGCCGGGCACAGGCGGCCGTGGTCATGGAGCCAACAAGACCAATCTGGTGACGGCTCTGCACAACACACTCAACGGCCGAACGCTTTCAGTCGTGGAAGTGGCGGAGGCAGTTCAAAAGGACGGTTACAAGACCAAGAGCGAAAACTTTCGCACGATCGTGAACCAGGCATTGCTGGCCAACCCGACGGTGTTCCGCAAGGTTGCCCGCGGCCAGTACACCTCGAAGTGAATTGGACTGGCTGGATTGAATCATGAAACCTCGCTCGCAAGGGCGAGGTTTTTTCTTTGCGCGGTTTTCGGTGTTTCCTTGATCCGCCAATGCAGAGCCAAAGAGTGGGGTACTTCCTAGGTACTCGTGCTTCTCGCCCACCCCCCTTGGCCCCCTCGTCTCCGCGGCGACTCTGCGACCTCATGGGAGGGAGAAATTGCGCGGCAAAGATTGCGCGAGAGTTCATGAAATGTGAAAAAAGTCGGGTGTGGAAGTCGTCGATGGATTCCTGTCGGGCCCATAAAGCGGCCCATGGTTTGCTCTTTGACAGGAGATGCGATGTTGAACGATCACCTCGACATACCGCCGATGATGACTGTGCCGACCGAACTGGAAGCGATGCGGGCGGTGGAGGAGTCGCAGCGGATGTTTGCCCGGACGCTCTCGTGCTGGGCGGTTGATGTGTTGAGACTGCGTCGCAAGGGGTTTAGCGAAGCGGTATGGAATTCGCCACGGTACTACAGCAAGGCAGCCTGATCGAGAGTCATTCATGGGTTCAATCACGACCGGCATCGGCCTTATCAGCGGGATCAACACGGGGCAATTGATTGACAGCCTGATTGCGCTGGAATCGCGGGGGAAGACAAATCTGCAACAGCGAATTGCATCGCTGCAGTCGCAGCGAACGGCGATGCTGGACATCAACGCGCGGCTGCTGAACATGAAGAACACGGCCAAGTCGTTTCGACTGGACCGAATTTTTCAATCGGCACTGGCGACGAGCAGCAGCGAATCGGTTCTGACAGCCACGGCGGGGGCCAACGCGCAGCCGGGTACGTTTCAATTCATCGTGAAGCAACTGGTTGCGACGAGCCAGAAAATCACGCGGGGGTTTGCAGACCGGGCATCGACGCCACTGGGCCTGACCTCAATGAGTTTCGAGTTTGGCAAAGGTCAACTATCGGTGGATCGTGATCTGGAGCAGGTGAATGCAGGGGCGGGAGTGGATCGCGGCCGCATCAAGATTACGGACCGAAGCGGGGCGGTGGCGACGATCGATTTGACGGATGTAACAACGGTCAACGAGGTTCTGGATCGGATCAATGATGCAAGTGGGATTCAAGTTACGGCCAGCGTGCAGGGTGATCATCTGGTCATCACGGATACGTCGGGCGCATCTGCCAGCAATTTGATTGTGGCCAATGGCATTGGCGACACGACGGCAACGGATCTGGGAATTGCATCGAGTGTTGCCGGCACGACGATTACGGGAACAAACATCAACACGATCGGCGGAAACACTTCGCTTGCGTCGCTCAACGATGGTAACGGCGTGCTGACGCAAAACAACGTTACGGATTTTCGCATCACGGCGCGCGATGGGACGCTGATTGATGTAGATCTGGGTCGAGTGAACAAGCCGATCAGCGGTGCGACGCTGCTTTCTGATTTGAACAACGGTCTGGGAGTGAAGATCAGCGCTGATGAAGCCAACCGGGACTTCAAGATCATCGATCGTGAAGGCACAACGCATGAAGTGAATTTGACGGGGATCACGACGGTGGGCGGCGTGATCAGCCAAGTGGCGATCGCCACGGGCGGAAAGGTTGCGCTTTCCGTTCATGCAGATGGCAAACGATTGGTCATTACGGATACAACCGGCGGCACAGGAACGTTAAAGGTGTTGGGTAGCGGAGTGAACGGGACTCAGACGGCAGAGGATTTGGGAATCCTGAACGTTGCGGGAGTGGATGCAAACAGTTTTGACGGGCAGATCATTCCAAACACCATAACCGATCCGGCGGCAAGCAAGATCAGCGATGTAGTCAATCGAATCAACACAGCGACGGGAAATGGCGGCAAGATTGTTGCCAGCATTGCAGCGGACGGCGTGAGTTTGCTCATCAGCGATACGACGGGCGGCATTCTGAATCTGAAAATTCAAAGCACGGCTTCCAATCCGTATGCGGCGAAGGCACTGGGGATTGAGACAGCGGTGGGGGGTGTGGCGGCGGACTCGGTGGATGGGACTCGCCTTGTGGCTTCGTTGGGCTCTGTGCTGGTGAGGAACCTCAACGGCGGGGCGGGTTTGGCGGGCAATACAACGCTGAACATCAAGGATCGAAACGGCGGGCTGGCCACGTTCACCGTGGATGAAGATGGGTCGTTGAGTGATCTGGTGGATTTGATCAATGCATCGGGGGACATCAACGTAACGGCTTCGCTCAACGCGGCGGGGAATGGATTGGCGATTGCGGACAACAGCGGGGGAAATGAAAATCTGGTGATTGATGGAAACGCGGCTGCGAAACTTGGAATTGGGGCGGATGTGGCGGCAAATTCGGTGCGCGGCAGCAATCTGCAGCATCGGTATGTTTCCGAGGCGACGAAACTTGGTGATCTGAATTACGGCAAGGGGATCGGGTATGGAAAGTTCCGCATCACCGATGGGTTGGGCGCTTCGGCGGAAGTGGACATTGCTTCAGACTCCATCACGCTGCAGGACATTATCGCGGAGATCAATTCCAAGGGATTGGCGATCAATGCCCGCGTGAATGACAACGGGGACGGCCTGCTGATCGAAGCCGATCTGGGTGTGGGAGAATCGCCAAGCGTCAAGATCAAGATTGAATCGGTGAGCGGCTCAACGGCGAAGGACTTGAACATCCTTGGGACATCGAGCACGGTGGAAAATGCAAAGATTGATGGATCGTATGAGCGGACGGTGACGCTGCTGGATACCGACACGCTGGACAAGGTTGTGAAGAAGATCAACGATGCGGGAATCCCAGTGAATGCATCGGTGATTAATGCGGGGGGTGGCGCGACGCCGTTCCGGATGAATTTGACATCGAAACTTAGTGGGCGGGCGGGCGAATTGTATGTTGACACGGTTGGGGCGGCGGATTTTGATCTTGGACTGACTTCGCTGACCAAGGGACAGGACGCCAAGGTTTTCTTTGGGTCGGGGAATGCGGAGAACGGATTCCTGGTTACCAGCAGCAGCAACGCCATCACATCGGTGCTTGACGGCGTGACGATCAATCTGGTTTCGGCGAGCGATGATCCGGTGACGCTGACGGTGGCGCGGGATCAAGCGAAGATCTCGACGGTCGTCAAGCAATTTGTGACAACGTTCAATGATGTGACCGGGCGGATTGGTCAATATGACTTCTTTGATGTGGACTCGCAGAAGCGTGGGCCATTGCTGGGAAATCCGACAACCAGCCGCATTCGTGATGCGATGTACCGGATGGTGCAAGGCAACGCACAAGGGGTAACCACGCAGTACAAGAACCTGCGGCAGGTGGGGATTACGGTGGGGCGCGATGGGCAATTGCAGTTTGATCAGACGAAATTTGATGCGGCGTACGCCAGCGATCCGCAGGCAGTGGAGAATCTGTTTGCGGCGTATGAGGCGACGGCGACCGGAACGCAGGAAGTTGTGCCGGGAGTGACGGTGCAGCAGACCAATCCGGTGGTAACCGTGCGGGGTTTTGGAGACTTGTTCGACAACCTGCTGGATGGACTGACCAACTCCGTGGATGGCGTGGTGACTTCGGCGGACAAGAGTTTTCAGGATCAGATTGAACTGGCGACGCAGCGAATCGCTGCCATGGATCAGAAACTCGAGGCAAAGCGGCAGCGATTGCAGGCACAGTTTGCGGCGATGGAAGCGGCGCTGGCACGGATGCAGGGCCAGGGAAGTGCGCTGGGATCGCTGGCGAACAATGTGGCGCTGGCGCAGAACGGATCATGGCCACGGGTTGGTTCCGACTCTTTCACCGCAGAGACGCA
>CAZWJR010000140.1:7422-7905 GCA_964634655.1 uncultured Isosphaeraceae bacterium | reverse complement strand
GTCGCGATCGAACGGAATGAGCGACCGGGAAAAGTACATGGCCCGGCCTTTTTCGTCGACGACAACCTTTACGATGTTTGGATTGGATGGGTCTTCATCGGGCGCGAATGGTGAGGCGAGCGTTGCCACCGGGCAATCAGGATGTGATTGAAGCGTACGGATCGCGAGATCGATGAGGGCGGGCTCAATCTCCGGTTCATCGCCTTGCACGTTTACGATGATGGAGGCATCGCAAATTGCAACGGCCTCGGCGATGCGGGAGGTGCCATTGGGATGATCGCGGCGTGTCATGACTGCTTCACCGCCAAATTTGCGAACCGCTTGCATGATTCGCTCATCATCGGCAGCGACGAGGACACGGTCGATAAGTGTCGCCTTTCTGGCTTGTTCGTACACGTGCTGAATGAGTGGCTTGCCGGTGCGATCGGCGAGCATTTTGCCGGGGAATCGCACGGAGTCGTAACGGGCTGGGATGATGGCGAT
>CAZWJR010000140.1:0-7412 GCA_964634655.1 uncultured Isosphaeraceae bacterium | reverse complement strand
GCGGACATTAATGACTAGAGATTTGCTTAATGGTAATGAGGTGGACGGATCAGAATTCCGTAACGTCGCGGCTTTTCACCCACCCCCTAGCCCCCTCCCTCAAGGGAGGGAGAATGTTTGTGTCACCCGGCAGAATCAGCGCCGCCACTCAATTCGCGGATGAGTTGATCGACTTCTTTGCGCTTGGCGCGGATGTTGCGGTAGGTGATGTCCTTGCGTGCGATGCCGGAGCAGATTTCGAGCGCCTCGCGGGCTTGATCGACAGAGCGCTCCAATTTGGCATATTCAATGAGCGAATCCATCAGGTCGTAACGGATATCGAGTTCTCGCTCTTTCTCCGTGGCGTCGATGGCGGCGAGGGCTTCCTTGAATTCGCTTACGGCCTCGGTGTGCCAACCTTCGGCGGCAAAGCATTTGCCGAGGAGATGACCGGCGCGGACGCGCAGTTTGGGTTCATCTTTTGCGGTCTGGAAAGCGCCCATTGCTTCTTCATAGTTGCCGAGGGCGAACTCGACTTCGCCCAGACGCATTTTCAGCGGGCGATCGGTCGGGTACTTGGTGACACGCTCGCCGATTTCAGCGGATTCCAATTCCAGGTGGCTCTTGCGAGCAGCGTCGAGTTTTGCTTTGAGAGCCGAATCAGTGGGATTGGCTTCAAGACGGCTTTGGAGGGATTCGAGTTCGCGGCGAGACTGCTCGAGTTTGATGTCACCGGCCGCCATGCGGAAGCGGTACTCGCTGGTATCCTTGAAGCCGCGAAGGTAGACGTCGTAGGCTATCTTCTCATTTTCCGGTGAACCGTTTTTCTTGAGAAGTTGTGCGTACTGGCTGATGACATCCGGAACGGTGGGAGTTTTTTCGTACTGATCCTTGGCGCGCTGCAGGTTGCGCTGTTCGGCGCTTTCGTTGCCGACGATTGCTTCGGATTCGATCAGTTCGCGCTGTTTGTCAGCGTCTTTGACGAAAGCACGAAAGCCGCCTTCCTTGCCTGCGGCTTTCTCGTAGCCGCCTTGATCCATGGCGCGCTGGGCGGACAGATCCTTGTATTCGTGATCGAGATCGGCATCGCCGGGATCGAGTTCCTTGGCTTTTTGAAGCGCCCCGATGGCTTCATTCCACGCCTCGACCTGCTTGAAGAGGTCCTTGAGTTGGACCATGTGGCTCTTGGAGATTTTCTTCTGCCGCAAGGCCACGTTGAGGACGCGGGTGGCAATCCATTTGCCGTATTCCCGCTTGCCTGCCTTGATGGCACCTTCAAGCGCTTTGGAGGCGAGTGAGGCGTTGGCGACGTCCTTCATCCATGCAAATTCAGCAGCGGCGAATTTGCTGATGACGGATGAATCTTCAATTCCTTTTATCTCTTTGCTTGTGGCCGGCTTGCCCTGCTTGTTCATGTACTTGATGCCGACTTCGAACATGGCCTCGTGTGCGGACATGGCGTCGGGATCAAGTTTGATGCCGTTGGCATAGCAGGCCAGGGCGTATTCGTAATTGAAGGAATCAGCGGCGGATTTAGCGTAGTCAAACCAGACGCGGGCTTTCTCGGGTTGGGGTTCAAAAGCGGCGCTGCCGTTGGAATTTGCTGCGCCGGCATCGTTGTCTGCTGCATCCGTTTTCGGCGTGCCTTTTGCGTCACCGCTGCCTGACTTTTTCCAGCCGAATAAGGCCACGCAAAGATCCTCGAAAGTGCAGAAACAAATGAGTCCGCAGGGCGACTGAAAGCGGTTGCAGACAGCAGCGCGGGGAAGCCAAGAATAAGGCCAAGCCAACGAGCGGTCAATGATATCCGCTGGCTCGGAAAGTGGAGGGAGCGTAGCATCTGGGCTCTTATGGCGATCAATCCGGCCGAATTGTCAATACTGCATTACCCCGCGCCGGTGCTGCGCACTCGAGCCAAAAGCATCGCCAAGATCGATGATGACGTTCGTGCGGTTGCGGAGAGGATGATTGAACTGATGCAGGAAGCGAAGGGGCTGGGGCTTGCTGCTCCGCAGGTTGGCGTGCCCTGGCGGATGTTTGTGACAAACGTTCCAGAGGATGATCAGATCCACGTCTACATCAACCCGACGCTCACGAATTTCGGCGGCGAAATGGATGTTGTGGAAGAGGGATGCTTGAGCCTGCCGGGAATTCATGTGGATGTATCGCGGCCGACAGCGGTTACGCTTACAGCCACGGCGTTGAACGGTGAGCCAATTTCACGCAGCAGTGATGATTTTCAGGCACGAGTGTGGCAGCACGAATTTGACCACTTGAACGGCGTGCTGATTATTGATCGATTGAGCGCGGCTGAACGCTTGGCGTTGCGGCAGGAAATGAAGATGAAGTCGGCGTTTGGGGGGTAGGCCAGCCACGGAGAAACTGATGAAGTTGGTTTATTTCGGCTCCGGTGCGTTTGGTCTGCCGACGCTGCGGCGTCTTGAGAAGGAACATGAAATTGCGCTGGTGGTGACGCAGCCTGATCGGCCGGCGGGGCGGAACCGTGCCATGACAGCAACACCAGTGGGTGAGTTTGCGGCTCAACAGGGGTTGCCGATCATCAAGCCGGAAAACGTGAATGATGCCGAGGTTGTGCGAAAGGTCCTGGGTGCAGGTGCCGATGCCGCGGTAGTGATTGCGTTTGGTCAGAAACTGGGCAATGAGTTGTTGGGTGGTGTTTTCATGATCAACCTGCATGGATCGCTGCTGCCGAAGTTTCGCGGGGCGGCGCCGATTCAACGGGCGATCATGGAAGGAGAACGGGAAACAGGAGTGAGCGTTATCGGCGTAACGGAACGCATGGATGCCGGTCCGGTGTATGGACAGGCGGCTGTTGTGATTGACCCGTTGGAGACGGCTGGGGAGTTGCACGATCGGCTGTCGGAGTTGGGGCCGGATGTGATGCTGGAGGTGTTGGCGAAACATGCTGCGAGGAGATCGATTCCGCAACTACAGGATGAACGGCTGGCGACGAAGGCTCCGAAACTGTCCAAGGCTGACGGCACGACGAGTTTTGATGGCGATGCCTTGGCGGTGAGGCAGCGTGTGCATGGGTTGACGCCGTGGCCGGGCTGTACGATTCGGCTGGATGGTCGACCATTGCGGCTGGCGCGAGTGCAGGCGGTTGGCGGGGGTACGTCGCATGGAAAGCCGGGTGAAGTCCTGGCGGATTTGACGATTGCCTGCGGCAGCGGTGCCATCAAGTTGCTGGAGGTTCAGCCACCGGGAGGAAAGGTGATGGCGTTTGACTCCTATCGTCATGGCCAGCCCATTCGGGCGGGAATGAAGGCGGAACCGCTATGACATGGATTGCGGGATCACTTTGGGATTTGATCAGGCCACGACGAAAGGTGATTGTCGGCAGGCCGAAGGTTGTGGCAGACTCCGCTGTGGCGGTTGCGGTGCGAGCGAATCCCAAGCGGCGGTCGATGCAGGAGAAATACGATGCGCTCGTTGAGGAAATGAAGGCAACGCACAACATTCGAATCCGCAAGTGGCGCAAGGGTTCCAGCGGTGTCGCATGGACGATCCAATACATCAAGAGTGGAAGGGTGGTGAAGTTGATTGAATCGCCTTACCCTCGCGGCCCAATGAGTTGTGCGATCTTCATGCACGAAGTAGGGCATCATGCGATTGGGCTTGGCGTGTATCGGCCGCGATGTCTGGAGGAATACAAGGTGTGGGTTTGGGCGCTTGCGGCGATGCGGGAGAAGGGTTTCAACGTGACGCCGGCGGTGGAGCGGCGGATGGAGCGATCAATGCGATATTCGGTGGCCAAAGCGATGCGGCGTGGGTTGAAGGAATTGCCGGCGGAACTTGTGCGGTATTTGTGAAACTGGGTTGCCGCGACGGAATTCAAAAAGGGGCAACAAATCAATTGCATCGCGCGGAGGGCGCACTAAACTGGGATTGATGAAACGCATTTCCATCGGAGTGATCATTGTGGCGTTTGCGAGTGTGGCGGCACATGCTCATGTGCCCACGTACAACACCTTTCAACTTCAAGCGAGGTCAAACCTTTGCGCCAACGAAGCCCAGGGATTCAACCTGCCATGCAGCGTGTTCTTCAACAGCAGCACTCCTGCGATCAATGACCATGCTAAAGTCGTCATCAAACTTGATGTCATCGGTTCGAGCGGCAAACAAGGCATTTGGTATGGCGGCAATGGCACGGGTTCCATCGTGTATCAATCCCCGGTTGATGCGAGCGTAAGTGACCCGACACTCAACAACGCCGGGTACGCAGTGTTTCCGCAAACTTTGTCATCGCAGAACGGGCTGTATTACTACAACAGCCAGACGCAGATGAGCGGATTGAGATCGACCTTGCCGTTTGGAACAACTGCGTGGGGTTCTCCCATGGTCAACAATGTGGGGCAGATTGGATTTCGATCCACGTTCAGCGGATCGGGGCAAGCGTTCTATTCGCTGGAAGGCGCTTCGACATTGGCATTGCATGCGGCGGAAGTGGGATTGGATGCGCAGAGCCCGTACTCATTCTTGTTTTCGCCGGCATTCAACAACAATCGACAAATCGCAGCCCATGTGCGGCGCGGCGGCCCGGGTCAGACCGGCAACAGCCAGCCGGATGAGATTCGCTTGTTCAACATGGATGGAAGTTCGATTCTTATTGCGAGCGATGCGGATGCACAGCCTGGTTCCCCATACACGGGGTTTGATTCCAGCCGTCCGGCTGTCACGAATGATGGGCGAGTGGCATTTGTGGCAAATCTCGCGGCCGGCGGACGGGGAATATTTCTTGGCAACGGTTCGACGACTACCACGATCGTGACAACAACGGGAACGCCGGGGCTAAGCGCCATCGACTTTTTTCCACCTGCCGTGAACGATCACGGGCTTGTGGCTTTTCGCGGTACGGATGCCAGCGGACGCTCCGCTGTTTTCGTCAGCGACGGTGTGACTTTGCGACGAGTGATCGGCAAGTTCGATCCCATTCCAACTGACCTGGGCATGGGGCAAATCGCACAGCATGATTCGTCGGTGGTGTTTGGCGGATCGGTCGGCATCAACGCAAGGGGCGATGTGACGTTCAACTGTGCGCTGACGCCGGTGCGCAACACGCAGATTGAATGGGGCAGCGGGCTGTATGTTGCTCTAGCAGATGTGAACGCGGCGGACATCAATCATGATGGGCATGTCAATGTGATCGACTTGCTGGCTGTGATAAATGCCTGGGGACCGTGCCCCGCGTTGCCGGCCCCTTGCCCGGCGGATGTTGCACCGGCGGGAGTGGGTGATGGGTCGGTCAACGTGAGCGACTTGCTGCTCGTCATCAATAACTGGGGATAACGTCAAAAAGAAGGAGACCCGAATCGTTTCCACGTTTCGGGTCTCACTAGAGAGGGTAAGGGATGAATGGCGGGGGTTTTGTGGGATTACGCCATCACGTCAAACAATGCGCCGCGCGAAGTGGGGCTGGTTCCTTGAATCTGTTGGCCAGCGTTTGCGTACATGATTGGGGAAGAGTGGAGCGGCGTGAGGGCGAGCGGTGCGCCCAGTGGGGCGGCGGCGTAAAGTTTGCGATCGTCGCGGGCGGCTGCGATTTGCGCCATTTCCGATTCAACTTGGGCGAGTTCGAATCGAGTTCCGTTTGCGAGATCGGCGGAGAGTCGATTTGTGTTTTGAGATGTGTGACGGGAATTGCAGTGGGGATCGAACCGGTCAATTCCGCGAAGCAGACGATCAATCTCACGACGAAGGGCGTTGATGATGATGCGACATTGACCGGCATCGGCTTCACGGCAGGCCGGGGCGCACGCATCGTGATGGCTCCGCCGAAGTGCGTGCGACAGGCTCCGTGAGTGGACACGCAGGAGGCGGTCCGCCGGATGCACGGCATGGGCTTGGGAGAGATTCGCAGCGTTCACACATTCCCTGTTGCACGTTGCGCTCCAGAGGCGCGAAATTCTCGCCACAGCCCTATGCTTCCAATAACATCGTGTGGCAATGTCATGAAATGGCAAAAACGCGAATGGAGTGTGTCTTGAGCGGACGGTTCAGTTGTGTCGGCTGTTGTGTGAATGCAACAAAGCGAGATGGATGCAGGCATCAATGACTCAACGAACCGTGGCAGCCCTGCCGACGCAAAGTCTGGATTACGACCTGCCGCAGCGGTTGATTGCGACGCAGCCGGTGGAGCCGCGCGACTCGGCCCGGATGATGGTTCTCAAACGATCGGACTCGACGATCGAGCATCAGCAGGTGCGGGACTTGCCGGAGTATGTCCGTGCCGGCGATGCGCTGGTGTTGAACAACACTTCCGTGGTGCCGGCCCGATTGATCGGTCGGCGAGGTGATACCGGAGGCCGAGTTGAAGGGCTCTTTGTGAAGGATGAGGAAATCGGGGAGGGCGGCGTGGGATGGCGGATGATGTTGAAGGCCGGTGGAAGGTTGCGGCCGGGCATTCGGATCGATTGGCTGGGTGGCAAGGAGGGGGATTCGGGGGTTGCTGTGGAATTGGTTGCGCAGGATGGATCGGAGTGGATTGTCCGGCTGGCTTCTGGTCGCAAGACCGGTGAGGCTTTGGCGGCGGTGGGGCGGACGCCCTTGCCGCCGTACATACTTCAGGCAAGGGGAGAGAAGTATCTGCCGGATCAGTTGGATCGGGCGTGGTATCAGACGGTTTACGCGGAGGCGAATCGGGCGGAATCCGTGGCGGCTCCTACGGCAGGGCTGCATTTTACGCCGGAGTTGATTTCACAGGTGGTGGTGCGAGGGGTGGAGCCGATTCACGTGACACTTCACGTGGGGCCCGGGACGTTCAAACCGGTGACAGCGGAGACGCTGGATCAACACCGAATGCATTCCGAATCGTTTCGGGTTGAAGCAGAGGCGGTGGCAGCGCTGCGCCGCAAATCGCTTCAAAGGCAGAATGGGGAGGATTGTCGAATTATTGCAGTGGGGACGACGGCGGTGAGGACTCTGGAATCGCTGCCAAGTCCATTGCCGGATTTGTACGGTCCGATCGAGGGAATGACCGATTTGTTGATCGCGCCACCCTATGAATTCCAGCTGGTTCATGGGATGCTGACGAACTTCCACCTGCCGCGATCGACGTTGATGGCACTGGTGGCGGCGATGCTGGGAGACGATGGCGTCAATCGTCTCCTACACGTGTATCGTGAGGCAATCAGCCGCGAGTATCGGTTCTACTCGTACGGCGACGCAATGTTGATTCTGCCCTGATCGAAATGCCTTCCACCAACGTGAAAATTGAAGATCTCATCCGCGGTTTGCCGGTTACGGCGGCACACGGCGCGGGGGTCGATGCGGTCAGGGATATCACAGAAGATTCCCGGAGTGCGACGAAGGGTTGCCTCTTCGTCGCCAGGTCGGGCACAAAGGCGGATGGGAAGCGGTTTGTTGCCGATGCGGTTGGTCGGGGTGCGGTTGCGGTGTTGGCGGAGAGTGCC
>CAZWJR010000139.1:0-7909 GCA_964634655.1 uncultured Isosphaeraceae bacterium | reverse complement strand
CCCAGCCACCACCGTGGTTCCATCGCCGGTCATCACTCTTCCCACCGGTGCCTGCTGCCTAGCCAACGGTTCTTGCAACCCCGGCGTGACCCAGATCGCCTGCGGCGCCTCCAGCGGCACCTACCAGGGTGACAACAGTGCTTGCGGCCAGTGCCCACAGCCCTGCCCGCCGGACACCAATCACGATGGTCAGGTCAACGTCACCGATCTGCTCGCGGTGATCAACGCATGGGGCCCTTGTGCTGGTTGCCCGGCTGACATCAACCACGATGGCCAGGTCAACGTCACTGATCTCCTGGCCGTCATCAACGGTTGGGGCGCTTGCCCGCCACCCGCTGGCAGCGGCGGTAAGTAAGCCTGTTGATTCGATTCGTCCTTTCAAGACCCGCAGCCGCCACGGCTGCGGGTTTTTCTTTGCGCCCTTCTTCTCCCAACACCAACACCATCAGGTTTCATTGAAAAATCATGAAACGCTTGGATCTGCCGCAAATTACCGCGCTGATGCCCCATCGTGTGAGGTATAGTTGATACGAACGGTCATCCACGCTCGGCACAGGCACCTCGCCAGCGGTCCTCCCATATTCAGAGGAAAACCAATGATCCAGAAACACTTGCGAATGTCCGCCGCCACCGCCGCCGGTTGTGCCGCACTCATCCTCGCCATCAGCATCGCCCTCGGCTTCGGCGGGAACAACGGCACCGTCTGCCCCAAACCCGTCGGGCCAGATGTCATCATCGGCGACATGTGGTCCACGTCCAATTTTTCCGCGGAAACCGTCGACGGGATTGCGTACGACGCCTTCTCATTCGGCACAACTTCATGCAGTGTCGGCAACCAGGATGTTCGTTGGAACATGGCGCCCAACAACAGGCATCCGGTGATGGCCCAGTCCTTGTATCGCTACAAAGTAATCGATGGCAGCGGACGATTCGAGCAGCTCGGACAGAGTTGGCTCAAGCACGGTTTCACGGTGTTAACCGACAACACCTGCGGTTGCGGTTGCAACGGACACGGTGGATCGGTACTCGGTGTCGGCTGTTCCGATCCCTACACCGCAGGTCGCAACGCCAGCCAAAGCAGTATCGGCCCCAAGTGGCAGGTGGATGCTTCATCCGGCTATTTCCCCGCCGCGATGCCCGCCAATCCACCTTACAGCGGAACAACGGCACGTCGCCTGCGTGTCAAATCCGCTGATCTCGAACCCTCCAGCGCCGCCGTTCGTTACTTCGGCGCTTGCCAATTTGTCACGCAGGATGATGCCGCCTTCGGCAACAAGGACAATAACGCTACTTACAAAGAAGCAGCCATGGTTGGTGGCCCAACGGAATGGTCGATCAGTTTGATCCCACCCACCAGGCGCGAGACCGCCGTCATCATGGCGTGGAAGGCCATTGATCCCGCCGTCACCATAACCAACGTCACAACCGTTGAAACACCAAATCCAAATGCCACAGTCTTCGCGCCCAACCCGCTCTGCTGCTCTTCGGCGCTTGTGGTTGTTGGCGCCAAGGCCACAAACCTCGGCAACGGCATCTACCACTACGAATACGCCATTCAAAACGTCAATTCCGATCGTTCCATCGCCTCGGTCACCATTCCGCTTTCCGGCCCCATCACTGTCACCAACATCGGCTTCCATGATGTCGATTACCACAGCGGCGACGGTATCCCCACGGACCTTGCCAATCCAAACACCACCGCTCGAAATTTCGATGGCACCGATTGGCCCGCCACAATTAATTCCAACTCCATCACTTGGGCCACCGTTCCTTTTGATGTTGATTCCAACTCCAACGCCCTGCGCTGGGGAACCACCTACAACTTCCGCTTCGACGCCAACGCACCGCCCACCACCGGCAACCTCACACTCGGCACATACAAAGTCGTCGGCAATCTCAACGCCTCCACCATCATTCCCGTCCCCGTGCCGCCGTGCCCTTCAGATGTCACACACGATGGACAGGTCAACGTCATTGATCTCTTAGCCGTCATCAGTAATTGGGGGCCATGTCCCGAACGCCCCGCGCCATGCCCAGCCGATATCTCCGGCGATGGCCAAGTGGATACAACCGACCTGCTGGCAATCATCGAAGCCTGGGGATCGTGTCCCACCCCGTTCGCAGGCGGTTCAGGCAAATAAATCCCGTACCGCAGCAAACCAGTCGCCACAGCCGAGCAGAGCGCGCAAGAAAGGAAACAATTTGATTCCCTCCTCCGCACTCTCTGCGCCTCTGCGGTTAATTTCAATTTCCAAAAATCCCGGTTCGCCCAACACAATCATCCACAAGTCTTCTACGGCCCCGCGGTGGTAGCGGTCTCTTCCGCTTTCCCCGCATCCTCTTCCTGAATCTTTCCGCGCAGTTCCCTCGCCCGTTCCAGCAGCAACTGCGGATCATCGTTTCGTGGCATCATCTGATAGTGCCACGCGATGCGGGAATGTTTTTCGCCCGGCGTGACTTCCGAGACTAGATCAAAAGGCACAACGTCCCAGATCGGCGCATCCGCCTTGCCGGTCGTTATCAAAGGCTCAAACCCGTCCGCCACCAGTTGCACGTCGTACTCGCCGTAGTAAAGAAAATCCACCGTCACCGGCGTGCGCCCGACTTCCCGCCCATTGAGCCACACCAGCGCGCCGGTTGGTTCGGAAGTAATGGAAATCGTCCGCCGCACACAACCCGTGGCGGTGAAACACATCAGCGCGATCAGGATGAACAAACGCCAGCGATCCATGTCGAACGGATTGTATCGAAATCCTCAGGTGCTGCGACAGAAGTATCAGTCATTCCCGCGCATGCGGGAATCCAGACCGTGAACCCTTGGACGTCCGCTGGATTCCCGCATTCGCGGGAATGACGCCGCCCCGCCATCACCCAAACTCATCCCCCCGAAACGTACTCGCCAGATACGCTTCCTTCACTTCCGCATCGTTGATCAATTCCCGTGGCGTGCCTTCCCGCAGATTCTTGCCTTCGTGAAGAATGTACGCCCGATCGCAGATTCGCAGCGTCTGCTGCACATTGTGATCGGTCACGAGCATCGCAATTCCATTGGATGCCAATTTGCGCACCTCGGTTTGCAGTTCCTCCACCGTATGCGGATCGACCGCCGCGAACGGCTCATCCAGCAGCATGAGTCGGGGCTTTGTGATCAGTGCCCGCGCAATCTCCAGCCGCCGCCGCTCTCCGCCGGAACACGTCCGCGCCTGTTCGTGTGCCTTGTGTTGCAGACCGAATTGCGCCAGCAGTTCCGCCGCCCGCTCCAGCCGTGCCGCCTTACTCAATCGTTGCGTCTCCAGAATAGCGATCAGGTTCTGCTCCACCGTCAGCCGCTGAAAAACGCTCGGCTCCTGGCTCAAGTAACCAATCCCCGCCAGAGCGTGCTTGTACATCGGCAGCGTGGTCACATCCTTGCCGTTGAACATCACCTGCCCGGCTTCGGGCGTGATCATGCCGATCACCATGCGGAAACTCGTCGTCTTGCCCGCGCCGTTACGCCCCAGCAGCCCGACGATCTCGCCGGGACTGATCTCAAAACTCACACGGTCCACCACGCGGCGGCCGTTGTAAGACTTCACAAGTTGACGCGCAATCAACAGCGACATGCCGCAAAGGGTATCAGAAAGCAGAAGGCCGTCGGCTATCAGCCATCGGCGTTCAGCGATAGCCGACAGCCGAACGCCGACAGCCCCATCCACATCACTTGATCAGCCGAATCGCAACCGGGTAGCGATACCGCTGACCCTTGTTTGCCGCCAGCGCGCCCATGATGCAGAAAATGATGTTGCAGATCACAATCACCGGCATCAAGAAGCAGCCGATCACCACAAACGTCAGCGCCACGCATGCCGCATAGGCAAGCACAAACGTGATTTGAAAGTTCAGCGCTTCCTTGCCCTGATCATTGACGAACTCCGACTGATCTTTCTTGATCAGCCAGATGAGCAGCGCGCCAAGAAAACTGGTGACAATGCCCAGCAAGTGCGCCAGCATCGCCATCGTTTTTTCATCCGTCGTTGGCGATCCGCCGGAGTCAGCAGGGGCCGGGGAAGGAGTGGGGGAGGGAGACGATTGGGGGGCAGGTGTGTCGCTCATGGCGAATATCCTGCCGCAACCGGGCCGTTATGACAAGTGGAGAAGCCAGAAGAAGGCTATCGGCTATCCACTCTCGACGACAGCCGAAGGCCGAAAGCCGAAAGCCCGCTTGATCATGACAAAAACCGAATCGTCGCCGGGTACCGGAAATACTCGCCTCGCCCTGCCGCAATGGCCCCGCGAATGGTGTTCACGATCGCCGCCACCCAAAGCACCGGGATGGCAATGATCCCGATGATCGTAATCGCCAGCACAATGGTCAAAACAATCAGGCTGATTAGAAAATTGACCATTTCCTTCCCGTGATCGTCGTTGAACGCAGAGCGATCCTTCCGCACCAGCCACAGAATCAGCGGAATCAACAACGCCAGCGGGCCAATGCCGATGAACCCCGCGTAAGGCGAAATATGGATGGCAATCCCGAAGTTCCGATCAGTTTCGCTCAATCCCTGCACGCGCAGCCGCCCATTTGGCCCGATGTGCTGTTCAAGCGGCGGCGGGGGGGATCCCTGCGAACCAGGCTGTTCGTCCACGGTGGGCATGGCGATGCTCATGACAAGACTCCACCATGATATTGGGGAAACCCACAACCGGATTTCATCGCAATCCCCCCTCCCTTGAGGGAGGGGGCTAGGGGGTGGGTGGGGCGCAACGCCTCTTCTTGCCGCCGCCTACTCACTCACCGCTTCAGCCGGCTCCGCTCCCTCCGCACCTTCCTCCGCTCCCTGTCCAGCCTTCACAATCTTTGCCTCGACATCCCATTTGTCCGGATACATCCGCGAAGCGATCGCCCCAATGATCAAATGCAGGTTCTTGTGCAGGTACGCATCCAGTATCAACCGCCGCCCGTCCGTATGCACCGCATACGCAATTGATTTGGCCATCCATCGGCCCATGTCGATGTCCGCAATCTCATTCTGCTTCCACTCGCCGGAACCGTGCTCCTTGTCTCCGAAATAATGCAGCGTGCCATCATCGTCCAGCGTGTACTTCTGACGCGATGTCTTCACATAGATCCAGAGGAACCACGGCGCAAACGGCAGGCAAGCAATGTAGAACCACTGCGTGATGCTATTGAACTTGCTCGGCTTCACCGGTGCTGCACCGTCCGGTGATATCTCCTTCAGCCGCGTTGCTGCCGCAATGGCAACCGCTCCCTCCTGCTCATTGAGTTGTCGCCCGGACATCCCCTTCAACTGCTCGGTCAGTTTTTCGTACTCCGCGTATTCCGCTTCCTGACGCGGAATCTTCACCGCATAGTCGTACGCCCCCCAGATGCCAAACACCGCGCACAGAACCGCTGCGAAAATCTTTTGCCCGCCGTACATCGGCGCAATGCGTGTGGTAATGGCCATGGTCGCTCGTTCTTTCAGTTCGTCCGCAAATACACCGCCTGATGCGGCCATATTGCCTTCTCATTTCGGCGTTTTCGCCGGTCAACTCCATCCATCTTCCCGTACCTGCCCCGCCAAGGCAACTGTCCTTCCATTTTCCGCCAAAAGTTCTTCGCAAACAGGAATGGATTTTCCCCGGACGGGTCGGTTATCCTATTCCTGCGGCCATTTTCGTAATGGTTGGCGACGCGGGCTTCCTACGGATCGATCAAGGAATCAGGTCATGAAAAACCTCGGAATCAATCGACAAAACGCATCCTTCACCCTCGTGGCAGGTGTGCTGGGTGCAGCAGTACTGCTTGGCGGCTGCAAGAACGATGCCCAAACCGGCGCGCTCATCGGCTCCGGTGCCGGCGCTGGTATTGGAGCCATCATCGGCCACCAGTCCGGCCACGGCGCGGAAGGGGCACTCATCGGTGCCGGCGCTGGAGCCGTCGGCGGCTACATCATCGGCAACGAATCCGACAAGAGCAAAGCAAGTCGTCGCGACTATTGATGTGCGTTTGTTGTCACAGTCCGCCTTGATGCATTGATCAAATCGCATCACCAGGCCGACGCGCCAGCAAGGTACCGGAAGCGTTATTAATCACAGTGGCATGGGCGTCTCTGCCCATGCTCGATCAATGGCGCACCGACCCGTCGGCGAGGCAACGGCTCGCCTCACCCATCAAGTCTTAATCTTTGTCTTGGCTCCCGGCCGCATCCCCGGCGGAGCCTTTTCACGCGCATCCGTTTCATGAGCCTCGCGGCAGGCCGCTTCCAGCGCGTGATGCAGGTTTTCATGCTCCGGCAGCGCATCGAGCATCTCCAGCAGCGCATCAATTCGCCGAATCACCGGCATCGTTGTGTCCATCGATTCAATTGCCCAATCACCCAGGGAACGCAACGCCGCAGAAAACCATGACATGTTCGGCGATTCCGGCTTCGTCGGTGGGTCCACCTTCACCCGAAGCGTTCGGCTGGGGCTGATCGCAACAATTGGTGTCGTCTTCAACTGCGTCAGCGGCTCCCGGCAAATCACCGCCACCGAAACCTCCGCCCGCAACGCAACCATCCGCAGCCGACGCGCATCCAACCCAACCTGCGGCGGCTGAACCACGTAGCAGCCCTTCTTGATCTTCATGTCTTCCGTAATCGGCTCATCAATCACCACCACTTTTCCCGATGACTGCGCTTCCTGCAATCGCTGACGCCGACACTCCTGCAACGCCGGAACCATCCGCGCCATCCGATCAAAATCCTGCTCCTGCCGCGCCATCGCCATTGCCTTCATCGCCAGTCGTTCGGCTTCAAACCACGCCTCAATCCGCAGCGATTCCCTGGCCTTGGAGAGCAGTTCATCAATCTTCTTCTGTTTCGCGGTGGCTGCCATCAGGCAATTTCTCCTTCTCCGGCACCGTCCGTCAGCCGTGCCTGCAAATCATCGAGCAGGTCCTGCCATGATCGCACCACCGGCGGCAATTCATACAGCAATGTATCCGCCAATGCCGAAGTGTCCTTCGCCTCCAGCGAATCATGCATCCGCCGCAAGTGCCCGTTTAGTTCATCAATCATGGATTTGAAGGACGCAGAGGTCAGAGGACAGAGGTAAGAGGTCAGATCGCCCTGTCCTGACATTCTCAACGAATCGCCGCCCTCTGATTTCTGACCCATGACTTCTGACCTCTGGCTTCTGACCTCTGACTTCTTCCATTCCGTCTCCAAATCAATCTCCGCCAACTCCAGCCCCATCACCAGCGCCTGCTGCACAGAAAGCCAGATGGAAATGGCCTCTTGCAGCCGTTCCATCGCCGCCGGTATCTCATCAGATTGCAAAAGTTCCGCGGATTTCTGCTGCAGGCGATCCGCATCGCTCAACGCACGGAAAGCATCCGAAAACGTCTGGCACACCAGCGCGATCGGATCCGCCGAGGTCATTCGGATTTCCCCCGCAGTTGCCGCGCCGTGCGTGGCGGATTCCAGTTTCTCGCCATCCCACTGCTGACCATCCACCAGCACTTCAACGATCATCCGCCCGCGCTCCTGCGCCAAAGCAGCAGCCGCAGCGATCGCCTCGCCAACGCAATCGGCTTTCGTTTCACACAGATTTTCATCAAGCAGCACGCGCATGTGGTTCTCACTTCCTGCAATCCCCACGCGCCAGCAAGGAAACTTCACATCCTACCAGCACCATGTACCAACGAGTCTTTCCAATGAACGAGTCGACGCGCCAGCGAGGTTGTGACAATCCTCACCCCCTTTATCGGCCATTTCACTGGCTGGCTGAACCGTCCCCGCCCCATCAATGCCCCTTCAAACCTTTACTTCGCAAACGCCTCGGCTATCTCATCCGCCAGCACCTGGCTGCCAAGGCTGATCCGCACCGCTCCATCAGGAATCACTTCAAAAAGCACCGGCGAACCCGTCGCAATGAAACTAAATCC
>CAZWJR010000138.1:4753-7911 GCA_964634655.1 uncultured Isosphaeraceae bacterium | reverse complement strand
AGTTGGCGCCCGCGTGATGGTTGAACGCGCACGCGAGTTGTGGCAATCTCCCGGCGCGGCGGCTTTGGAAGTCCGCCAGGATCATCGCGGCCAGTATTTACACCTCATGGTGGACCCGCTGCGAGTGATCTCGATCGAAGCCGGCAAGTCCAGTTACGCGCGAGATCAGATCGAAGTGATCGTCCGTCAGCGTGCGTTCGGCCGCATGCATGAAGGTCCGCGCCAGCGATTCCTGTGCAGCCGCTTCACCCGATCGCTCGGCGTGCTGGAAATCTCGGATGCGGTGTTGAATTGAATGAGTAATGGGCACATTGTGTGGCCCGTCAAATCAGGTTCTCTTTTGAAAGGAAATTGAAAGGATGTGATGTTTTCATGTTTCGCAAGATTCGAATTCGCCAATACGAACGCGGTTTGCTTTTCCGCCACGGCGAGTACAAGCAGATGCTGGCTCCCGGTGCGTACCGGCTTTGGAGCCGTCTGTGGAGCCTAACGCGCACCACGATTGACGTCGTCAGCACGCTGGAGACGCGACTGGAGCACGTAATGCTTGAGCCGATCCTCAACAGCGGTGATGCGTCGTTGCTGGAGTTGCTAGAGGTCTTGAACCTCACTGACAACCAGCGCGCCATCATCTGGCGCGATGGCCGCTTCTACGCCATCGTTGGCCCTGGTCAGCATGCGTTCTGGAAGTCGCCGTACAAACTGGTGATCGAAGTGTTCGACGTCGATTCACTGCGCTTCACGCACGCAAAGTTGGAGTCCATTCTTCAGCAGAGCCAGGCGAAGGCGTACCTGGAGGTTGTGGAAATCGACCCCCACGTGGAAGCGTTGCTGCTTGTGAACGGCCAGTTGAACCAGCGGTTGAGCGCAGGCAAGCACGTGTTCTGGAAGAGCGCGGCCCGTGTGCGCATCGTGCCGGTTGATCGGCGTGAGCAGACAGCCGATGTCGCAGGTCAGGAAATCATGACCAGCGACAAGGTCACTCTTCGCGTCAATCTGCTTGTGACCTATCAGGTGACTGATGCGGTCAAGGCGGTAACAACCGTGAGCGACTACAGCCAGTCGCTCTACCGCGAAGCGCAACTGGTGTTGCGTGCGGCGGTCGGCACAAGGGCACTGGACGCCTTGCTGGCGGATAAGGAGTCGATCGGCTCCGAAGTCCTCAAGGCATTGGCATCACGCGCCAACGAGTTTGGTGTCACCGTCCGCAGTGTCGGCTTGAAGGACATCATCCTTCCCGGCGACATGAAGACGATTTTGAATCAGGTGATCGAGGCCCAGAAAGCAGCCGAGGCCAACCTGATCCGTCGGCGCGAGGAGACTGCGGCCGCCCGCAGTCAGGCCAATACGGCCAAGGTGCTGGCGGAGAATCCCGTTTTGGCGCGGCTGAAGGAACTGGAAATGCTTCAGTCCATCGTCAGCGGCGCCAAGAGCACATTCGTCTTCGGTTCAGGCGACATGCTCGACAACCTGCGCGGTTTGATTAGTCAGAATGTCGATAAGAACTAGCCCCACCCCCGCAAAGCCCAGGGATTTCATCCCTGGGCTTTCGCTTTTTTACCAGGCCAGCGGCTTGCCCATCAGCCGGCGCTTCTCTCGCACAAACGTCATGTGGTGGTCGACATGCTCGGTGTAGCCGGTCACCATTTGCTCCAGCGTCAATCGGCCGCGCTCGTTGTGCGTGCCAAATCGGGCGAAGGCGGCGTCAGGCAATTGGCGCAGCAGGTCTGCCATCATTCTGTGAACCAGCCGAAACGCCTCGGTCGCCATCGCCGTGTCCACCTTGTCATAATGAAGGTGTTGCACGAACGCCGTCTCATCGTAGCCAATGATCGTGGGGTTATCCTCCGCGATGATGCGCTTCATGCGGTCGGCTGCGATCAGGTGGCTGTCCATCAGATGCACAATGATCTGCTGAATCGTCCACTTGCCGGGAGAGCCCGCCGGTGGAGGAGCATTCAAGTCCTGTTTGGTCAACCCTGCGATCGCGCGAGTAGGAACATCCGCCCGTGCCGCAAAATCCTCAATGAAAGTTCGGTCCATGAGTTAGCCTCAATCCGTTTTGATCGGTGGTGTGCTTGTTGGCGCTGAAGTGTGACCGCCCCCTGCAATTTGCAATCCGACAATCCCCGCGATCACAAGCAGCAGCGAGATAATCTTGATTGCCCCGATGGGTTCGCGAAAGTACGTCATCCCCGCAATGGCAATAAGCGCCGCCCCGGCCCCGGCCCAAATTGCATACGCCACACCCACATCCATGCGCTTGGTCACCTGCGAAAGAAAGACAACGCTCAACAGGTACATGATGATGGTGGCAATGGTCGGCAGGGGCTTCGTCAAGCCATCCGAAACTTTCATCGCCAACGCCCAGCCGACTTCAAATGTAATGGCGAGAGCGAGCCAGAGGTAGAGCATTGGCGCAGTGTACCTGCACCATCGCGACGGCAAAACGCATTACAGCAACTTCTCGCCCAAAACTTTCCTCGCCTGCTCCTTGCGGAACTCATGCAACTTGCGACGAAGTGAATCATCCTCCAGCGCAAGTATCGCCACCGTCAGCAACGCGGCGTTGACCGCGCCGGGCTTGCCGATGGCCAGCGTGCCTACGGGAATCCCGCCGGGCATCTGCACCATGGCCAGCAGAGAATCCAAACCGCCCAGCGATGCCGTCTGCATCGGGCAGGCCAGCACTGGCACAATAGTGGATGCAGCAATCACTCCCGCAAGATGAGCCGCCCCGCCCGCCGCCGCAATGATCACTTTCAATCCCCGGGCCTCGGCGGTCTGTGCGTACTCCCCGGCCACATCCGGCGTGCGGTGTGCGGAAAGCACCCTACATTCATGTGGCACACCAAATTGTGACAGCATCTGATCCGCATGCTGCATGGTTTCCCAGTCAGATTTGCTGCCCATGATGACGCCGACAACGGGCTTTGCTGAAGTTTTGGAAGGCTTTGGCATGGCTGATTTTATACCAGTTTTTGTCCCGGTTGTGCCGGAGGAAGTGGGGGCCGGGGACCAGATTCGACAGTGGGAGAAAAGTCCGCTGTCTTCAGATCGTCACACCCTCAAAAGTCACTCGCGAGTTTTCCGGCCGGGCAAAATACGCATCAATGTTTCTGATCTGGGTAACTCGTTTGATGAATTGTGCCGCCTTC
>CAZWJR010000138.1:0-4743 GCA_964634655.1 uncultured Isosphaeraceae bacterium | reverse complement strand
CACCAGATCAATCTTCTGTTGCGGCTCCAAGTACTCCGCCGGCAGATGCAGGCGGGTTGAATAGAATGCACAACCGGCATGGGCGATCAGCACGATGCGCTCCAGCGAGTGCGCCTCCACAAGAAAGTTGAGTTCATCCAGCACGCCCTGCTCTGCCACATGCGCTTCGGTGTGGCCAGCCAGGCAAGCCGGCCCGCCGGGCAACGCAACACGGTCGTAGCGCGGCAGGTGAAGACTGTTCTGAAGAAAATCATCAAAGTGTTCACCAACGCGGCCGTCGCTGCAATACACCGCCGCCGCGTGAATTCGCTCATGGTCATATCGCAGTTCACTTTGGTACTTCATTACTCCCCAATGTAGCCGGAATCTTGCAGCGACGAAACTGGCCCGCCACTGTTATGCCGTCCGGTCAGCGCATAGAATCGCATATGGCTCTGGAACAAAAACTTCGTGACCCCTGGCTCGTCGCCGCCTGGCCCGGCATGGGTAACGTCGCCGTGGGTGCAGCCGGATACCTCGTCGTAAAACTGGGTGCCAAACTTGTGCACGAGATGCCATCGCGCGATCTGTTTGATGTCCCCCACATCGATGTCAAAGACGGCCTGGCCCGCCCCGGTCGTCTGCCCCGCAACATGTTCTTTGAATGGCGCAATCCCGCGCCCGGCAATGCTCGCGACCTGCTGATTTTCATTGGCGAAGCCCAGCCACCGCTCGGCGGATACGCCCTCTGCCACAAGATTCTGGATTTCGCCCAGCAGAAAGGTGTGAAGCGTCTGGTCACCTTTGCCGCCATGGCGTCGCAGCTGCATCCATCCAACAATCCGCGCGTCTTCGGCGTCGCAACCGATCAACCGCTGCTCAATCAGTTGAAATCGCTTGAAGTCGAAATCCTCAAAGAAGGTCAGATCAGCGGCCTCAACGGCGTGCTGCTCGCCGCAGGCAGTGAACGCGGCATCGCGGGAATGTGTCTGCTGGGCGAATTGCCCTACTTCGCCGCCGGCGTCCCCAATCCCAAAGCATCATTGGCAGCTCTGGAAGTGTTCACCACCATGGCTGGCGTTGAAATTGATTTTGCGGAATTGAAAGAACAAACCATCGCCGTGGAAAAAGCGCTGCTGCAACTCCTGCAGAAATTGGAGGAGGCTTCCAAAAACCAGGGCGAAGGTGGCGAGGAAGGCTTCAGCGTCCCGGAATTTGCCCAACCGGATGAGGAATCCGACACGCCAGCCCAATCTGCTTCATCCGCATCCAAGCCGCCACTGGATTACGCCACGCGCCGTCGTATCGATTCACTTTTTGAAGCCGCTCACAACGATCGAACCAAAGCGTTTAAACTCAAAAAGGAATTGGACCGCCTTGGCGTGTTCGCGCAATACGAAAACCGCTTTCTGGATTTATTCCGCAAAGCCGAGTGAGATCGCCGTTGAAGCCTGAACCGCGATTCGCTTACGGGCACGGCCCCCAGGCATTAATCACCGCAAGCAGGTCGTTCACATTGATCTGACCATCACCAGTGATATCCGCCGGGCACGGTTTTCCGCACGGCCCCCAACCGTTGATGACCGCAAGCAGGTCAGTCACATTCACCGAATGATCGCCCGAAACATCCGGCGGGCACGGCAGGCAATCCTCCCATGCCACGATGCGCTGTGGGCCAACTTCTCCAAATCCAAACCACCCTCCACCAAATAATTTTCCGTTTGATACCGTCACTGTGTACACCGCCGCGCCGTATCCGCAGCAGTTGGTGACACCCGTTCCAACCGATTGCCAGTTGCCAACCGAATCGTTCCAGCGCGCGATGTTGTTGACCGCACTGGAACCTGCGCTCGTGAAATACCCGCCAATGATCAAATCCCCGTGATATTCGGTGACGGTGTCAACATAACTTGAAACGCCACCCGCCATGGATTGCCACCCGTTTGCCGCATTCCATCGCACGACGCCTCGAGAGTAAACTCCGCCGGCAGTGGTGAATCCGCCCACAACAATCAAATCATTTTTGTAGACCGTCAACCCGTAGACTTGCCCGTTGTTGTTCAAACCAGATTCAAACGGTTGCCATTGACCGGCCGCTTCATTCCAGCGAGCCAGCCCGGCAACGGGATTTCCGTTCAGCACAAAGAAGTCGCCGCCCGCGATCAATTGCCCGTTGTACACCGTAAGCGCTTTGACGCTGTACGTGCCAAATGTCCCCGGCGCACCGATCGCCACCCATTGGCCTGTTGCAAAATTCCAACGCAACACGTTCACAAAGTTGCTGTTGACGAAAAATTGACCGCCGATGATGAATTCACCGTTGTACACGCCGAAGGCATACACCGCGCCATTTGGTGTGTTTTGCGTTTGCCACGAAGTGCCGTTCCAACGTCCAAGCAGACTGCCACCGCCAGAGACAATCAGTTCTCCATTGAAAACAGTCAGCAAGCGAACAGTGCCAAAAGGACCGCCTAGTGAAGTCCAGTTGGAACCGTCCCAGCGTGCGATGTGATTGACACTCTGGCCTCCCGCAATCGTAAAATCACCTCCAGCAATCAACTGCCCGTTGTACTCCGCCAGAGCATGAACGTAACTGTTGGCCCCGCCGTTGAGTGGCAGCACAGCTGGGCAATCCGCCAACGCGAAATGGAATGCGCTTGGCAAGAACGAAAGGGCTGCAGTGACAACAGCATGGCTGACTCGCATGGTGACCTCGCGCATAGAGAAAATCGCGGCCCAAAAGCCGCTACAGGGCGTGTGCCTAGCGTACCATCGCGCCCCCGTGTTGCAATTGAAAACCTGCACCAACTGAAAATTTAAGAGTGTTCACCGAAGGTATAAAAAAGTGGGGAAAGGGATGCGACGTCTTTGCTTACTGCGTCAACATCACATCCGACTCATCCGCAGGCTGATCGCCGTTGTGCAATTGGCTGCTTCCGTGCGGCAGCCAGATGTTGTCATTGCGACCGACAATCGGTATTTCCAGCCACATGATCGATCCATCGCTCACCAGCACATTCTGCCCGCGGCCGCCGTGGTTTGGTGAGATGGAAAGCGGCGGGATGAATTGGCCGTTGCGGGCCGCGTTCACCATCGGGTTCATGTCACCCACAAGCACCGTCATCATTCGTCCCGTTCCCCAGCCAGTGCGGCTGCCGGGCAGGAACCAGCGATAACTGTAACTGGGGCCCGCCGCATTGGCGTCGTTGTGTTGATGGCCCGGGCAATTCAAATGCCTGCCTTCGCAATAGTTGCCGCGAACCAGCGGTTCCAGATTCAGCACGTTGGAAATCTTGTCCCAACTCAACGCACCGGAACCAATCCCCGCCATCGCCACTGGCAACTCTGTGTTGTTGTCATCCGCATACTGACCAAAAGCGTAAGCCAGGTGTTTCAAGTTATCCGCACAAAGCGTATCCATCGAACGCTGCCGCGCCGTGGAAAGCACCGGCCACAACACGCTGAACCCAATCAACAAAACCGCCGCCACCGTGATGAAATCAGGAATGCGAATCCGAAATCCCGATCGGCCGCTGTTGAATCGATTCTGATGATTATCAAACGACATCCGCGCCGCGTGCGCTTCTTCATGCTGATCAATCCGCGCCAGCGTGGCGTGAACCAGCGTGTCGCTCGCATCTTCCACCGGATAATCGCGCAGCAGGCCCATCGTCCGGCAGATCGCGCCCAGGCGGCGGTCATCGTCTCCGCTGACATTGCTCAAAATGTTGCGATCAAACCCGGCTTCCGCAAGCGCATCAAGCAATCGCTCATCATCCGCACAAAGGTGCGGCTCTCGAAATGGGGCTTTGTCATCGGGCGTGGTCATGGTGTCTTTCAATCCCTCATACGATCGGATTCATCACTTTGTGCGTTCTGGGTTTCATCCGTTCCCCGTGCCAGTTTCCAGGCCCGTGCAAACGATGCCACCGCCGTGTGCAGCCGGCTTTTCACCGTCCCCAGCGGAATCTCCAGCGAATCGGCAATCTGGTTGTAACTGAAACCCTGAAAATAACTCAACAGCAAAATCTCTCGCAGATGCACCGGCAGCGAATCCACCGCCTTCTTCACCAGCCGGCTGCGCTCCGCATCAAGCAGCGGCATCTCCGGATTCGGTATCTCTGACTGCAACAGATCGACAAAACTTTCGCCCTCGCCATCGCCGCCAATGGATGCGGAAAGCGACATCATTCCCCGGCTGTGCTTGCGGTGATAATCACGCGCCTTGTTGGCCGCAATCGTGAACAGCCACGGCTTGAACCGCCGCTCCGTGTCAAACGTCTCCGCAGAAAGATGAATCTGCAGAAACGTCTCCTGAAACACATCATCAGCCGAAGCGCGCGAACCAAGGAATCGGGTGAGAAAATGCAGCAGTTCATTGCTGTAGCGATTCATGAGCGTGGTAAACGCCGCATGGTCGCCGCGCAAGTAGGAGTCCAACAGAATTTCGTCGCTCTTCTCTTCCAATGGCGTATCCACCAGCCGATCAGCCTTCGTTCGTGATCGCCCAATGGTACGCTTCTGATCGCTATCAGAAAGGGTCTTGCCAAGCCGGATCGGTCCCATACCAAAGGAATCCGCCGTGCCAAACAGCCCGCCGAATTGAAGGGGAATGACGGTCATCGTCAGCGTTTTTACGACCCCTACGCCCCGCAGGATCGCGCCCGGATCAAAAAGATTGTTTGATCACGCCGCCGCCCTGTGAAGATGGAGCAACTGCACCGCCAAGTCCCAGAATTGAGCCACCGGCGTCTCCTGCCACGC
>CAZWJR010000137.1:7220-7960 GCA_964634655.1 uncultured Isosphaeraceae bacterium | reverse complement strand
TGAAGTTGTGGCGGAGTCCAAGCGTGTGGCCAACCTCGTGCATGATGACATCCTTCAGCAGTGGCCCAATGAACCATTCGGGAATGCCATCCAGCGTCTCCTCCTCAGATTTTGGCTTGCCTTCCTTCGGCTTGTCACCTTTCGGCTGGTTGCCTTTTGGTGCATCATCCTGTTCCCGCGTTGCAAGTTCTTCGATCAGATCTGGGGCAAGCCGGAACAGTGCGACATCAAGAGACTTCGCCATGCTCGCCATGCACTGCGTTCGAAGCGATTCGTGAATGCTGGCGGTCTCCGGTGCGTTCATTGCCTGAAGGCGAAGGCTTTGTTCCATCGCCAGTTGACGCCGAACCTCATCGCGCTCGTTCGGCAGCGCCAGGCGAATTCGCGGGTCCCATTCCGGATGTTCAGCCAGCCAGGCATAGGTCTCGTCGCCAAAATTCTGCATCGCTGTTTGTGGAATGATCTTCTTCCAGGCATTGACCCAACTCGTGATGAATCCTTCATCCATCACGATATCGGCGTCGAGTATTTGCCCGTTTCGCGGATCAACCCGCGACGGTCCAATGGCAAATCCCATGTTGGAATTTGTCCACATCACAAAATTGTACCGGGCATCTTCTGGATCCTTGTCCATATGGGCGCCTGTTCGCGCATCCTGCTGATAAACCTCGATCGCGTTGCTGATTCCCACCTTCTCAAACGCCTTGTTCCAGCACACGATGCCGTCGCGCACGAACCGC
>CAZWJR010000137.1:0-7210 GCA_964634655.1 uncultured Isosphaeraceae bacterium | reverse complement strand
GCGGCGGGGTTCCAGGCCACCTGGTCGATCACCGCCTTGTTCCACTCCAGCACCCCATCACGAACCCACCGGCGATAGCGCACTGGAATGGTGTTCTCCAGATAAAACACGATGGGTTCTTTCGCCGGGCTCAACTTCAGTTTCGGATCTGCTTTTTCCAGCCTCCACCGGTTGATGTATCGAACCCATGGCGTATCGGCAGATGCATCCCCAAGGTCACGGTGAGTAGTTGTGAAATATCCCACACGCAAATCGGCGGTCCGCGGCTGATATCCCGTATTCTCCGGAATCACGCTGATCGAATAATACAGTGTGCCCAGCCGTCCACCCTGAAGCGGCAATTCGTACCCGATCTCCACATTGCGCGGATACGACTTGGCCTTGACGATCGTCGCAAGGCTCGCATTTGCTCCGCGTGCTTCCCCGCCAAAGAATTGTGCCGCCTGGCCAACCAGCAAGCCGTCCATGTCAATCACCACACCACCATTTGGACCCATGCAGGCGATGGGAACTGTCAACACCACTCGATCGGTGAAGACGCGGTCACGGCCTCGGTTCGATTCCTGATCGCCAGTGCTGCGCACTCCAATGTTTGGCTCAATCAACGCGAGCTGCTTGTCATATCGTTTCCAATAGACATACGTGTCGCCGAGTTGCACGCCGGATTCGGTGACTCCACCGGCGACCGTGTAGGCAATCAGGAGTTTCTGCTGCTCAAAATTGCGTGGCAATTCCGCCAGCATCTGCCCATCCTTGGGGCGAGTGTAAAGTGTGTACAACCCGGCCTCGCCATCACCAGTGGATACGACTTTCGTGAAATCCTTGGCAACATCCTCAAACTTCGGAAATTCTGGCGGAGCAGATGGTTTGCCGTCCTTGCCTCCTGCAACATCAGGTCCAGGCTTGCCACCGTCTTCCGGCGGAGCGGCTGTCTCCGGGGCAACAGCGGGGGAGGCTTCGCTGGAAGCCGCCGGCGGCTCAAAGCCACGCGCGCCATTCGAAATCAATCCAAAGGTCGCCGCGGCGGCCATGATCACGGTCAATTTCTTCATTTGCTGCATCGTGCTGACTCTCCTGCGGAATTGGATTCTGTCAACGAGCGTGGCCCGAGGCACCGCCTCGCATTCACCAAGCCGCGATTGTGGAATCAATCTTATACGTCCGAAAACGCTTACTTGCTTGCCTTGCCTTGCTGCTTCTACTTCACTTTGGGGGTATCGGTTGCTTGGATTCCGCCACTGTCCGAACGGGAAGTCACTACTTCCAAAAGTGGCTATCGGACGCTCCGTCGCGTCCATGGCATCCCCCAAAACACGCCTTGGCAAACCTCGTTTTTGGCCCAAAATCGGCTGCCGTCAGACCAAAAGGACCGAAAAACCTACCTTTCTCGTGGCCGTAGTCCGGTTTTCGTGGCACAATTGCAGCGCAAGTTGTTCCTGGGGGGGCAATAGGCCCATTCCTGATTTTTGTTTCAGTCATTGTCGAGCGTCAACTTTCCCCTCTCTTGCCGATTTCTCGGCATGCCCTTGAATGAAGAAGGATTTCAATGAAAACAAAACCACGGCTCTGGATGCAACAGATTACATCCGCCGCCACTTTGCTTTGCGGCATCGTTACCATTTCATGCGGAACCATCGCTTTTGCACAACAGGCCTCTGAACAGCCAGCAGCGGCGACGGCGAAACTTCGGCCATTGGCTGAAATTGCCAAGATCAGAGTACCCGCACTGAATCTGGTGCAACTTCAACTGGAAGATGAAGCAAATTTTCAAAAGGGAATGCCGCCGCGATACGCTTTGGCAAATCCCGTCAACTATACCCCGTCGAACTCCGGCACGTGGGAACGTCTTGATCGTCAGACATCGGTTTGGCGTTTGCAAGCCGAATCGCCCAATGCAATGCACATGAATCTCGGCTTCACGCGTTTCTTCATGCCCACAGGTGGTCGGCTCTACGTATATAACCCCGATATGAGCGCAATTGTGCGCCCCTTCACCGCCGCTGACAATGCCCCACATGGCGAACTTTGGACTCCTCCCGTTGGTGGCGCCACAATCGTCATTGAACTCACCATTCCGGACAACCAAATCAACCAACTTCAACTCACGTTGGGCTCGATTAACGCCGGGTACAAACGGATCGGGCCATTCGGCGCGGGTGGCGGAGGCGTCGATTCCGGCGCCTGCAACGTCGATGTGGTTTGCCCAGAGGGCGTTCCTTGGGCGAATGAGATTCCGTGCGTCGGCAACCTCTCCATCGGCGGGTCCTTTTTCTGCACCGGCTTCCTTGTAAACAACACAGCACAAGACCGGAAGCCCTACCTCCTGACTGCCAATCACTGCGGCATCAATTCAGGAAACGCTCCTTCTCTCGTTGTTTACTGGAATTATCAGAACAGCACTTGTCGCCCAGTCAACAGCGGCGCAAGCGGTGGCGCTGGCAACGGCTCGCTCGCAACGTTCTCTTCCGGATCAACATTTAGAGCTGGTTCCTCAACAGCATCGGATTTCACGCTCGTTGAACTTACCACACAGCCAAACCCCGCCTGGCTCTTGAGTTGGGCTGGTTGGGATCGCACTGGCGTGCAGTCTCCCAACGGTGCTTGCATTCACCATCCCAGCAACGATGAAAAGCGTATTACTTTTTACACCACGACGACTGATAGCGGCGCCTGCGGATTCTCTGGCCCACACGTGCGTGCCTTCTGGAGTCTCGGCGTTACCGAACCCGGTTCATCCGGCTCACCTCTGTTCGACACCAACCACCGAGTGATTGGCCAACTTCACGGCGGACCTTCTGCTTGCGGCGTGGCACCCGGCAACCTGAACGACTGCTACGGTCGGTTCTCATCCTCATGGACCGGTGGCGGAACGAACTCAACTCGTTTGAGCAACTGGCTTGATCCCGGCAACACCGGTGTAACCACACTGAACACAATCATTACCACGCCGCCTCCGGTCAATGATACTTGCGCCAATGCCAGCACCAAGAGTACTGGATCATCCTCGTTCACAAACGTCGGCGCTTCGACCGACGGACCCGATGAACCAGGCGCCTGCACCGTCAGCGGCTATTCACAGATCGGCAACGATGTTTGGTACAAGTGGATCGCTTCTTGCACCGGCACCGCCACAGTGAGCCTCTGCGGCGCATCTTATGACACCAAGATGGCCGTCTACGGCGCTTGTCCAACCGGTTCAGGCCAGTACCTGGCTTGCAACGATGATTTCTGCGGACTCTCGTCGCAGGTGAGTTTCGCCGTTAACTCTGGCACGATCTATCGCATTCGTGTCGGCGGTTTCAACGGCGCGACGGGTACCGGCACGATGGTGATCTCCTGCACTCCTGCCGCCGCCACTGGAGCCTGCTGTAACGCTAATGGTTCCTGCACCGGCAACGTTACCCAAGCCGCCTGCACAAGTGGCGGTGGTACCTATCAGGGCAACAACGTCACATGCGGTGCGGTCTCATGTCCGCAGCCCTGCCCGCCAGATGTCAATCACGATGGCCAAGTCAACGTGACCGATCTGTTGGCAGTGATCAATTCCTGGGGTGCTTGCCCGGGTTGCCCCGCAGACATCAACAACGACGGACAGGTCAACGTCACCGATCTTCTGGCCGTGATCAACGGTTGGGGTCCCTGCCCGTAATCGTCGTGACTTGAGCAGTTTCGAATTTCTAGTACGCCCACGGCGGATTCGCCGTGGGCTTTTCATTTGGGCGATACGTATATCCCGCATCGGAGGAACGCACATGCATCGCCGCCCATAAGAAGTGAATGACTATCCGAAGGAGGCAAATCCGTACAATTTTTCTTCTTGGACTCCTGTTTTCCTGGGTGTTTCGCTTGCCCAAAGCCGCATTGTGTGGTCCATTTGTTTGTCTTGAGACCCATTCATTTTACTCAACTTCATTCCGGCAACTACTTGCTGCCATTCGTCGCGCTCGCCGCCGTGTTTCTTGTTGGATATTCGGCGATTGCAGACTCAATCGCCCTCAATCCCATTCGTGACAACACATTGATCCAGGAAGCATCCGGCCTCCGAAGCAACGGCGCGGGCATCGGCATTTTCAGCGGCCGCATTAACACCACAGGCGGTGGGGCTCGATTGCGTGCCGTCCTCGCATTTGATCTCACCGCTATTCCGCCCGGCTCCACCATCAACTCTGTCGCCCTTACACTCAACGTCATTCAAACCAGTAGTGGTACCCAAATCCACGAACTGCACCGCCTGCTCGCAGATTGGGGCGAAGGCATTTCCGATAGTGGCGGCGGGCTCGGCGCTCCATCAACCCCCGGCGATGCCACTTGGATTCACACCTTTTATCCCGATTCCTTCTGGAACAACCCCGGCGGAGATTTTGTCGCCGCTCCTAGTGACACCCAGCGAGCGCCCGGTACGGAAGGCCCCGTCACTTTTTCATCCGTCGCCATGCAGCAAGATGTGCAACTGTGGGTCAACAGCGCATCGTCCAATCATGGCTGGATCGTTCTCGGGAATGAATCCATCGTGAACACCGCCAAAAAGTTCGCAAGCCGCGAAAACGATGAAGTCACTCTTCGGCCGCTGCTGGAGATAACCTACTCGCCGCCTTGCGCAGCCGATATCACCCACGATGGCCATTTGAATGTGAGCGATCTCCTCGCAGTCATTGGAAATTGGGGTCCCTGCCCGTCGCCGTGCACTCCTCCAAGCGTGAATTGCCCCGCTGATATAATCCGGGACTGCACCGTGAATGTAACCGACCTGCTTGCCGTCATTAACGCCTACGGCCAATCATGTCGCTGATGGAGGAGTCACATCAAATGGTATTCCGCAGCGTCGGGATCTTGTTCGGAACGGGATTGGCACTGACGTCGACAATCACACCCGCTCACGCTGGCACGCAAAACTGGAACAACCCGTCAGGAGGCCAGTTCAGCGACATGGCCAATTGGCAATCCGCCGTGCCCGGTCCCGGTGATAATGCCTTCTTCAACCTCGCATCGTCCTACCACGTGACGTTCGATCAAAACGTCAACAACGCAATTCTCAATATTCGCAGTGGCGATATCACTTTTGATCTCGGCGGCCTCACCTATTCACTCACTTCAACAACTTCAGATGCCCTCAACGTTGGCATCAACGCCGGAGATTCGCCAACCCTGCGCATCAACACCGGCACCATCACCTCAAAGACATCCCGCCTCGGCAGCAACAGTGGATCATCCGGCACTCTCATCCTGAATGGACCGTCTTCGCAGTTTGTGGCCACTGGCACGATAAACGTCGGCTACTTCGGTTTGGGAACCGTCAACGTAGAAAATGGTGCTTCGCTCCAATCCCTTGCAGCCATGGTCGGCGTTACCGCCGATGGCAACGCCACAATCACCGGCGAAGGTTCACGCTGGACAAACACCGGCGATTTCTTCGTCGGCGGTCCCGGTGGCGCATTCATCGATACGCTCTCCGTAGCCGCGGGTGGAAGAGTGATTACACCAACGCTCAAGGTGCTGGTCTCCGGCCGAATCGCTGGCAACAGCGTCCTTGAATGCGACGTCGATAGCCAGGGCAAGACCGCCCCCGGCGGCCCATCCCAGGTCGGCATTCTCACCGTCCAGGGCAACTTCGTGCAGCACAATCATTCGCAGGCGACGATGTCCATCGAACTGGGCGGAACCATGCCTGGCCTTTCGTACGATGTACTGCGCGTCACTGGCTCTGCATCGCTGGACAAGACGCTGAATGTCTCATTATTGAACGGATATCTGCCTCCGCCCGGTGCTGTGTTTGATGTCGTTGTGGCTGGCCCGGGCGGTGGAGGTGTGCAGGGCGCGTTTTCACTGGTTCAATTGCCTTCGTTGCCCAATGGCACGTTCGTTGTGCAATACCTTGCTGATCGGGTCCGTCTGATTGCCCCGGGCCGTGCCGTGATCGGTGATGCCACCGGCGACGGTTCCGTCAACGTTGCCGATCTGCTCTCAATCATCAGCGCGTGGGGACCTTGCCCCGCAAATGCCGCCTGTGGCCCGGACTTCAACCATGATGGCGTCGTCAACGTGACCGATCTGCTTCTCGTAATCAATCACTGGGGTTGATCGAACGAAACAGGCGATCGCTTCGAACACTCACGTAGCTGCCGCAGGCACCGGTCGCTCAACCGGTATCTGCCCATTCTCCGATTGCACCCGCGTCGGCTCGGTCTGAATCGTCACCATCCTTCGGTACCGTCCGCTCCGAGCCATGAGTTCATCGTGCGTGCCCTGTTCCACAATGCGCCCGCCTTCCAGTACCACGATGCGATCCGCATGTGCAATCGTGCTCAACCGGTGCGCGATGACAAAACTCGTGCGGCCTTTCATCAGCGTTTGCAGACTTTGCTGAATCAGCCGCTCATTCTCCGTGTCAAGATTGCTCGTCGCTTCATCCAGAATGAGAATCCGCGGATCGGCCAACAGCGCTCTCGCGATGGCCAGCCGCTGCCTCTGCCCGCCGGAAAGTTTTACGCCCCGCTCACCAATGAGCGTTTCATAGCCCTTCTCAAACTGCGAGATGAAGTCATGAGCGTTCGCGAGTTTCGCAAAATGGACGATCTCCTCCGTGGTGGTATCCCGCCGGCCGTATCCGATATTCTCCGCCACGGTCCCATCAAACAGAAAGATCTCCTGTTCCACAATTCCCAGCAGTCTGCGATAACTGTCAAGTTGAATGTTTCGTAGATCAACCCCATCCAATTCAATGATCCCGGACGTCGGATCGTAGAACCTCGCCACCAGATTGCACAGCGTCGTCTTGCCCGCGCCCGATGGCCCAACCAGCGCAATCATTTCGCCAGATCTCACATCAAGATTGATGTTCTCCAGCACGTGCGTTTGTGTTCCCGGATACATAAACGTGACATTCTTTATCGCGATGTGTCCCGTGGCGGTGGCGGGCGTCACCTCAATCGCACTCGCCACATCAGGCATTTCCATCGGTTCTTCCAGAATATCCAACACTCGATCCAAACCAGCAAGGCTCGTCTGAAACTGCGTCGCGCTTCCTGCCAGCGTCGCAACAGGATCAAGCAGCATCATCAGATACGCCAGGAACAAAAACAGATCGCCGATGGTCAAGTTTCCATCCAGCACGCGCGATCCGCCATACCAAAGCAACGCCGCCGATGCCGTCGGTATCAATACCGACCACGCAATATCAATCGCCCGCGACCACCACCAAACATGCACTTCC
>CAZWJR010000136.1:0-7972 GCA_964634655.1 uncultured Isosphaeraceae bacterium | reverse complement strand
ACAAGGAAGCGGTGTTGAAACTGATCTGGGTCCTTTTGATCCTGTTCCTGCCGGTGATCGGCATGATTCTGTACTTTGTGCTCGGGCGCAAATGAGTGGGTTTGTGGGGGCGCTGAAACTAGTGCATTGCACGCTCTGGTTTGTCCGAGCGGTTTGAGGCTTGTTCGGCGGCCAGTATCATGCCAGCTGCGCTATGGCAGAACACTACGATCTTGTTGTCATCGGTTCCGGCCCTGCAGGCGAAAAAGGCGCGGCACAGGCTGCGTACTTCGGCAAGCGCGTCGCCCTCATCGAACGCGCACCACACCTCGGCGGTGCGGGATACAACACCGGCACTGTCCCTTCCAAGACACTGCGAGAAACCGCCCTCTACTTCTCCGGCCTGCGTCAGCGCGGGCTTTACGGAATTGACTACTCGCTCCACAAGGGCCTGACCGTCAATGACTTCATGTTTCGCAAGCAAATGGTCGTGGAAGACGCGTGGCGGACCATCTCGCAGAATCTCGAACGCCACAAGATTGATGTGGTGCAAGGCGATGCAAGTTTCCATGATGCCCATACCGTCAGCGTGAAACAAAGTGATGGCAGCGAGAAGCAATTACACGCCGACTTCTTTCTGGTTGCCACGGGTTCTTCGCCGCACCAGCCTGCGGGCATTCCGTTTGATCACCCGCTCATTTACGATTCCGATTCAATCCTCAACATGCGCGGCATACCCAAGTCAATGGTCGTCATTGGCGGCGGAGTCATTGGCACGGAATACGCTTCCATCTTCACCGCTCTGGGTGTGCAGGTAACGCTGGTTGATGGACGCGATCGTTTGCTGCCGTTTGTCGATGCGGAACTTGCCGAACGACTTCGGGCTCATCTGACAAGCCTCGGTCTTCGATTTGTGTTCAACACCAAGATGGCCAGCCTGCAGCCGGAAACCGAACATGCCACGCTGATCTTGAGCAACGGTGAATCGCTCCAATGCGATTGCCTGCTCTTCGCCGCCGGCCGGCAAGGCAACGTGCAGGGATTGAACCTTGAAGCCGCAGGCGTGCAGTTGGGCGAGCGCGGCACAATCAAAGTGACTGACAAATATCAAACCAACGTGCCCCACATTTATGCGGCAGGTGATGTCATCGGCTTCCCCGCGCTGGCTTCAACATCCATGGAGCAGGCGCGAGTGGCGATGGTTCACGCGTTCAACCTGCAGTACAAGGAGCGCGTCTCGCCGGTCGTGCCACTGGCCGTGTACGCCATCCCGGAAGTTTCAATGGTGGGCCTGACGGAAGAGGAATGCAAGGCGAAATCCATTCCGTATCTCGTCGGCCGAGCGCTCTATGAAAGAAACCCGCGCGGCCAGATCATCGGCGACACCAGCGGCCTGCTCAAACTCATCTTCTCATCAACAGACAGAAAACTGCTCGGCGTCCACCTCATTGGCGAAATGGCATCGGAACTCATTCACATCGGCGCCCACGTCATGGCAGCCGATGGCACGATCGATGCCTTCATCAACGCCGTCTACAACTTCCCGACACTCTCTGATTCCTACAAATACGCCGCCTACGACGGACTTGGGAACCTGCGAAAGTGGCAAGCGGCGCATTGACGGTGGACTGCATTGGAATAAATCACTGGCGAGAAGTGAGGGGCCAGACCAACCCCTTTCGACCAGTCGTCACTCGCACATGAATCGTATGACGGCCACAGCAAGCCTCGAGAGTTCAGATCAATTGCCTTTACCAATACCCAGCAGCGAATGTTGCAAAGGAGGAGATTCGAGATGCGAATATCAGTGAGCGAAACCCAAATTCGCAACGCCTTTGAGAACGTCAAAGGCATGGAAGCCTTCGAAGAGAGTCGCAACCTCTTCAATCAAGGCAAGCGACCGCTTGAAATGATTCAGGCGATGTGCCTGCATCCGGAAATCCTCCGCTGCTTCGGCGAGTGGGGCAAGGGTGTGTACCCCGGCGGTCTGCTCGAACGCTCCATCAAGGAATTCATCATCCTGGAGGCTTCCCGCCGAAACGACTGCCAATTCTGCCGGCAATCGCACATTGATTTCATCCGCAACCTCGGCATTGCAGCCGATCCGCTGGCCGCCATTGCCAATCCACAATCCCCCGGACGCACCCTCCGCGAGCAATTGGCAATCGAATACACCGGCCTTGCCATGACCTGCTCCAACAGCATCCCCGCTGCGTTTTTCGCCAAACTCAAGGCAAATTTCAGCGATGCGGAAATCGTGGAAATGACCTTTACGATCGGCATGATCAACCTGTTGAACCTATTCAACAACTGCCTGCAAGTACGCTACGGCGGCGAATGTGCCGTACCCGGCAGCACCGGAGCCGGTTGCTAGGTTCTGGTGGCCGATAGCGACCCTTGACCGGGATTGCGGGGCCGTCAGAACGCCGGGTTGCGCGCATCTATTGATCCAGTGCCCCACTGCGACAGAAACTTTTTTCATTTTTCTTTGGTGTTTTATCTTGACGCGCTACGACTGGTGTAGTAGGGTGTTCTACGACGTGTGTAGTAGCGTTCGAAGATTTCCTGCTTTGTGCTTCGGAACAACTCATGGGAATTCGAGATTACGAACTCGGTGAAGCGGAACTGCAGGTGCTGCGTGCCCTGTGGGATCACGGCCCAGCGACGGTTCGGGAAGTGCTCGCCCATCTGCACAAAGGCGGTCGGCGGGTGGCGTACACCACTGTTCTCACTTTTCTCTCCCGGCTGGAACAGAAAGGCTTCGTCAAGAGCGATAAATCTGATCTGGCGTACGTCTATCGTGCCGCCGTCAGCCGCAACCAGGTAACTCGATCCCGGTTGAGGACTGTGTTGGATCAACTATTTGATGGCGAAGCCGCACCCCTCGTCTTGCAGTTGATGAAAACCGAAAAGTTCTCTTCCGATGAAATTGCTGAATTGCAGAAGTTGATTGATGGATTGTCACCGCCCGAAGGCGATGGGGATGAAGGCCGTTCACATCAGGAGGGCCGAAAATGACGCTTGCGTTTGTATCGATGGAGATGCTCTGGCGAAACGCATTGGCAGCCATTCCGTTGGCCCTGATCGTCGCCGCAATTTGCCGCTGGGTGCCATGCCGGGCATCAACCCGTCACGCATTGTGGTGCATGGTGCTGTTGTCACTATTGACCCCGCCGTTCCTGCCCGATGTTGACTTGGCCGCCGCAGTGAAGCCACTGTTTGCAAGCCTAACGAATCAAGATGCGAAACCTGAAAAAGCCATCGCAATTGATTCGTCCAAACCGCTCGTAATTCGACCGCCAACTCCTGTGATTGCCGTTGAGAAGCCCTCTGCCCAATCGCACAGTTCATCTACGCTTTCTTTCTCACCGCAACGGCCCACATTGGCAGCCACGGCTCCGATTTCGATTCCGCCCGTCAGAATCGACCCGCTCTCCCTTTGCGAGGCAGCTGATCAGACCAGTGAATGCGAAGCATCAGCCGAAACTCCTGCCGCAATAGCATCAATCGCGGATGTTTTCAATCTCATCAATCTCTTCGGTGCGCCCTCCGCACAGGCAACACCTACAGAGTCAGAGTGCAACCAGAACCGTTGCGAGGAGCCGGCGACCTGGGATGTTCCCGGCATGCTGGCATCCTTCGGCATCCAACAAGCCACCCCGGTGAAGTCTCGCATCGCCTCTGCCAAAACCACACTTCTTCAACTCCAGCCAATCGAAGTACAATTGGCGAACTCCGCCAGCCCCCCCGCTTTTGTCGCAGCGCCAAAGCCAACACAGGAATCTGCCTCCCTAGATTCAAGCCGTGAGCCAAAAGCAGACGAGTCGGTGGCCATGTCATCAACAATCATTCAATGGCGAGAATGGGTGGCTGGCCTTGCCGCCGTGCGGGATTCGCTGGTGCGCGTTACGCCAATCCCAACGACGTTATGGCTGATGGGATGCGCAACCGTTTTCCTGGTGCTCGCCGTGCGTACTTTGCGATTCAAGCGCGTGCTGCGTTCCGCACAACCGGCCGGCCGCGATGTGCAGCGCATGGTGGCAGACACCGCCAGGGCCATCGGCCTGCGAACGCCACCTCAAACCTACATTTCACATTCTCGCATTTCACCGATGATCTGGTGCGGCTGGGAGCGTGTGCTCCTGCTGCCCCAATCCCTCTGGACTGATCTGGACAGCACGGGACGCCGTGCCGTTTTGTTGCACGAGTTGGCGCACCTGCGGCGGCGAGATCATTGGGTGCGCTGGATGGAGTTGGTTATCGGCTGCCTGTACTGGTGGCATCCGGTGGTGTGGTTTGTGCGCAAGCGATTGCGCGATGAAGCGGACTTCTGCTGCGACGCATGGGTGACGTCGTTGCTGCCGGGCGGTCGAAGTGCGTACGCCCGGGCTCTGGTTGCTACCCGCCAGTTTATTAGTAGTGAATCTCACGATGCCACACCCGCTGTGGGCCTTGGCATCGCAACCAATCGAACCAAACGTTTTGCAAGGAGATTAAAAATGGTGATGACGGAACGATCGACTCCGAGACTTTCAACAATGGGTGGCATCATGGCATTGAGCCTCGCTGCCGCGGCATGGATCTCCGCACCGCTCTGGGCGTGTCCGCCGGAATCCGGCGCAGCAGCCGAAAAAGCCGCTGAAGAATTGGCCCAGGTGAAGGCAATGGCCCGCATCGCTACCGCAGCCCCGCGCGCCCAAAATGAAGATGGCAGTTCATTTGAACAGTACATGGCCGCTCGTGAATTGGCGGTCGCCGCCGAAGCAGCTCGACCCGGTGCCGTAGGAGAAGGCGCGGCCAGAGCGCCTCGTGCTCCGCGCGCTCCTCGCGCAGCCCAACCCGCTCAACCGCCGCAGCCTCCACAGCCCCCGCAGGCACCGCAACCGCCGCTATGGCGCATGGCAGCGCCCGCTGCTATCGGCGATGGGGAGTTGCAAAATCGCATCGATCAACTGGAAGAACGCCTCAATCAACTCACAAATCATCTTGAAAGCCTGATGAGCCAGCCGCGTGGCGAGGCTCCTCATGGTGAAGGTCCGCGCGGAATGTTCATGCCGGCGACACCTGCCCCACCCGGAACTCCCGGCGTCTGGGACTTGATGGAAACGCCCGCCCCAAGTGGGGTTACAACCACCGCAACTCCATTACCACGAACGCTCACCAGCACCGGCGGCGTGCGTGGCTACGTGGTCGGGTCCGGAAGCGGCTTTGGCCCCGGCATGGTCGTTGGCAGCCTCGCTTCAAACGACGATGATGAAGTGGTCACTCGCGTCTACCAGTTGCCCGAAGGGAAGAGCGAGGCTTTCTATGAACTGATGGCTCGCAACGATGTCCCGGTGTTCGTTTCATGTGAAGACAACGGCATTTCTGTCCAGGCAACTCCTCGCCAGCATGAAGTTGTGCAGTCCTTCATCGCCCTCATTCATCCCGAAGCCGCCAAGGGTGGCCTGATAAGGCATCGCTTGAGCATGGGAATTGGCCAAGCCGCGCAGCAGGACGCGGTGCGCTCTGCCCTCGCAAAGGCGCACAAGGAATTGGAAACGACTCGCGCTGTTCGCGCAAGAGAGGTTGATGCATTGCGTCGATCACTTACCGATCAGCAGGGCGGCATGAAAACGCAAATCCGTGAGCTGCAACGTAAGGCCGAAGATTTCTCACGCAAGGCTCGTGAATTTCAACAACGATCCAGTCGCCTGGAATCACAGGCTGAAAACGCCAAAGATGATGCCCACCGACAAAAGTTGATGGACGAGGCGGCGGCATTGGAAGCCCAGGCCGAAGCCTTTGAGGCCCAGGCCGATGCCACCCGCGATCAGGCAGATGCCATTCAGGACTCGATTGAGTCGATGCAGGAACAAATTGCGCAAGCGATCGAAGAAGCCTCCGCTGTTGATGAGCAGGCATTGGAAGATGCCATCAGCGCGGCTGCAGATGCTGCCGCCGATTCCGCCTCGGATGAAGCCGCGACCGCAGCCTCTGAACACGAAGATGAAGAAGGCGACTGATCGGTCGTGATCTGAATTTAGAAGTGACACCCGCAGCGGGGCGCTCCGCACCGGCTATCGGTGCGGAGCGGCTGGGGATGCTCCGCCTCCAGAGTCGGCCCTTGCAATTCGCATCTACCACGAAAGGAATGAGCAATGAGACTCCGATGGGAAGCCCGCAGATTGAATCCATTGCTTGCTGTCAAAATGATTGCGTTTGTCATTGCCTGGGTCGGAGCACTTTCGTTCAGCATCACAGCATTGGCCGAACCGCCCGCAGACCCCGATTCGGCAACCCGAGAATACGCAGCGGCAACGGGACTACTCAACCGTGGTATGAATGATCTCGCCGCAACGGAATACCAGGCGTTTCTCAAGAATCATGTCAATCACGAAAAGGCTGGATTGGCTCGCTACGGCCTTGGCGTGGCGTTGTTTCGGCTGGAGCACTTCGAAGAGGCAGAATCCGAACTGTCACGACTCGAGAGAGTCGCAGGATTCTCTTTTCAGGTGGAAACTCTTTTGGTCCGTGGCCAGTGCTTGTTGGCGTTACACAAACCAGCCGAAGCGGTGCGAGTGTTGCAGATCGTCGTCAGTCAACATGCGGATCATGACAAAGCCGCGGAGGCCGCTGCACTGCTCGTGGAATCTTTGCATCGAGCCGGACAATTTGGCGATGCTCGCCGCACAGCCGCAGCAGCGACTTCCCGTTGGCCGGACAACTCAATGCGAGACCGGGTTGATTTTTTCAGCGGATTGTCCGCCATGGCGATGGAGGACTTTGCATCCGCTGCAACAGCATTTGCGTTCATCACTCATCGCAACGCCACCGGCCCATTTGCCGAACAGGTCTCACTACTACTGGCACAATCGCTCCATCGGGCCGGGAACGTCAAAGAAGCGCAGGCCGCATACGAGGCCGCAATCAAACAAGCCAAGGGCGATCAACTGGGTGAGGCGCTGTACGGATTGGCCACGTTGCATCAATCGCAATCGCAGCCGGATGAAGCAGCTGCATTGCTGAATCGCCTGATCACATCGTGCCCGGACCATCGTCTGATCGGCGCTGCATATTTGATGCGCGGCCAGATCGCCTATGCGGCGCAGCAATACGCCCCGGCGGCGGCGGCGTTTGAAAACGCGGCGCGGCACAACGCACCCGCTGATGAAGCCGCACATTGGATCGCTCGCTGCCAAATGCGACAAGGCAAATTCGACGCAGCCGCCATCACGCTGAAAAAAGCTCTCGCAAACAATCGCGACACGCCATTCGCTGCGGACATGTCCTATGACCTTGCCGTCGCACTCGTCAAGGCCGGCGACAAACAGGCCGCTGCACTACTGCAACAATTCTGCGAAGCGTATCCCAAGCACCCCCTCGCTCCAGATGCGATGCACCTGCTGGCTGTCGTAGAACACAATCAGAAGAACTATGAAGCAAGCGGCGAGGTTTGCAGTACATTCCTAAAGACGTTTGGCAGCCATCCACTTGCTGCCGAAGTCGCATTTCTCGCTGCGGAGAATGACCTGCTCACTGGCAACCTTGAAGCAGCCGCCAAGGAATACCAACGATTCATTGCCAAACATTCAGAAAATGCGCATGCAGCCGATGCCACATTCCGCATGGGGACTGCGCTTTTTCGTCTCGGTCGATTTGATGAATCACAAAAGGCATTAAGCACGGTTGCAAGTGGTGAGAACACTCCGGAACCGTATCGCCCGGGCCTGTTGCTGCTGGGTGATATTGCGTTTCAGAAATCCGACTGGCAGGCAGCCGTGGATGCGTTTGCCAACTACGCCCACTTTGGACCAAATCAACCATCAGCGGATGAGGCAACGCTCAAACTCGGGCTTGCCGAACTGCGGATGCAGCACAACGACAAGGCGATGGCTGCATTTGAAAGCGTCATCAGCCAATTTCCCAAGAGCCCACAGAAGGTGCAGGCAATTTTTGAACGCGGCCAAATCCTGCTGGCCCAGCAGAATTGGCAATTGGCTGCCCAAGCGTT
>CAZWJR010000135.1:0-8020 GCA_964634655.1 uncultured Isosphaeraceae bacterium | reverse complement strand
GGACAGACTGGCTACAATGGCCCCAGTGGGGCTGCGTACGCCCCGCTGATCGAGTTTTGCAGCCGCCCCCGGAATATGCATCGTGGCATGCCACCGGTGACGTCCGCAAATCCCGCTCAGTTCTGCATTTCGGTCTGCATTGATCGTCCTTTGACGGATCGATTGCGGTCCATGCACCATTTCTGATTTGCGAGCAGATTCGAATGGAAGCGGCGGAAATCACAAGAATTGAAGAACTGTTGTGCCACCGGTTCAGCGATCAGGAGTTGCTGCGCAAGGCGTTCACTCACGCTTCGCTGGTTGACAGCCGCCTGAACAGCAACGAGCGACTGGAGTTTCTCGGCGATTCCGTTTTGGGACTAGTTGTTTGCGATTATCTCTACGGTCACTACAGCGACTTGCTCGAGGGCGAGATGACGAAAATCAAATCGACAGTCGTAAGTCGCCGCGTCTGTGCGGAGGTCGCGCTTTCGCTTGGCCTCGATGAAGCCCTGCGACTTGGGAAAGGGATGAATCGCCATGCGGCATTGCCCGGTTCGGTGCTGGCGGCGGTGTTTGAGTCTCTCGTCGGGGCGCTGTACGTCGATGGCGGGCTGGAGATTGCCCGTGAATTCATCATGCGCATGATGAAGCAGCGAATTCAAGATGCGGCCCGTTCCGGGCACCAGCACAATTTCAAATCCGTCCTGCAACAAACGGTGCAGCAGTCCCTTGGCCAGACACCGTTGTATGTGGTGCTGGATGAAAAGGGACCAGACCACGCCAAGTGCTTTGAAGTGGCGGTTGAAATCGGCGCACGCCGCTTTGGCTCGTGCTGGGGACCATCCAAGAAGCAGGCGGAACAGGATGCCGCTCTTCAAGCATTGCGTGAACTTGGCTACGTCTCCGATACCGAAGACGGTGAAATCCGCATCAATCGCGGACCCGAAGAGAATTCAACCGTTAAAGACGAATCCGGCTTTACGTCCAGCAGCACCCAATCACAGGATGAGCTCTAGCCTAGTGGAATCAGGCAGAGGTTTTCTCTCGGAGAAGACGCTCGGCTTCGATCCAATTGCTGACCTGCTCGCCGCCTCGCTGCAGCCAGAGACAGTACGCGGCCTCGGCCACGGCATCCCGCGTAATTCGAACTGTTGTGCTCGGCTTAGCCTCAACAGTGCTGGTTCGGGTCGCTCCGGTCGAAACCGCGCGGGAGTTTGCGGTGTTGCTTCGATTTGGGGCCTTTCGGGAAGGTGTGCTTTTGTTCTGACGACTGTTTTTTCCGGATTTGTTTTTGCTGGCCATCTTTCAATTTCCTGTGCTGAATGATTCCCCAAATGAACTCACTTGCTCGGGGAGAGTACAACGGCCAGTTCGTCCTTGTTTATGCAATAAGGCCAAACAGTTTTCGCCGCATGAATTAGAAGATGATTCTAGCGAAAAAAATCGCTGGTCAACCCGCAACAGAAGTTGTTCTTCAAGAACCCAACCAGCGGATTAAAACTGCTGCCATTGCAGTAGCTGCCGCAAATGCAGCGAGCCATTTGGGCCATGTGATTGTTTTCTTCGAATGATTCTGGATCGAATGGCCCACTAGAGACAACAGCGGAACAGGACTTCGTGCGGAATTTCCCGCGCGAGCCCGATCTTGGATGATTGCAATGACAAGATTGGACTCAAACGGCCGGAGACCGAGTTTGGCTCCATTCCGAAGCAATTGATCCCGGAGTTCCGGCACCAGAACCGATCCCTGCAATCGCGATTGCGTTTGCATCGCCAGTATCCATCGCGGATCTTTCGTGTCCAACCCTGTAGCGAAACTCCGATCCAGTCCCGGCGAATGGGCGGCGATCCGATTCTCCTTGATGACTGCCAGGCGAGCCTGCTGGGGATCGTCCCATTCGCGCCCAGACAATCGAAGTTCGGGATGGGCCGCATGCGAATTCATTGCAGGTCTCGCATAATTGCTGTGGAAGTTGCCACCTTCAAATGTACACCAGATGCCAGAGAAGGCGAGTGCAATTTGAGCAGATTGCAAGAAATGTCAGATCGTTCAATCGAAGGTATCGGACACTGCCTTGACGCACTGGATATGGGTCACAAGCCCGGCACGATTGTGCGAGGCTTGCGGCCGTCTGCATCCCAGACCGTAACGAAACCGCTGTCTGTCTCGTTACTGCTGGCAGAAAACACGGGAACTCCACGACCATTCTTGATTGATATCCCGCCGCCGCGGCTGCCTTCGGCATAGCCCGCGATGAATACCGGGACGCCTTGACCGTTCATCAGGTTGAGGATCCCGCCTTCGGGTCGGGTGCCAACCATGAACGTCTTTTTGCCGGTCGGGTTCATCATGGTCATGGCAGACCCGGCCCCTTTTGCAGAACCCATGACAAAGGCGGCAGTACCTGATTCATGTCCAAGTTCCAAGCGACCGCTACCCGCCTCTGAATCAGCCTCCAACGCCACCACACGCGATCCTGATGAGTTCAGGAGTGTCAATTGGCCTCCGGATTCGTTCGCTGCTGCGGTCAAGCCCGATTGGCCTAAAGCGTTCCTAAGGCCTACGGAGCCGCCATCGCCGTTTGCAATTGCTGACAGCACCGGCTGGTCCTTGGCATCGTGAAGGTCCAAGCGACCTCCTTCTGGGCCAGTGAGTGCCCGAAAGCATCGTTTGCCAGCTGCATTCCAAAGGGCGGTCTCGCCACCTGTTTCATTTGCGAAAGCACCGAAGATGTTGACGCCGGCCCCATTCCAGATCGCCAAATCGCCGCCGTTGGGGTTGCACGCGGCCCGCAACGAATTCTTGCCTTCACTAGACCACAGATCCAATTGTCCGCCGTGCTGACCCGCGGAGGCGGCGAATACCAGACTGCCCTTGGCATCAATCACTTCCAATCGCCGCGTCTGGATCACATCGGCAATAGGTGCGATGGTCGTGGCAGCGACTCCGGCGCCTGCTAGCAGAAACATGAACAGGCCAGCGCAGAGTCGGCGATATCGACTGGAACTCCTCTGGGCGGCGGCCATTTGGATTTCCAGCGATTTCAATCGGAATTCAAGGGAGTCAATGGTGGTCATGTCTGGGGCTCTGGGAAGGGTGTATGGAAGCGAAGATCAGAATGTCGCAATGAAAGCGAATGTTGACGGGACCCGCACGAATGTGCAAGCAGTTTCGAATAGTTCTAACGCATGCCCACGTCCCGGATTTCCCAAATGAGAAGAATCCAAAGCAATCTGTTTCAGAAGGAATCGCTGGTGGATCCGCCCGAAACGATTATTGAATTCGAAGTTCTGAAATGAATCTGGAAGAAAGAAAAAAGAGCCCGTCGCTGCAAGCAGCAGACGGGCTCCTTGTGGGGGGGGCCGTTCTTAGTGGCCAGATTGGCCAAGAGCGAGATGAAGCAATACCTGCCGCACCATCATTCGCTGGAAACATCATTGCACAACAACCGTTCCAAAGCAAGCCAGAAGTGAGTTTTCCACATTATTGCACATGGGCGGCCACCCTACCATAAACAGAACATCATTGTGCCACAACGGCGGATCGGCTTTCCACCCAAACCGTTTCTCCGTTGGCGAGCTGGATGTTGAGCCAATCTCCACGTCTTTCAAGCAACGTGAACTCCACCCCGGCGTTCAACGACTGTTGAAAGGCAGGTTCGAAACCGCTTCCATTTCCTTTGCGGGCGATCACCTCATTCTCGACCAGCACACCGAAGGATTCTTCGCCCAAACCCAGGGCCTGCGCGCCAACGGACGCACCGAGTGCGACCCAGCAAACAAGGATGAAAAGTGTCGTCAATCGCAAGACACTTTGCGTGCGATGCTGCTTCATCGCAGGAACAGCCAACAACAACCACAGAGTGACATTGATCGATGCGAACACAAGAAACCGCCAAGACAAGGGGATGCGCTGATGCCAGCCAAGTATCGCATCCAAGAGTCTGGTTTTCCCACTTGGCGCAATCTGGGTGAGGCACAAAGAGCGAGCGTATTGCAGATTGCTCTGAACTTGACCATCGCCGGGAATGAACCTCTCTGCCTGCCGGTAGTTCAGGATCGCCCGGCCAAGATCACCCATTTGCAGATAGGTATTCGCAAGGTTGTAGAAAAGTTGGCCATTCCTTGCGCCACAATCAACGAGTAATTGGAATCGTTCGGACGCAAGTTTGAAATCACTTCTGGCTTGGACCGGATCTGATCGCAGAACGCCAATCCCATGGTCGTATGCCTGCTGCGCTTCGCCAAGCACATCCAGTTTCTGTCGCGGCGAGAGGTCCGCCCACGCGCTGATGATGACCGCCAGGGTCAAGAACACGGAGATGAAAACGGTGGCAAATCTGCGAATCATGATTGCCACCCGCGCGATGTTTCCAAGCGATCAACGCACTTCACGGCTCGCATCGGCAGGTCGGTAGCGTTGGACTCGTTGTGACCCGTGTACGCAATCTGCTCGCATTCATCCAAAAGTGCCTTGAATTCGGCGGCATGCGATTCTTCGATGCGCTGTCGGCGAGCCAATTCCAAGAGATCGCCGCTGGTGAGGGTTCGGCCGTTAAGATTCAATCGATCTGAAAAATACTCGCTCATCGTCGAGAGCACCATTGCGGCTTGTTGGGGCGCGTTCATGCTCCGCGCGGATTTGAGACGAGCGGCGGCCCGCTTTGCCGCTCCACGGCTTCGAATCGCCCCGCCGTGTTTTTGCCGTCGGATAGAGGTGATCCGAAGCGTCCACACAATGGCGCATGCGATGGGCGGCACCAACAATACAGCGATTCCTAGTGTGTCGAAATGAAACTCCTCTGATGACAACATCGCAGGTGAGGGAGGATAATTGGCAAGAATTCCTCCGGCGGTGAGCTTCAGATCCGAAGAAACGGATGGTGTTGTCAAACCGTTTGATTGCACGACGTCATTCAATCCCAGCTGGGAGCCTGGTTTCACGGTGATCGGTATTGGATCGCTTTGGCGAGTGACGTACGTGGCGGAGTCCGGGTCAAAGTATGTCAACGGAATTGGCGGTATTTGAGTTATGCTCGCGTCCTTGGCCCGTAGAGTCTGAGTGAAAGTTTTCACGGTTCCGCTGACCGTACCAGCCAATGGATCGGCAGGCATGCGAAAGTGTTCCGTAATTTCAGGCATGCGATCGAGCGGTGGGGGTGGAAGCAACGCCAAACGGCCTTCGGGCGATTCGCCACCGTTGCGATCGAAAATTCTGATCGTCAGTGTGATTGGATCACCGACCGACACTTCGAGCGGCGCTGCGGAGGCCGTAATGTCAAACCGGCCGACGGCCCCGTTGAATGTAGTCGGTTGCCCTTGAATCGGTGGCAATTTGACCTCGACATCTGGCGATTCGGCTGTTGCTGCCACGGTTCGAGTTTGGGTAATGCCGATCCTGCCGAAGATGTCATCCTGCCGCCCCAGTTTTGCTGGGTAGTTCACGACGATGTGTGGCGGATCAATCGAGAGTTTGCCGGCCTGCTGCGGCCAAATCGTGGCTGGAATCTCGTAGAGAAAATACGATCGTTGGTTACCCTGACCGTCCTCTCGTAATACTTCCTGGGTCGGAATTCTCAACCCGCCAAACGGATCTCGAAGTTTTGCCAAGGCTGATTCAAATCCGCCCCATGATGTTGCGGTTGCATCCAGCATCTGCCACATGTTGTTGGAGTCCAGTCGCACGTTGAACTGCTTGTCCTGATATGGCCTGATCCAGATCCGCAATGTCACATCAAGAGACTGGCCGAGGTAGATCGCCTCCTTGGTGGAATGGATGTCAACCAGCAACAAGTCACTGGTAGTAGCAGGATCCACTTTGGAAACGATGACATCGATTTGCTGGCTCGAAAACATCTTGCCGTCAGCGGTAACTTGGATCGATGGAATGGATAGTGTGCCGTGCTTGGTTGGCGTAATGCGAAATGTGAGTTTGCGGCTGTTTCTTTGAGTGGTCTGACCATTGATGATCGTTGTCATGGAACTGGACTGTTCGCCCGGTATGGCCAGCACGGTAGCGCCGGGAATCTCCGGCAATTGAGGTCGATCGTAGTTGGTGGCATTGATGATCTCGACCGTGAGTGTGACGGGAACGCCGACTTCCGTTTCACGCTGGCTGACAGAGAATTCAACGTCGGCAGCCTCCGCTGTTGTGCTCAACGCCAATATGCACACCATGACAAGTGTCGAAACCAACACCTGTCGTACACGAACCATGCTAGCTTGGCGCCTAGAAAGCATTACCAGTCTTTCTCCGCAGGAGCGTGTTTGAGAGCCTCTCGGCGTGCCAATTCGGCTCGCCGTTTGCGTTCTTTGTCCCGAACCGATTGGAGCAATCGACTTGCTTCTTCCTTGGTCATGGCGTGTTTCTGGGAATCAGTCTTGTCTTCTGTCTTCGATTGTTCCGCCAGGGGTTTTTCGTCTGAAGGTTTTTGTTCATTTGATGCGACGGGCTGCTCCTTGGTGTCATCCTTCGGTTGATCGTCGGCTTTGGCAGATTGTTTCTTGTCCTGCTGCTGGTCTTCGGAATCAGCCTTCTGCGATTCTGACTGCTCTGATTGCTGGGACTGATCTTTCGATTGTTGTTTCTGGTCCTGCGATTGATCCTTTTTACCTTGCTGGCCATTCTGGTCTTGTTGGTCCTGTTTCTGCTGCTGATCCTGATTCTTTTGGTCGTCTCCTGATTGCTGCTGTTGCTGCTCTTGCTGCTTTTGCATTTCCTGCAATTGTTTCAGTAGGCGGTGCGACAGTTCCGCATTGGCCCGGGCATCTTCATCAGATGGGTTGGTATCCATCGCCTTTTTGTAATTGTCCAAGGCGGACTTGAGCAGGTCGGTGGCTTCTTTCATTTGTTCAGCAGGTTTGGATGGATCCTGCTTTTGTTTGAGAGATTCCAGCGTTTTGGCATAGGCTGCGTTACCCATGTTGTAGATGCTCTGCGACCGCAGGGCACCATCGCGGGACAAGGTCATTGCCTGTTTGAAGTCTTCGGCAGCCTTGTCAAATTCACCTTTGCGATAGTGCGCGATACCAAGGTTGTAGGGAATCTCCGCGCTGGCTGGGGCCAATGCGCGGGCTTTCTCATATTCAGCTATCGCTTGATCGTAATTTCCGGCCTTCAAGGCTTGCCAGGCAGTCTTGATGGCGGCGGTTGGGGACTCCGCGCCTTGTGATGTTTGAACCACGCCAAATCCCAACACGATGGATGCGAAGATGGACGAAACCGAATAATTCAATGCATTGACTCCTGATCCTGTGGCCAACGACGAGACTCTGTCTTGCGATCGCTCATCCAAGATTCAACGAACAATAAGGCCAGCGCTAACCCTGCAAACCATTGGTACTGCGGATCATGGATTTCGATGCGACTGGATTCAAGTTCACGGCCGCTCATTGGCGCGATTTTTTCTCGATACAGTTGATCCATCTGAACAACCGAAGAAGTTCCCGCTGGAATGTAGGCACCGCCGCCAGCCAATGCGACATCGGTCAGCAGCCCGCCATTCATTTTCGACCAGACCTCCTGTCCCTGGTACTTCAGGTAGGTGCGGCCATTCGCGCCATCAACCGGAATCCGAGAACCCTCATTGGAGTCCCCCAAGCCGACGGTGAACACTCGAGAACCGGTCTCATCAAGCAGTTTCTTGGCGGCTTCAACAGGGTAACTGGCCTGATCTTCACCATCGCTAAACACCATGACGACCTTCGCATCGACCGCTTCATCGCTAAAAGACTCACCTGCGAGCCGCAATGCATCGCCCAGGAGTGAACCGCCACGAGCAGCGGATTCCGGTCCGAGTTCATTGAGTGAGAGCCGCAAGGCACCGTAATCGACGGTCAACGGGCACTTGATTGATGCGATGCCAGCGAAGGAAATCAAGCCGACTCGGTCGCCACCAAGTTCTGCAATCACATCAGAAATGCACTGCTTGGCACGTTCGAGCCGATTGGGTTTGGCATCTTCTGCCAGCATGGACCGGGACACATCAACCACGAACATAATGTCGATTCCCCTGCGCTGGACTTGTTCGTATCTCAC
>CAZWJR010000134.1:0-8091 GCA_964634655.1 uncultured Isosphaeraceae bacterium | reverse complement strand
TCTGCTCCGCCATCCCAAGGCCACCAGCACCGTGGAGCAGTTGGTCAGCGAACGTTTCCACCGGGTGCTTGATGATCCCAATGTTGCCGATCGCAGCGCGGTGTGCCGTGTCATCATGTGCAGCGGCAAGATTTACTACGATCTCATGGCGTATCGTGATGACAACGTCAAACGCAAGGACATCGCCATCATTCGTCTAGAGCAACTTTATCCGTTCCCGGAATCCGCTGTCGCAGAGACCATCAGTCGTTATCCCAACGATGCGGAAGTTCTGTGGGTACAGGAAGAGCCAAAGAACATGGGCGCGTATCGCTATGTTGAAGCCATGGCGAGGGAGCGGCTGGAATTGGAACTGCAATATGTCGGCCGGGAAATGAAACCATCCCCCGCTGTCGCATCGGAAAAGATGCACAAGCAGGAGCAGGAAAAGATCATGATCGCTGCGGTGGGCTTGCCGACCGATAGCGCGAACCGTTCCAAGGCGGCGAGAAAACCGCGTCCCAAGATGTCCATTCCCATCGGCGAGGCGGCGTCCTAAATTCCCATGCCTGTTGACATCACCATCCCAAGCGTCGGCGAGTCCATCACCGAGGTCACTCTCGGCAAGTGGCACAAGGCTTCCGGCCAGTGGGTTCAGAAGGATGAACCGCTGGTTGAAATTGAATCCGACAAGGCCACGCTCGATCTGCCATCGCCGGAGTCCGGCTTGCTGAACGTGACGGCCAAGACCGGCGCGGAAATGAAAATCGGATCGAAGATCGGCGCGATCGATCCCGCTGCAAAGAAGCCGGCCGCGTCAGCCAATTCACAGCCAACACCGCCTCCATCGGGCGATTCTGATGTGGCAACCCGCAGTGCCGCCGCAGTGGAAAAAGCCACCGAAACCGCTGCTGCCGATGCTCGCGCCACGTCCGTGGCCCGCAAGATCGCGGCCGATCGTGGGGTCGATCTGGCCAAACTTCAGGGCACGGGCCCTGCGGGCCGAATCCGCAAGGCCGATGTTCTTGCGGCACCATTAGCCCCCGGCTCTGCAGGGGGAGCGGGCGCGGATGCGAACGCCTCCAAATCCATCGCACCCGCTTCCCAAGTCGTCGCGCTCTCCACCGCAGGCCGTCGAAGCGTACGGCGTGAGCGCATGACCAAACTCCGCCAACGCATCGCGGAGCGACTTGTCGCCGCCCAGCACAACGCTGCAATGCTCACCACGTTCAACGAAGCGGATATGACCGAAGTCATGCGCCTGCGGACCCAGCACAAGGAAGATTTTGAAAAACGCTTCGGCGTCGGGCTGGGCTTCATGTCCTTCTTCGTCAAGGCCTGCGTGACGGCTTTGCAGCAATTCCCGCGCGTGAATGCGTACATCGTGGGCAATGAAATTGAGTATCACGATTTCATCGACATGGCCATTGCGGTCGGCACGGAAAAGGGACTGGTTGTGCCGGTGGTTCGCAACGCGGAACTGATGTCATTTGCCGAAATTGAACTCACGATCAAGGACCTCGCCACCCGCGCCCGCGATGGCAAACTCGCCATAGACGAAATGACCGGCGGGACGTTCACCATCACCAACGGCGGCGTGTATGGCTCGCTCAACTCCACACCAATCCTCAACCCGCCGCAATCCGGCATCCTCGGCATGCACAAGATCATGAAGCGGCCGGTCGAATTCCCCCCCAACTCCGGCCAGATCGCGCTGCGGCCGATGATGTACCTGGCGATGAGTTACGATCACCGCATCGTCGATGGCTCGGAAGCGGTGAGTTTTCTGGTGCATGTGAAGGGGATGATTGAGAATCCCGAACGCATGCTGCTGGGGCTGTAATCGAAATTCAATGTCACGTTCTCTCTGGATTGGTATGTGCCAAGTCGAGGGCACTGACCGATTCTGCGCATCGACCGCCGTGCTTGCTTAGTCCTCTCGATTCCCCCCGTTGCTTCCCGTGATGTAGCCGTGACGAGCACACACCTTCGGAAACCGATCTTTCAGATCGCCCTCTTCCCAGGCATCCCCCAGCAACATGGGTACTGGCTGAGACAGCGGCCTCATTGGCTCACCTTTCTTGTTCTCGTACGCCTGTTCTGCGGCATAGAGCAGTTGTTCGCATTGCGGATCGAGTCCCGATTCATCGGGCTGCAATGCCGAAATGTCTTGAACCACTGCCTCAAAGATGTCCCGGCCTTGAAGAATCAACCACGCCCGGAAATAGTCGAACGCATCGTCTGAGCATCCCCGCCGGACGATGTAGGCGAGGGCCCAGAGATCCCAGGCGTACGAGAGTGCCATCTTTTCATCGAGGGTTTTCTGGAATTGACGTATGTCTCGAAGGCCGAATGCCTCTAACCGCTCGATGATGGCTTCCACATGCGCTGCTGGCGACTCGGTGCCGCGTTTCGCCTCTTCAATGATCTCCCAGAACACACTCTCATCGATCGTTCGTTTGTCGGGAGGCCGTTTCGACTGTCGGCGTTTCCCCGCGCGAAACAGTACGAGTTTCTCGCGTAGCTCAGCTGCCTGAGAAAGGTCGCCGAGCCGTGCCATGACTTCGGCAAATTCCATTATGGCGGTAATGACCGAGTCGCGTGCTGCCTTGCGGCTGGATGTCAAGGCTTCATCATCAGCTGTCGGTGTTCCGAAGAACCCCATGCGGTTAGCGAGGATGCCATTCCATAACCTTCGGAGCCGACGAACATCGCTCCGTGCTTCCAGGGCACGGCTTGCGATGCGGATGAACTCGTCGCCACCGGTGCCGTCGAAGTTGCTGACAGCGAATGCAATGACGCCATCGAAGCGCCCTTCTGCCAGCCAGCGCTCTAGGACGACCAATTCCGCCTGTTTGCCATGTTCAAGATAATAGTTCCACCCGTCGTCACTTGGGAGGGACAAGATGCTGTTTGACGCGCGCGGAATACCCTTGCGCGCGAGCTCACGCTCTTTGTGCCAATGTTGGAGCAATATCAAGACATCGTCAAAGAACTCGGCAAAACTCACGGCTCGAACCTTTCTCGTCGGAGAGCGTACCGTCAAACGTCATTTTATGCCGAGAGTGAAACGAGATCGTTGCAATTCCGCATAAATGTGCACACACTTGTCAGCACCTCTCTAGGAAATCAACACTCATGCTTCCGCGATCCACCCGTGCCATCCGCATTCTTTCTTTAATTATTTCGCTTGCCGTCATCGCGGCGTACACAAGCGCGCCTCTCGCCGCTCCCCCCACCGACGCCGAACTCCTCTCAAAAGTCGACGCCATCGTCGCAGACGCCTTGAAACGGCCGGGCGCGGTCGGCGTTTCCGTTGGCATCGCGCGCAAGGGCCAGGTCATCGTCGCCAAAGCCTATGGCCTTGCCGATGTCGAACTCGATGTACCCGCCAACAAGGACACCATGTTCCGCATCGGCTCGGTCACCAAGCAGTTCACTTCTGCGGCCATCGTGCGATTCGTTGAGCAAGGCAAACTTACGCTTGATGACGACATCAGCAAATTCCTTCCGGACTTCCCGATGCAGGGCAACACGGTGACCATCCGCCATCTGCTCAATCACACTTCCGGCATTCCCAGCTACACCGACCTTGGCGATGAGTGGTTCAAACTCATTCCGATGGAACTGACGCACGATGAAATGCTCGCGCTGGTCAAGAACAAACCCTTCGACTTCAAGCCCGGCGAGAAACACAAATACAACAACACTGGCTACTACATGCTCGGCATGATCATCGAAAAAGTCAGCGGCACCTCCCCCAACGCCGGAGACTACGCCCAGCACATGCAAGACGAGTTCTTCAAGCCGCTCGGCTTGGAGCGCACGTGCTACGGATTCAACACACCCATCATCAAAAACCGGGCAAAGGGTTACGGCGCGATCAACGGCGTCATCGAAAACGCTCCGCACCTGGGCATGAGCCAGCCGTTTGCGGCCGGTTCGCTGCTCTCCACGGGTGAAGACCTTGTCAAGTGGTCCATGGCTCTGGCGAGCGGCAAGGTCGTCACGCCGGGAAGTTACGCTCTCATGACCACGCCCACGATTCTGCCCAGCGGTGAGAAGGTTCCCTACGGCTTCGGCCTGGAGGTCGGCGAGTTTGAGGGTCGCCGCTGCATTCGTCACGGCGGCGGCATCCACGGTTTCAACTCCATGCTCATGTACGTGCCCGATGACGATGTGCATGTCGCGGTGATCTGCAACAGCGTGGGCGGCTCCGGTCCCATCATGAACAACATCGCGCAGGCGGCGCTGGGCATTGAGAAGGCAGTGGCCAAGGACGTACCGATCCCGGCGGATGTAATGAAGCGAATCGCCGGCGATTACAAGCTGATGAAAATGGATGTGAAAATCTGGGAGGAAGGCGGCAAGGCGATGGTGCAGCCGCAAAAGCAGGAAGCCTTTCAAATCCTCTGGCAGGGCCCTGATACCAGCAGCGGCAATGAATTCCGCGCTTCGTTCGACCATCAGGTGAAGCTGATTTTCGCCGAAGATGGCCAGTCGTTCATGTTGTTCCAGAACGGGCGGCAGATAGAGGTAAAGCGCGGAACGCCCGAACCGGGATGAGTAATTGACGTTGCGCGACGAGCAGGAAGGAATTCAGCACTCGCACCGGTATCACCACGCCGCCGGGTCCCACAGATAGTAAAACCCGGCTGTCGTCCCGAATGGATTGTTCGCCAGATTCAATTGCACAAGGTTGACTTGCGATGATGCCGCCGCGCCTGGGCCCGGCGAATACGCATACGGGCTGCCCACGTACTCCATTTGCCGATGGTACTTCACCAGTTTGGCAGACGTCACCCCCGCGCGCTCCTTGGCGGCTTCAAACGCTTCACGCAAGCCGCCGAGTCGATCGACCAATCCAAGTTCCAGCGCTTTTCTGCCACTGACGATGCGGCCATCGGTGATCATCGCAATGTCTTCGGCTTTCAAGTTCGGGCGATTCTGTTTCACGATCGCCACGAACCCCGAATAAAACTCATCGACCAGCCCTTGCAGCAACTGCCGATGCTCCGGCGACATGGGCTCAAACGGCGAACCCACTGCTTTGTTGGGGCCGGAGGTGATTGAATCCGCCCGTACGCCGATGCGGCGCAGGCCGTCTGCAACATTGATTGTCTGGATGATCACACCGATCGATCCCGTGATGGTTGTGGGATGCGCGACAATTTCGTCCCCGGCACACGCCAGGTAGTACCCACCGGAGGCAGCAAGGTCCGCCATGGAAACCACCACAGGTTTGTGGGATGAACTCTTGAATTGCTGCACAGCCTGGTAGAGCACATCCGAAGCCGTCACTGTCCCGCCCGGCGAGTTGATGCGGATGACTACCGCCTTCACATTGGTGTCCTTCTCCGCCCGCTTCAGCGACTCCACAAATCGCGAAACCGGGTTCTCCCCCGGCGCCAGAATGCCGAAGCGATCGGCATCGGCAATGAGGCCGGTGAATTCAATTTGCGCGATCTTGGCGTTGCCCTTCGCCTTGTCATCCAGCACGACGGTTTCGGTCAGTTCATCGTTTGCCGGCACCGCATCGATGACAAAGCGAACGCCGGAACAGCCGGAAACCAGCAACAGGCACAATATGATGAAGCATGCACGCATGGGCAAATCCTCCCGATCCAAAGAAAGAGTCACGGTAGCCGATCGCCCCTGCCTGCGGTAGCGTGGATGCCCGGTTCATGCCTTCTCCGCATCACATCCCGGTCTTGCTGACGGAAACACTGGCTGCGCTTGCTCCGCAGCCGGGTGAAACGGTGATTGACTGCACCACCGGCCTTGGCGGCCACGCATCAGCTTTGGCCAAAGCCGTGAACCCCCATGGGCGGGTCGTAGGGTTTGATCTTGATCCGCAGAACCTTGCTTTCGCACAAAAATCCATAGCGGCCGCTGGCGGCAATTTCACTCCGGTCCACTCCAATTTCGCTCGCATTCCAGATCACCTGCAAAAACTCGGCATTCGCGCGGACATTGTGCTGGCTGACCTGGGATTCAGTTCCAATCAAATGGATGATCCGGATCGCGGGTTTAGTTTCTCCACAGACAGTCCCCTGGACATGCGGCTTGATCCAACGTCCGCGATAACCGCTTCGGACCTTCTTGCCGTGCTTAGCGAGCAGGAAATGGCTTACATCATCTTTGAATACGGCGAAGACCCGTACGCCCGAAAGATCGCGCGAAAACTTGCACAAACTCGCGCTCAAGAGCCGATTCGTTCAACGGCAATGCTTGCGAGACTGGTGACCGAGGCGTACGGCTCTCGGGCACGCCTGTCCCGGATGCATCCAGCCACGCGGACCTTCATGGCCCTTCGCATCGCGGTCAACGATGAGTTGGGTTCCCTTCGCGGTCTTCTGGACGTCATTGTCCGGGCCGCCGAGCAAGTTTCCCGCGGCGGTTGGTTGAATCCGGGAGCACGCGTGGCGATCATCAGTTTTCATTCGCTGGAAGATCGACTCGTCAAACAAGCATTTGCCGATATAGTTAGGCGCGGTTTGGCGACGTCGCTCACGCCCCCATTCAAAAAGGGGGGCAAGCCCGTCGGGCCTTCGGATGATGAGGTGAAGGCCAACCCCAGATCTCGCTCCGCCAAGTTGCGGGCCGTCAGGATCGACGACTCGCATCCCCAAACGCCCGGCTAACCGTTGCCGGCACTTTCTAAACCGGTCACTCCCGAATGGGTTTGACCACAGCATGGACGCTGAAGCACATGACTCGTGAAAACAAGTTGGCATTGGTCGTCGGATTCGCCCTGATTCTTTTCGTGGGGATTTTGATCTCTGATCATTTTTCCGCCGCACGCAACCATTCCGCCGCCAACCTGCTGAAGATTTCAAACGATGCTCCGCTTGCCAAGCGAACGACCACCGGCGTGATTGATCTCACCCCTGGCCGAACGCCGCCAACCCCCGCCATCAGTCCCACTGCAATGCCCGCCAATGATCAGCCGCGGCCGGAGCAGCAGAACGCCATTGATCCGCATGGCACGATCTACATGCAGCCTCCGCAGGGCGGAACTCAAGACCAAAAGGTTGAAGGCTTCAATCCCGTTCCCAACGAACCGCAACCCGAACTGGTCAAAGTCGCGTTCCACGATGTTGCCACCGGCGAAACGCTCTTTGCCATCTGCCGCGATCACTACGGCGATATTTCCCTCGTGAAGGCCCTGGCCAAGTACAACAAAATGGATGACCCTGCCAGCGTGCGCGTCGGTCGAAGGCTCATGATGCCTGCTGCCGAAGTCCTTGGCGGGCAACCATCACCAACCGTAAATGGCTCCACCAGCACGCCCCCAAGTGCAACCACCGTTGCGGCCACCAAGCCTGCCACAAGCACTTACACCGTGCAGCGGGGTGACAGTCTGGCACAGATCGCTCAACGCTTCCTCGGTTCCAAGAGCAAGTGGAAGAAGCTTCAGGACATGAACCGCGATGTCATCGACGATCCACATGATCTGAAAATCGGAACCGTGTTGAAAGTGCTCTGAAAGAACGGATGTTCCATGTTCGTCAAAATGCTATTCATCATCATGTTCGTCGGAGCCACCGGATGTGCCCTTCTGGTCATTCGGCAGCAGCGGATTGATACGTTTCATGAGATGTCGCAGATCCACCAGCGGTTGCTCGGCCACGAGCGTACCCTATGGGAACTCCGCAGTGAGATCGCCAAACGATGCCGACCTTCTCGAGTCCGGCTCGCCATGAACGAGATGGGCGGCACATGGCTGCCGATCCCCGCTACCCCCATCATGCCGGAGCAGGCCACGATTCGGCTGGCCAGCCAGCGTCAAGATCTGGAATGATCGCCCGCACAATTCAGCACACCCGGGTTGGACAACGGAAGGCGATTTGAACGATATGAATCATTCGCAGGCCTGCTTGCTGCCTGCTCGTTCTCCTTGTGCCAAAGACAACCCCATGATAGATCCCGCCGCCCCCGCCGTTTCGGAACTCCAAACCCGTCAATCCGCCCGCGTTGCCACATGCGGCAGGCTTTTCCTGATTCTCATCATGGTCGGGATGGTCGGCATGCTCGGCCGGGTACTGCAATTGAAACTGTACCCCGATCCGCGCTTGCAGCCCGCCGTCGGCACACCAATCTCCAGCCGCA
>CAZWJR010000133.1:0-8110 GCA_964634655.1 uncultured Isosphaeraceae bacterium | reverse complement strand
CGGATACCTACCGGCGTCGCCAGTGCGGCCTGAGTCGCATGGAACAGCTCGGTGCACACCACATTGCCGCTGTGATTTTCGACGCAATCGTCCCCGCTTGCACATCCGCACTGTTCGCTTAAGGCACCACAGCATTCATCCCCATGCATCTGGTGCCAATCGCCCCCGCAAAATTGAATTTCGCAGGTACTCCTGGTACGCATAGATGCCGGCGGGACCCATATTAGCGTGAGATTTCGCCGCTTCTGATGGGTTGATTATGATTCCAACGGAGAATGCGGACTATTTTTCATCCCAACCAAGATTGTCCTCACGTTGAATCAGAATGGTCCGATGCTTGAGGCATCGAAGCCGCTCTCAAGTCTCGCTGAACGCTCTGGCGTGGAACAGGCTCTGACGGGGTACTACAAATGATTGGCCGACGGGGAAGAACAACATCAGGCAACTCGGCGGCGTGGGCCGTGGTCCGGGAACTGACGTCGTCGAAAGTTCGCCAATCGTCACCGATGCATCAGCCGACAGCACACAAACAATGGCGAATCAGAGGGGGGATGGCAGCATGAAACTCACGGTTGAGCGCATGGTCGTCGCTGGGCTGGTGACCGTCCTTCTGCTGATGGCGGGGATTGGTCTCATTTCCTACCTTAGCATCAATCGGCTGGTCGACAACACCAAACTCGCCTCCGACAATTTGAAGATCCGTGGCCATGCCCAAGATGTTTTGTTGACCATGCTGAATGTTGAAGCCGGCTCCCGGGGCTACGTTATCACTGGGCAAGATCCGTATCTGGAGCCGTACCGAAACGCCGTCGATGCGGTTGGTCAGCAAATGGCGGAACTCTCTCATTCGCTCGGCGACGCGCCCGGTCAACAGCAGCGGTTTCGGGAATTGCAGGAATCCGTTGCGAGCAAACTCGCGATCGCAAAACGAAACGTTGAGTCGCGTCAAAATCAGGGGTTTGAGGCCGCCGCAAGCCAGGTCAAGACCGGCAATGGCAGGAAAGAGATGGATGAAATCCGAGCGATGGTCGTGGACATCACCTCTTATCAGGACAAGTTGATGTCCCAGCAGAACCTGCAAGGCGAACAACAGGCCCGGCAGACAATCTGGACCATAGGGCTTGGCGGCATCAGCGGCTTCCTCTTTGTGGCCGGCGCGTGTTGGGTGATCCATCGAGATTTGCGCAGACGCCGGGTAACAGAGGAGCAACTTCAGAATTTCTTCATGCTCTCGCTCGATATGCTTTGCATTGCTGGGACCGATGGCTACTTCAAGCGAATCAATCCAGTCTGGGAGAAAACGCTGGGGTATGACGACGACGAACTTCTGCGAACGCCTTATGTGGAGTTTGTCCATCCTGATGATCGCGCCTCGACAATTGCCGCGGCGAAGCAAGTCACCGAAGGCGGTCACATCTCCCGTTTCAGGAATCGCTACCGTTGCCGGGATGGTTCGTATCGATGGTTCATGTGGTCCGCATCCGTTTCTTCCGATGGGTTGCAACACTTTGCCAGTGCCCGCGACATTACCGATGAGAAGCGGGCCGAGGATGAAATCGCCGCGCTGAACAAAACGCTGGTGGAACACAACACACAACTGGAGTCGATCAACAACGAATTGGAAGCCTTCAGTTATTCCGTATCACACGACTTGCGATCACCGCTTCGAAGTCTGGATGGCTTCAGCCAGGCGCTGATGGAGGATTGTGGCGACAAACTTGATTCCGAGGGTCAGGACAACCTCTTGCGTATTCGTCGGGCGAGCCAGCGCATGGGGCAATTGATCGACGACCTGCTCAACCTATCGCGATTGACTCGCGCCGATATGAACAGGCAGATTGTGGACCTAAGCAAACTGGCGAAAGAGACCGCGGAAGAAATCCGGGCCACCGATGCGACGCGTGATGTGGAGTTTGTGATTGCCGATGGCCTGGAAGTGGAAGGCGATCCGCGTCTTCTCGCAGTGCTATTGACCAATCTCCTGGGAAACGCCTGGAAATTCACTGCCAGGCGGCCTCACACGCGCATCGAATTGGGATCGATTGGCGCCAACAGTAGCAGAGAATTCTTTGTGCGTGACAACGGCGTCGGGTTCGATATGGCGTATGCAGGAAAATTGTTTGGCGCGTTTCAGCGGCTTCATGCGATGAATGAGTTCCCCGGTACGGGGATCGGTTTGGCGACTGTTCAACGAATTGTTTCACGCCACGGCGGACGTGTGTGGGCGGAAAGCGCTGTGGAGGCGGGTGCGACGTTTCATTTTACGCTCTGAATTGACAGAGCAAAGGAAGGACCCCATGACAGACAAAGTGATCCTGCTGGTCGAAGACAATCCGGACGATGAAAAACTCACGGTCCGAGCGCTCAAGAAGAACAACATCGTCAATGAAGTGGCGGTTGCTCGCGATGGCGTCGAGGCCCTGGACTATCTGTTTGGTACGGGCGCCTACGCCGGACGCGACACGAGCCGCCTGCCCGCCATGGTTCTGCTGGATCTGAAGCTGCCGAAAATGGACGGCCAGGAAGTGCTGCGGCGCATTCGCGCCGATGAGCGCACCAAGCGCCTGCTCGTCGTCATTCTCACCAGTTCCAAAGAGGAACAGGATTTGATGAATGGCTACAACGGCGGTGCAAACAGTTACATCCGCAAGCCTGTGGATTTCACCCAGTTCACAGAAGCCGTGCGACAATTGGGAATGTATTGGCTGGTTCTGAACGAAACCCCGCCGTCATTTCAATCGAGGGAGCGCCAAAATGCCCACGACACTGCGTGTGCTCATTGTTGAAGATTCAGAAGACGACGCCGCCCTTTTGTTGAACGCGCTGCGGCGCGGACGATGGAAGGTGAGCCACGAACGCGTTGACACGTCCGCCGCAATGACGGCAGCGCTCAACTCGCACCCATGGGACCTTATCATTGCGGACTACTCAATGCCGCATTTCAGCGGTCCCGACGCGCTGGCGCTGGCCGTTGAACGGGCAGGCGACGTGCCGTTCATTTTGGTTTCTGGTGTGGTCAGTGAAGAGACGGCTGTGCAGGCGATGAAAGCAGGCGCGGACGACTACTTCTCGAAAGGAAATTTCGCTCGGTTGGTGCCTGCGGTCGAAAGGGAACTGTATCAAGCCAGTGCCCGCCGCAAGGCGCTGCTCATTGAGCAGCAATTGCGCAAGCGGGAAATCCACTTGGCCAAAGCATTGCAGCTGGCCCGGGTCGGAACCTGGCATCTGGATATTAACTCAAACACCGCCGTGTGGTCGGATGAGGCACGCCGAATTCTCGGATTCAAACCAGAAAACACGGATCCGGTTTTCAATCAGTTGCTGGATCGCCTTTATCCGAAAGAGCGAGCGGTGTTCACGGATCTCTTGCGAAATCCATCGACGAAACAGTTTTCACAGGATTTTCAGTTGATTTGCGCCAATGGATCGCTGCAATTCGTCAACGTGCGGGGCGACGTTGTACGCGACCGCTTCCTTGTGCCTTTGGAGGCCGCCGGCACGATCCAGGACATCACAGACCGCAAGATAATGGACGCCGAAATTGAGCGCGCCCACGTGCAATTGACGGAGCAGAATCTCAATCTGGTGGCTCTCACAGAGCAGGCCCACGGATTTGTGGACGATGTGTCTCACGAGTTTCGCACGCCGCTCACCGTCATCAAGGAGTTCTCCTCAATCATTGCCGACGGACTTGCTGGGCCGGTGGTCCCTGAGCAGATCGAATACTTGCACTTGATTGACAACGCCACCTTGGATCTGAACCAGATGGTCGAGGACTTTCTCGATTCTAGCAAGTTGCGGGCCGGCTACTTGCGCGTGGATCGACGCCGTCACAACGTGGAGGATATCTTCCAGTCGCTGCATGCGATGATTGCTCGCAAGGCGGCGACCCGCCACATCAAAGTGCAGGAATTCATTGCATCGAACCTGCCCCCGATCTTCGCCGATGAGGAGAAGGTTCGTCGTGTCATCCTGAATCTCATGACGAATGCCATCAAGTTTTCTGCGGAAGGCTCGACCATAAACCTGCGAGCCGAATGCGCCGCCGATGGAGACGTGCGCATCGCCGTCAGCGATCAGGGCGAAGGGCTTACCCCTGACGAACTGGAGAGAATCTACACCCGGTTCCAACAGTGTGAGAATGCAAAAGGCCCCGGAATCAAAGGGTTTGGGCTGGGGTTGAGCATTGCCCGTGAGTTGACATGGCTGAACCTGGGAAGGATTTCGGTGGAAAGCAAGCCTGGAATCGGTTCAACATTTGCGTTCACCGTTCCCACCGATGATCCCGTCGTCATTCTCAATCGCTACATCGAACAATTGGAAGAGCGAAACATCCCCGATCATCGGTTGGCACTGCTGGAGGTAACTTCGCTCAATCCGGATGCGACAACCGAAGACATTCGCGGGTTTCTCGCCACGACCTGTCGGCCCATGGACATTGTCCTGGTTGGAGACAACTCCATGCCCGCAGTCATGGTCCTCGGCGCGGCGAACGACCCCGCAACATGGATCCGGCGCATGGAAGCAGCCGCCCGGGAAGCCGTGGAGTATTTGGACCAACCTGCTTTGAACAGCCTGCATTTCCGCGTGTTGCACCAGGACCTGGTTCCCACCACCAAGGAAGAGGTTGTTCAACTGGCTCTTGAGGAACTCAAAGGAGTAATGTGCTGAATGATCGTTCAAAGTCATGTGCTGATTATTGATGACGAGGTGGCGATTACGAAGGCCATTGTGATCCGCTTGCAGGCCGCCGGTATTCAGACCGAAGTGGCCAACAGTGGATTGGCGGGAATTGCCTGCGCGATGGCAAGGCGCCCAGACCTGATCGTGCTGGACATTCGAATGCCGGACATTGACGGTTTTGAGGTCAATCGTCGCCTACGGGCCATCAAGTGTCTCTCAAACGTACCAGTCATTTTCCTGTCTGCAAATGTTCGTGACAAAGCGCGCCACGCTGCTATTGCAGGAGGAGCGGCCGGCTATCTAACCAAACCTTTTGAGCACCGCCAATTGCTCGAAGCAATTCGGAATTCACTGTCCGCCGCAAACCCACGCCTCTTGAGGGCCACATCATGATGATTGCCCACCGATCGATTCATGTATTGATTGTTGAGGACCAGCCGAATGTTTCAAAGGCGCTGGCGCTGCGGCTGCGAGCCGCCGGTCATCGCGCCTCGATGGCCCTCGATGGCGTCTCTGGAGTCATCGCCGCCTTCAAATGGCAGCCGGATGTGATCACGCTGGACCTCAACTTGCCGGACCATGATGGATTTGAAGTAATGCGCCGCCTCAAGGCGAGCCCTGCTTCGGGCATTCCGGTGATCTTTCTCACCTCCAGCGAAAGTGACTTGAACCGCCGCGCCGCCATGGATGCCGGAGCCTGTGAATATTTCTGCAAACCCTACGACGCCGCGGAACTGATCACCGCCATGGAAACCGCTGCCATCGCCGCCACGCCAATTCAATCCGACTCAAGGAGAACTCACTCATGAGCACGAACAAGAACGTCCTGATCATCGACAACGACCCCGCCATTGTCCGCGCCATGTCGCGCCGCATCGAAAGCATGGGGCTCAACGTCCTGACCGCCTCCAGCGGCTCGCAGGGACTGGCGCTCTATTCCCAGGGCGGTGTGGATTTGATCATTACAGATGTCAATATGCCCTGCGGAGATGGAATCGAACTGGCCAACGCCGTGCGGAGGATTGCGGACACTCCCATTATCTTTATCACTGGTTTCAAGGACGAATTCAAGAAGAGATTGCGGAGTGTGTCCAACGTCACCGTAATCCGCAAACCCTTCGCGACCGAAAGTTTCATTGAACTCATCGAGATTGAACTCGGGCTCGTCGGTTCGACTCCTCGAAACCTCCCCGATGTCAACCCAGAAACAAAGGACGTGCCATGAACGGGAAAAAACACACGATCCTGATCGCGGATGATGACCGCAATCTTCTGAAAGCCCTCGTGATTCGAATGGAATCCGAGGGTCACGAGGTTCTCAGCGCGACTGATTCATACCAGGCCTTGAACATCGCCGCGAACCATCACCCAGATCTCATGCTGATGGATATCAATATGCCGGCTGGAAATGGATTCAGCGTACAGGAACGACTTCAACACAATGCAAACATGAACGCAATTCCAACGATCTATCTCACCGGCGAGCGATCCCAACGTGCCATCAAGGGCGCCAAAGCCGCCGGCGCACGCGCCATCCTTTTCAAACCAGTGGACACCGCGGAATTGCTGGCACATGTGCGGTCAGTTCTGGGCCGTAAGACGTCACCGCCTTCCGAATGACCGCCTTGATTCCATGCAACAAGAATCTGATCAGGACTTGCATCATCGCTCCGGTGCCGGAGAGAACTCAACCAAAGCGGCCTTGCGACCAACAAGTCCACTGCGCTTGGAGCATCTCATTGCTTCCATTGCTCTGCCAGATCCGAAGTGAAATCTACCCAAACTACCTCTGGAAATCACCTCGCAATTGCCCTATGCTGTTGTAGTACCGTTTCGGGGCTATTTCCCACGTCGGCTGATTTTCACCCTTCCACTTTGGAATCGCTCTCTTTTGCTCTCTTTCACGCGAAAAACCGATTACGCCCTCGTCGCTCTGGCCGGCTTGGCGATTCAAGCCCCAGCTGCGGAAAGTGCCCATGAGCTGGCCAGCCGCCTCAACCTGCCCCTGCCCGCACTCCGCAACATATTAAAAGAGTTGGCCCATCACGGCCTCGTCGCGTCCACCCAAGGCTCCGCCGGTGGCTACCGTCTGGCACGCCCCGCAGATGAAATCACCCTTTCGGATGTCGTCGAAGCAATCGAAGGGCCCGCTCGCCTCGCCATGTGCTGTGGAGGCGCTGTCGATGAGCCCGATCATCACTGCCGCTTGGAAGATTCTTGCCGCATCAAGTCCGCAATCCGTGGCATTCATCGCCGCCTGCAAAGCGTTCTTGATCAGGTAACCCTTGCGGAAATCATCGCCAACGGCATGGATGCCCACACAGAACAAATCACCGCCCATGGCGTTCAAGTCATGGTTCGATCGGAGTAATCCCCAAGCAATGTCCGCCGCCACAACAGATACAACTCTCGATCAATGGGCATCACAGGAATACCGCTACGGCTTCGTGACGGATATCGATTCCGACACCCTCCCGCCCGGCCTCAATGAAGACGTCGTCCGCTTCATCTCCGCCAAAAAGCAGGAACCCCAGTGGCTCACCGATTGGCGCCTGAAAGCCTACCGCCATTGGCTCACCATGACCGAGCCTAACTGGCAAAACGTCCACTACCCCGCCATCGATTACCAGTCGATCATCTATTACTCCGCGCCAAAATCCAAAACCGATGGCCCCAAGAGCCTCGATGAAGTCGATCCCAAACTGCTGGAAACCTACGAGAAACTCGGCATCCCGCTGGCCGAACGTGCCGCGCTCGCTGGCGTCGCCGTGGATGCCGTGTTCGATAGCGTCTCCGTCGCCACAACTTTCAAAGCCAAACTCGGCGAACTCGGCATCATCTTCTGCTCCTTCAGCGAAGCCGTGCACAACCATCCGGAACTGGTGAAAAAATACCTCGGCTCCGTCGTGCCATACTCGGATAATTTCTTTGCCACGCTCAACAGCGCGGTGTTCAGCGATGGCTCCTTCGTGTTCATCCCCAAGGGCGTGCGCTGCCCGATGGAATTGAGCACCTACTTCCGCATCAACGCCCGCAACACCGGCCAGTTTGAGCGCACGCTCATCATCGCAGAGGAAGGCGCCTCCGTCAGTTACCTCGAAGGCTGCACCGCCCCGATGCGCGATGAAAACCAGTTGCACGCCGCCGTGGTGGAACTCATCGCGCTCGATGACGCCACCATCAAATACTCCACCATCCAGAATTGGTACCCCGGCGACAGAGATGGCGTCGGCGGAATCTACAACTTCGTTACCAAACGCGGCAAGTGCCTCGGCCGCAATTCCCACATCAGTTGGACGCAGGTGGAAACCGGCTCCGCCATCACCTGGAAATATCCGTCATGCATTCTGCAAGGCGATGGCAGCGTCGGTGAGTTCTATTCCGTCGCCATGGCCAACCATCGCCAGCAGGCCGACACCGGCACCAA
>CAZWJR010000132.1:0-8124 GCA_964634655.1 uncultured Isosphaeraceae bacterium | reverse complement strand
CGGACTCGGTTGGGATCGTTGAAACTCCCCGCCCGATTTGCGTTTTTTGGGAAGTCGGAAGTTTCCTGGAATGATTTATCCACAATCTGGATTTTCTTCTTTTTTGGTTTGACGGTCCGATGTGAAGTGATACCGTACCCACCATGGGTTGGGGGAGTCCGAGCCGCTCCCCCCTTTTCGTAGTGATGATCGTGTTGATCGTCGGAAGGAAAACTGGCTCAATCTTGGTGGATGCAACGAACATGAAAGACGAAATCGCGAGCCCGAGCTCGAACGGGCTGCACTTCAAGCCTCTAAGTCAGCCGATCACTCTCAACGTGCTGGCAGAGATGGATGAAACTTCTGAAGACGAACCTCCGGGGCGATCGCGCCTTGACCAGGCGCTGATGTACAACACAAATGGCAACGGCAATGGGCATGCACATTCCAATGGAAATGGCAACGGCTCTTCGTACGCCAACGATAAACGCAACGGTCATGCCAATGGTCATTCCAACGGTCACTCGAATGGCAGCAATGGTCACGGCAACGGTACAGCGGTTCTTGAGCCGCCGGTTGTGCTTGCGCGCGAAGCGATCTCATCCAATGATGACTTCGTGATCAGCAAACGATCGCAGGAGATTCGCGCTCGCGCGTTTCCGGATGCGACCGATGCGGAATGGAATGACTGGAAGTGGCAACTGCGCATGCGCGTGAAAGATGTTGATGGCCTTTCGCGCATTCTCAATCTTTCCGATGACGAGCGAGATACGGTGAACCAACTCGGCGGGCAATTGCCGGTGGGCATCACACCGTATTACGCCAGTACGCTCGATCCGGACAAGCCGTTCAGCGGATTGCGCAAAACGATGGTGCCGACATCTGGCGAATTCATTCACACGGCGGCGGAAGCCGAGGACCCGTTGGCGGAAGATGTTGACAGTCCGGTTCCCGGCCTCGTGCATCGCTACCCCGATCGCGTGCTGTTCCTGGTGACGAGTTTTTGTGCGGTGTATTGCCGGTATTGCACGCGCTCTCGTCTGGTCGGCAAGACCGGTGAGTATCACTTCAACACCAAACAGTTTCAGGCCGCGATTGATTACATTGCAGCGCATCCGGAAATCCGCGATGTGCTGATCTCCGGCGGCGATCCGCTGACGATGAACGATGATCGGATCGAGTGGCTGCTTTCACGGCTCCGGGCCATTCCGCATGTGGAATTCATCCGCATCGGCAGCAAGGTGCCGGTCGTGTTGCCGCAGCGCATCACGCCGAAACTCTGCGCGATGCTGAAGAAATATCACCCATTCTGGATGAGCGTTCACTTCATGCATCCGGATGAATTGACGCCGGAAGTGAAGCAGAGTTGTGAGCGACTGGCTGACGCGGGCATTCCGCTGGGCAGCCAGACTGTGCTCAACGCTGGCGTGAACGACGATGTGGACACGATGAAGCGGCTGATGACGGGTCTGCTGAAGATTCGCGTCCGCCCCTACTACATTTACCAGTGCGATCCGATTCCCGGCTCTTCGCATTTCCGCACGCCGATTGAAAAGGGATTGGAGATCATTGAAGGTTTGCGCGGCCACACGACGGGCTACGCGGTGCCGCAATTTGTGATCGACGGTCCGGGCGGCGGCGGGAAGATTCCGATGCTGCCGCAGTATTACCTGGGACGCGATGGGGACGATGTGCTGCTTCGGAACTATGAAGGAAAGATCTTCCGGTATCCTGATCCGGTCCGTGCCTGATTGTCAGATTCGACTATCCACAGAGGACGCAAAGAACACAGAGGAAATTCTGGATTGAGCATGGACGCTCGTTGCTGCCTCAATCATTTCATTTCATTTCTGTTCTCTTTGTGTCCTCTGTGGTTTTGTTTATTTGGAGCGGCCATGCTCATAGGACTCACCTACGACCTTCGACAGGAATACCTCGATGCCGGTTACGGCGAAGAGGAGACCGCGGAGTTTGACCGTGTTGAAACGGTTGAAGCCATTGAAGGGACACTGCGCGAACTTGGCCATGAGACCGATCGCATCGGGCGCGTGACTACTTTGGTGGAGCGGCTTTCGCGCGGAGATCGGTGGGATCTTGTTTTCAATATCGCCGAGGGAATGCACGGCATCGGTCGGGAGGCACAGGTTCCCGCGCTGCTGGACGCCTACGAGATTCCATACACCTATTCTGATCCATTGGTCTGTGCGCTATCACTGCACAAAGGAATGACCAAGCGCGTCATTCGCGATCTTGGCCTGCCGACGCCGGATTTTGCAGTTGTCTCATGTGAAGCGGAGATTGAAAAGATCGCACTGCGCTTCCCGCTGTTTGCCAAGCCTGTGGCGGAGGGCACCAGCAAAGGCGTTTCGATTGCATCAAAGATCAAGAACGCGGATGAACTTCGCGCCACTTGTCGGCATCTGCTCAAGGAATTCAAGCAACCGGTGCTGGTTGAAACGTACCTGCCCGGCCGAGAGTTCACGGTGGGTGTTGTTGGCACTGGCACGGCGGCGGAAGTGGTCGCCGTCATGGAAGTTATTCTGCTGGCAAATGCGGAGGCGGATATCTACACCTACACCAACAAGGAACAATGCGAAGAGCGCGTAAAGTACGTACTGGCCAAGGGCGAAATTGCGGAAGAAGCCAAGCAATTGGCGCTGGCCGCCTGGCGGGGACTGGGTTGCCGCGATGGTGGGCGAGTGGATGTGCGGGCCGACATCAGCGGCAAGTTGAGTTTTATTGAAGTGAATCCTCTGCCGGGCATTCATCCGGAGCATTCTGATTTGCCGATCATGGCGGGGCTTGCGGGATGGACCTATCGCGGATTGATTGAGCGAATCGTTGCTTCGGCCGCCAAGCGTGTTTCGGCCAAATCAGGCGTGGTGGCGCGAACCGGCGCGGTCCGGGCATGAAAGTTCTCATCATTCACGATCACATTCCGGAGTCGCCCCGCGTCGATGAAACCGATGCACTGGTTCAGGTGGATGCGGTGCGCCACGCGCTGGAGCAACTGGGTCATGAATGGATGACGCTGGGGCTGACACTTGATCTTGAAGCCGCACGTGCGGCTCTGGAGCGACTGCGGCCCGACCTCGTGTTCAACATTTGCGAATCGCTCGGGGGATACGCCCGCTTCATCCATGTTCCCAGCCATCTGCTCGATTCGTTGCGCATTCCCTACACGGGCACAACCGCTGAAGGAATGATGCTCACATCGAACAAGCTGCTGGCAAAAAGAATGATGCAAGCAGCCAATATCCCCACGCCCGGCTGGCACGAGTGTCATCGTGGATGCACAAGCGGAGCGTTTGTGTCCGGCAGGCACATTATTAAGTCCGTTTGGGAACACGCATCGATCGGGCTTGATGAGAACGCAATCATGGATGCCGATTCGCCATCAGATCTCGATGCCGCAATGCAAGAACGTTTGCCCCAACTTGGCGGCGAAAGTTTCGCCGAGGCCTTCATCGATGGCCGCGAGTTCAATCTCGCGCTGCTGTCGCATGGAAACAAAAACAGCAAGCATGTCGATCCTGAGATCCTCCCCCCTGCCGAGATCGACTTCAAGGACTACCCCGACGAGAAACCCAAGATAGTCGGATACAGCGCGAAGTGGAATGAAGGTTCCTTCGAGTACACCCACACGCCACAACGTTACGACTTTCCGGCACAAGATGGTCCGCTCATTTCAGCGATGAAGACAATCGCGATGGACTGTTGGCGACTGTTTCGGCTGCGCGGTTATGCAAGGGTGGATTTTCGTGTTGATCGCGCTGGAAAGCCGTGGGTGCTGGAGGTGAACGCGAATCCCTGCCTTTCTCCGGATGCGGGGTTTGCGGCGGCGCTGGAGCGCGGCGGGATACAATTTGCCAAGGCAATTGAACGCATTCTTGGCGATGTGTAGCCGTGCGATTGACCAACGACATTGTCATTGATAGAGGTTCTGTGTGAGTTCCATCGTCAGCCGTTCTTCTTCGCAGGACAAGCCGCTTGAAATTCAACTGCGGCGAGACATTCTGCCAAGCGATGTTGCGGCGGTCCGCGCCATCACGACCGCCACGGACTTTTTCACGGCGGAGGAAATTGATGTTGCTGTGGAACTGGTGGAAGATCGCCTGCAGCATGGCGAAAAGAGTGAATACCAATTCATCATGGCTGACGCCCAGGGCAAACCCGTTGGCTTTGCCACCTACGGCCCCATCCCATGCACTGTTGGCAGTTACGATTTGTACTGGATCGCGGTGCATCCGGAACATGGCCGCGGCGGCGTTGGACGCCAACTGATGGAAGCGGCGGAACAACACATCAAGGCAAAAGGCGGTCGCCGCGTTTATGTTGAGACATCTTCACGACCGCAGTACGAACCCACTCGCCGGTTTTACGACCGCTGCGGCTATCGTGTTGATGCGGTGCAGGATGATTTCTACTCGCCGGGCGATGGCAAAGTGACGCTGGTGAAGTCCATCGGTTGAGATCAGCCAACGCTCGCGGTTACCTTCGGTCAATCCCGGTTTTCTCGCTCGGCGGACTGAAACAATCCAGCACAACGGTATCTTCCAGCGCCTCCGCCGAGTGCGGCACATTGCTTGGCAGATGCAGCACCTCGCCGCCGCGCACGATTATCTCGTAGCGATCCGGGCTGCCTTCGGCACCGATTCCAAATTTCAAGGCTCCGGAAACGATCACCGCAAACTGCTCGTTTTCATGGGCGTGGGTGGGCACAAAGCAGCCGCGGTCCAGCCGCACTTGCGAGAGCATCATTTGGGTGCCGATGATTCGCTTGCGCGCCAACTTTGGCATTGGCTGATCCTGCGGGAGGTCTTTCCAGCAAAGGTGCGGAGCGCGGGTCGAGGAACTCTTGGAATGGACTTGTGGTGTCATGGTGTTCCCTGTGGTCTTCTCAATTGTACCGGTCAGTAAAGACGGGCGACTTGTGAGAGCTGCCACGGCTCATACCGGCCGGAAAGCGTTTGGTTCAACATTCGTTTCAGGCAGTTGGGGGAATGTGTCGCAGGGATACCGGCGGCAAGCGAACGTTTTTTCGCACAATTCGCACGAAGCCCTGCCTCGATCTGGGAATTGGTGTATTTGTTGATTGTCAAACGTGTTCGCAAGTTCATCAATAACCAAAAAGAGGAGAGGGATTCAATCATGAAGAAGATCATCACCGCCGTTGCCGCCGTTTGCATGTGTACGATTTCCGCCATGGCCGATCTCGGCGGGACGGGCATGAAACTGACCATCACGCACGATCAGTACACGCCATTCTGCTCCATCAATGATGTCGATTACACCTACGGCAGCCCCGCGACCTACACCGCGTTTGGGTGGGGCGATGTTGCGGTCACCAGCCCTGCGCCGCCGGTTGGAATGGACAATGCACTTAATCTCAACTTTACTGATTTCTCCTACGTTGCATTCGTCGCTCCGTTCCCGGCAATGGGCACGATCAAGGTCCACGATCTGGCGCAGGCGCATGTGCTTTCCAGCATCAAGATTCTTGTGAACGGCATCAACATTGCCACCGGTGTGGCCAACGATGGCAACGGTTTCCGCGCCAGTTGGAGCGCCCCCGTGGCGTACAACGGCAACCCGTTTGCACCCAACGTCACCGTCGCGTGGAACTCAACGCCAGTTCCGGGTCCTGGTTCGCTGGCTCTGCTGGGATTGGCTGGACTGGTCGGATTCCGCCGCCGCCGCACGAAGTAATTGACCAAAGCACACTTACTGTACATCCCCCCCTACTGGCGCAACCCGCATCCGTGCGGGTTGTGCTTTTTTTGAAGGTCAGCGCTGACAGGAAAGTGCTAGGTTTTCAGCCGCACGGTGCCGTTCCAATCCTTTTTCACTCTGCCACGGATTTGAAGAAGTGTCAGGTCCGCGACGATCTGGCTCAAGGGCAAGCCGGTGCGGGCTGCGATGTGATCGATGAGTAGCGCATCGTTGGCTTCCACCAGCGCACTGACAATTTTCTGCTGGCCATCGGTGAGGTTGCCATCGAACAGGGTCGCTGCCGCTTTCGCGCCTGCATGCCCGGCATCTTCCAGTGCGCCGCGCATCAGATGACTTGCGGCATCCAATTGATTCAGCACATCCGCGTGATCAACCACCAGTGCCGCCCACCCCTCCTTGATGGCTCGCAGACACCCGGCCGAGGAAGGCGAATCCACACGCCCCGGCAGTGCCATGACTTCGCGATGATGCTCCTCTGCTGCCAACCGCGCGGTGATGAGCGCGCCGGAGCGAGTCGCGGCTTCTATGACAAGCACACCCAAACTCAAGCCGGAGATGATGCGATTGCGGCGCGGGAAGTTCGTCGCCAGCGGCGGCACACCCATTGCATACTCCGTCACCACCGCCCCGCCGCTTTCCACCACGCGATCAAACAATTCTTTGTGCTCTGTCGGATAGCACGTGCCGAGCCCGCATCCCATGACGACGATAGTGCGGCCATTGACTCGCAGCGCACCGCGGTGGGCTTCCGCATCAATGCCCGCTGCACCACCGGAGACAATCGTCAATCCCGCCTGGGCGAGCAAGGCTGCAAACCGTCCGGCTTGCTCACGGCCATACGCACTGCATTTGCGTGAACCCACCAGTGCGATGGCGAGTCGATCTTCCGTCTTGATTTCACCACGTATCCAAAGCGCCAGTGGCGGATCGGCAATGGAAGCAAGCAACGCCGGATAATCCGGATCGCCATGCACGATAAGTGAGACACCGGCTTCGTTCATCGCAGCGCGCTCTTTTTCTGGATCGCTGCCATCGATCGCTGCACGAAGTTGGCGCGCCGATTCAATGCCGATGCCTTCGATGTCGTCCAGTTCTCGGATCGATGCGCCCACGATGCGGTCATCGCTGCCAAACCGCTCACGCAGTTTAAGCATGGTGATTGGGCCGAGGCCTTCGGCCAGGAGCAGGCGAAGCGTTGAATCCGGGATGTCCTGCGCGAAGCGGGCCATACCGTTCATTTTCACGACATTCCAGTGGTATGTAAAGCACACAAAGGGCCGCCAACTGCCCAGAATCAATGGAATTTCATTGCACGCAAGGCGAGAGCGGGATACATTGTTTTTGATGATCTGCAACGCCAAACGGTTGAACGCCCATTTCGCTCGCTGCGTTGCGATCACAACCGTGCTCAGTTTCAACACCCAGCATGCTGATGCCACCATCCAGTACAGCGGCGCTGTCTACATCACCATCCCTCCCAACTTTGCCGGTCTTTATCTCAACGTTGTTACCGGTGCCACCGGCAATTCTGCGGCCAGTGTTCCCGGATGGACCATCAATCCTTACAGCAACGATGGTTTGAAGTTTTGGGTGAGCACAAGCCCAACCACCACGCAACATATCATCCGCACCGGTAGCGGTGCCGTGGCCAACCTCACATACGCCGATGTTGTCGGGCCCAATCCCATATACGGCGGATGGAACAGTTTAAACTTGGATGCCGCAACAACCGGTAATCAGCCCTTCATCCTCAACAGCGCGAACAACTTCTACGGCTTCCGTTTCACCTACAACGGAGGCACACACTATGGTTGGGCGAGGATTTCATTGAGCAGCAGCCTCACAGCCCAGCCTCGCAAACTCGTCGAGTACATGTGGGACGATCAACCGGACAGGCCGATCGCGATCTGGCAATACTTGGAACCGTGGGGCGCGTGTTGCTCTGGAGCAACATGCTATGATTTCAATATCGAAGGGACTTGTTCAGGCGTGTGGTACGAGCACACGCTCTGTTCAGTAAACCCGTGCAATCCACCACCGCCGCCCTGTCCTGCTGACATCGCACCGCCCGGCGGCGATCATTCCGTCAACGTCAATGATCTGCTTGCCGTGATCAACCAATGGGGCCGTTGTCCCGCACCACCAACGACATGCCCGGCCGATGTCACGCAGGACAACAACGTCAACGTGAACGACCTGCTCTTCATCATCAATCACTGGGGACTCTGCCCGTGATGTCGATGTGACTATGTTTTGCTGCGAGGACTTCAGATGCCAAACCGCACAATCCGTTTGAGCACCCACTTCGCTCACTGCGCCGCCATCATCGCCGCGCTCGCAATCAGCGCACCCCCTGGCCACGCCGCCGTCATTTACAGCGGCGTCGTCAACCTCAACATTCCTTCCAACGTC
>CAZWJR010000131.1:2189-8240 GCA_964634655.1 uncultured Isosphaeraceae bacterium | reverse complement strand
TTGGATTGTAGAGCCGCTGGCGCGGTGGAGAACGGAATTGAACCACAGAGATCACAGAGCGCACAGAGATGGATTTTGATTTGTGAACACGAAACCGCACGAATTTGAATCTGGATTGCGAATTTCGCACGCGGTGTGGATTGCGCCGGGTGATTTGCGGTTCACGTTTGCGCGATCAGGCGGGCCGGGCGGGCAGGCGGTGAACAAGATCAACACGAAATCGCTGTTGCGCGTGAGCGTGGCGGCGATTCATGGAATGGATGAACGGGCGGCGGTGCGGTTGCGGAGTATGGCGGGACGCCGATTGACGCAAGTCGATGAAATTGTTGTGGTGAGTGAGACGCATCGATCGCAATTGGGCAACAAGGAGGAATGTCTGGCCCGATTGCGCGAGTTGATAGCGGCAGCACTGGTGCGGCCGAAGGTAAGGCGGAAAAAGAAGCCGACGCGATCGATGATTGAGAAGCGATTGGCATCGAAGCGGAAATCATCGGAGAAGAAGAGTCGGCGACGAAGCGGTAAGGGGCGGGGGCATGAGGACTATTGATGCGAAATTGACGGGGCGAGCGGTGGTCGCTGGATTCCCGCCTGCGCGGGAAAGACGGTGGGTGAGCGGTGGTGCGTGTTTCGTGTTTTGTTGTGATCGCGCAGAGAAAAAACCCTCGATCGGATTGTTCGAGGGCTTAGGTAATGCGGAATGAAATCTGAAAATGATTCAGATCTGTGTTTGGATTACGGGCAGGGGCCCCATGCGCCGATGACGGCCAGGAGGTCTGCGACGTTGACGCTGTTGCTGGCGTTCACATCGCCGGGGCATGGTGTTGGCGGTGCGGGGCAGCGACCCCAGCCGTTGATGACGGCGAGCAGATCGGTGACGTTGGTGGTGTGATCGCCATTGGTATCGGTGGGGCATGGCGGGGGAGGCGGGGTGCAATTGATCGCGGCGGTGGCGTCGGCGAAGTTTTTGGGTGAGTTCAGAGCAATGACGCCGCCGGTGTTGAGAGAATCCGTGCAATTGGTTGGCACCACACCCGCGCCAAACGTCATGGAGTCATAGACATGGTAGCTGATGGTGTCGCCGTTGCGATTGAAGAAGTTGGCGGGAATGATGTAATCCGGTGCGGGTGCGCCGGGGAGCGCGGCAAACGCGGTGGTGCCGAGCAGGATGGTTTTGTTAAGCGTTGATCCAACGGTGTTGTTGAGGGTGACAAAGAGACCGGTGGAAGCGCTGGTGACCTTGAGGCCGCCGGTGAAGTTTTCGCCGGAGCCGGAGGAACAGCGCAGTTCCACAAACTGAACCGTGCCGGATGTGTTGCTGAAGACTTCATTGACGCGCCAGGTGTGAGCGCCTGCGAAGGCGGACGACGAGAGCACGGCTGTGCTCAAGGATGCGAAAAGGACACGACTGATTTTCATAATTGTTTCTCCTTTGAAGTTTCGTTCCGTGATGGCTGATTGGGGTGGGCGGTTTTTCTATCGGGGCGGGCGTTGGAGTTGGAGGGGTTTTTCGCCGGAGAAGTCGATCAGGCACGTTGGGCAGACCCTGTGTACGACCATGGCACAGGCGCAAAGTTCACAGGTTTTGGTTTTTTCGATGGCGGACAGCAGCAGCAGGTATTCCCGTGCGGCGTTGTCGTAGGTTTTGCGGTTGGCGATGGAGACGTTGCCCACCATGCCGCGGTTGCAGCGTTCGCACCAGTGGGTTTGGAGGTTGGAGGTGGAGCAGGTTTCGCATTGGATAGCGGATGGATCAAGCGCGGGGCCTTGCGCCAGGCCGTAGGTCAGGCGGGTGAAGTAGGTGTACCCGCCAAAGTAGCCCCGGCCGCATTTTTCGCAGTAGCCATCGGTGTCGAGCGCGGCTTTGCAGACATCGCACTCAAATGATTCGGGTTCCAACTTGTGGCCATGGGCATCGAGTGTTGCAAAGAGGAGCGCGGATTCCACACGATGGCCTGCGATGGAGCCGACGTTGCACTTGCGGCACCAGCCGTTGCGGAACCTTGCGACGGCGCAGGTGCAGGGGGCGGCGGGATCGGAGGCGGGATGTTGGTAGGCGTGATCGACCGGCGGGTGATTGCAGGCTTCATGAGAGCCGCCGGGCGCGGCGGTGCAACCGGATGGATTCACAGCGGCTGGCGGGCCGACCGTTTTTGCGGCGGCGACCTGTTCTGTTTGATCAGCGGTCTGAGATTGCGAAAGGGCGGATTCATCGCACCCGGTGGCGGCCAAAGCCCACATCGTCGCGGCGAGAGCCAGCGCCAGTTTGCGGAACGATCCCGACCGCCAAATGTGACAGAACGGAAAACGCACGATGGTTGCCTGCCCTTTCTCCTGGACGACTGTCCGAAACCGGCGTGAGAACCGGTGGGCGATCAAGGGATAAGGATACGTCCGGGAACCGTGCGGTGCAATAAAAAAACCGCCTTTCCGGAGAAACTTGCCACTGGAAACTGCAATGGCGGGCACAAAACTGGCCTTTGGGTCCGGGAGCAACAGGCCAGATCATGTATGAAAGTAATGTCGATTCTTGGGCGCGTTTGCCAGTTGCGACAAACTGGCCCATGATGCGAGGATCGCTGGAATCGATTCAGCGAGAGACAATCCAGCCGGATTCCCAATCGGATCAAATCAGTCTTGGATCGCGCCCAGTTTGAATCTCTTTCTCTTGAGCACATTGATGCGGTCTATCGCATGGCGATGCAGTTGTCTCGGCATCCCGATGAGGCTGCTGATCTGGTGCAGGAAACATATTTGAAATCATTGCGTGCGGCGGTCCGTTATCAGGAACATGGCGGCGGGATGAAGCCATGGCTTTTCAAGATTCTGCACAACAACTTTTACACCCGGCTGGAAAAAGCACGGCGTGAAAGTGGCGGGCCGGTGGATTTGGAGGAGGCGGCGGCGGGCGGGGCGGGGCCGGATGAGGCGTTGCCGGCGTGGAGTTTGGACGATTTGGAATCCGGCGGCTGGGAGCATGTGGATGAGCGATTGAAGGCGGCGATTGACCGGCTGAAGCCCGAATACCGCATTGTGCTGCTGCTGTGGGGGGTGGAGGGTCAAAAATACCGTGAAATCTCGGATATTCTCGGAATCCCGATTGGGACGGTGATGAGCCGCCTGCACCGGGCCAGAACAATTCTGTCTGTGGAACTTGCCAGTTTGGCGAAAGAAAAACGCATATTGGATGGTTGAGTAAGAGGCTGTCGGCTTTCGGCTTTCGGCTTTTGGCTTTCGGATGGCGGGAAGCCGACAGCCGAAGGCCGAAAGCCAACCAGCGGCATACGCTTGAGTTTGGTTCTTGCAGTTGATTTGACTGACATCGCTCGTTCTTGATTTGATTCATCATGCACACCAGGCCTGATCCACAACTGATTCGATTGTTCTGCGATGGCGAATTATCGCCGGAGCAGCAGTTGCAATGGGAGCAGTGCATGCGCGCGGCGGAAAGCGATCCGGCGGCGCGGCAGGAATTGGAATCGCTGATTCTTAATGAAAAGAAGTTGCGTGAGCGCGTCGGGGCGGCGGTGACTTCGTCGTGCCCATGTGCGCCGCAATGGTTGCTGCCACGGGTTCGTGAGACGCTGGCGGGTGTGGATGGGCCTATCAAGTTGTCACGCCGCAGAAGTTTGGCGCGGTTCGTGTTTGCGGAACCGCACCGGATGAACGTTCTGGCGGTGGCGGCAACGCTGGCGCTGGTGGCTGGTGCGGTGCTGTTTGGCATCTTTGGCAATCCGATTGATCGCGTGGCCCCGGCGTCGGCGGCGGATCTGATTTCCGATGCGGTGCAGTTTGCGGAGAAGGAGCACGGCGAGTGTGCGGGCAGCGTTCGGGAAGCGATGGACAAGATCGATCAGACCGATCCGAACAAGGCACAATTCGCGCTGGAGAATTGGCTTGGCGCACCGATTGATGTGTTTGATTTGACGAGTGTGGGTTATCAGTTTGTGGGAGCCGGGCAATGCGGCATGCCGGTGCCGGCGCGATCGGGACATTTGATTTATCGCAAGCAGGTTGAAGCGGGTCAGCGGGCTCCGTTGTTGAGCGTTTTCATGGTGCGCAACCAGGGCCAGTGCCGGGGCAAGTTGTGCCAGGGATTGGACAAGGGCAAATGGGGTTGCGTGAGTGAATGCGGCGTGAAGTGCAGCCACAAGGTGATGCGCGGCACGGATGGCACGATCGTCTATTTTCTGGTGTGCTGCGATGACCGCGATCTGGAGCCGGTATCGCATTTGATGCGGCTGGCGGCGGGCGCATCGACCGCACCCTGACGGCGACTACAATTACAGAGACATCGCAGGAGGCGCGTACCATGAACTTCAAAACAAGTCTGGCAATCGTGTTGGCGTGCTCGGGTCTTATCGTGATTGCGAGCGGGCAGAACGCTCTGGCCCAGAACGCGTTGGGCGCGGGCAATGCGCTGGATCGCAATCTGGGAGTTGGCACCGGCGGGGTGAACGCGCCCAACCCAAATGCGGCTCCGGATTTTCGGGCCCGTAATCTCATCATTACGGGTGATGTCGTGGGCGGCCGAGGCTTTCGCGGTTCGGTTGGGTATACGGCAGAATCAGATTTTCGCGGGCGGCTTGGTTCCAACGATTTATTCAGTTTTCGTGCGGGCAGCGCACTGTCGAGTCCGCAGGCGTTTCAAGGCGGCATGACGACCGAGCAGTTGCGCTTTGGGCAGGATTTGGGTTTGATCGAATATCGCCGCAGCGGTTCGGCCAGCCCGGCAGCCTTGGATGCGCAGAATCCGATTGCGATGCCTGATCCGGTGAAGCGATTCAATCTGGATCGCCGCATCCTGGCTTCTTCCAGCATGCTTCGTCAGCAGGAACAAGTGGAGCCGCGCGTCGTGGGCACCTTGCAGAAAGATGGAAGCACGCTGCTGTTCAATGCATCTCCGGCGCGGGGGATCACGCTGGAACACATGGGCGGGTCTGCAGGACTCATTGGCCTTTCCACCTACGACGCGGCTCGCATTCGTGAAGATGTTGATTCCGGCAAGCCTGTGCCTGCGCTGGGAGAGGCGTTCAAAACCAGGTTTGATCACCTGCGCCCCGGCGGCGAGGTGGATGCAAAAACGGATACTGAAGTTGCGGACCCCAAAAAGCCAAGCCAGACGCCTGCATCAAAGGATTACAAGAACATTCTTGAGCGCATTGCGGAGCGCTACGCCAACGGCAATGTGGATATGAAGATTGATCCGGAACTCATGCGCGATCTGGATAGTTCTTACAAGCGGCTGCGCGATCAATTGACCGGGCAGATGATTGATGCGCCAAAGAAGACCGACAAGGATAAGAGCAAGCCGGAGGTTGAACCAAAAAGCACGGATCGGTCCAGCGCGACGGATCGTCTGCCGGGCACGGGAACCGGGGCAGGCCCAGCGCCAATTCGGCCAAATGGCGAAGTGCCGGAGGGATCCAATCCCGCGCCGGGCTCTGTTGTGCCAGGCACACCAAAACCGCCGGAACCCTCCACGCTTTCTTCCGCGGCGGATTACGCAGCCATTCTGCGGCACGGCCAGAAGATCGAGCAACTGTCCGGCGAAGGGCGCGATCGATTTAATGAACTCATGGCTTCCGGAGAGCAGAAACTGCGTGAAGGCGATTACTTCAACGCGGAACAGCGGTTTGATCGTGCCCTTCGATTTCTGCCCGGCCAGCCGTTGGCGGTCGTCGGCACCGCACACGCCCAACTGGGTGCGGGCTTGTATCTGTCATCTTCCCTGACGCTGCGCATGTTGATGGCGAACCATCCGGAAATGATTGATGCGACGTTCTCTGAAGGACTGCTGCCAAATCCGCGGCGACTTGGTGAAGCCGTAGTGCGTCTGCGCGAACATCTTCAGGCAGAAGAAACCCGTGACAAAGCCAATTACGCCTTCTTGCTGGCGTACATCGGCAAGCAAACGGGCAGCCGCGTGCTGATGGAAGAAGGAATCAAGGCGATGGGCGATGCCGAGCCGGAAAATCGTCTCCTTCCACTGCTGCGGGATATCTGGCTCGCCCCACCTGCATCCCCGGAAACCAAGGCCCCGGCGGCACCGGT
>CAZWJR010000131.1:0-2179 GCA_964634655.1 uncultured Isosphaeraceae bacterium | reverse complement strand
CGCCCGCTGAACCGCAGAAATGAATCAACACGGTTGAACCTTGCGCTTCGTTTCAGGTGTGTGCGGCAATAGGTCGATAATTGCCACATGAGCGTTGTCGGTTCACCGCTGGAAACTTCCGCCCTGCAGGCCCTTCAGGCCCAGCATGTAGCCAGCAAGGCCCGGGACAAGGAAAAATCCCAGAGCGCCAGCGGTCGTCGGTTTAATGATCTGGTTGAGTTGCGAGTGGCGGGGGTGGAAACCGCCGAGGCCGTGCGCAATCTGCCGCAGAACGATTCCGAACAAGCGCAGACGGAGCACGAAGCCAGCCGCGATATGCCCACCGCACCGGAAGAACCCGTCCGCCGCATCGATCTGAAGGCCTGATCGCCAAAACAGCGATTTTTCAAAAAATTCTGAAAACCGTGGATTCCACCTCCAATCGGAGGTATGCTTGGGGCAATGACACGGCCGCGCCGCCATTCCGCCGGGCAACCCAGCGAATCCTCCACGCAGCAGACACTTCGTGAATCCCGCGAACGCTTCATCGCGCTTTGGGGGCAGATGGCATCCAACTGGGGCATCCCGCGCACCATGGCGGAAGTCCACGGCCTGCTCTTCATCATCAACCAGCCAATGAACACCGATGACGTCATGGAAACGCTCGGCATCAGCCGCGGCAACGCTTCCATGACCCTCCGCTCATTGCAAGAGTGGGGCATCATCAGCCGCGTGCACATCCGTGGCGATCGCAAGGAATACTTTCAGGCGGAACAGGATGTGTGGAAACTCTTCCGCACCATTCTGCGCGAACGCAAGAAGCGCGAGATCGATCCGATGCTGGAGGCCCTGCGCGATTGCCGCAATTTGACATCCACGCAATCGCCGGCGGGTTCACGCAAGATCGGCCCGGAGGCCGTGAGCGTGCAATCGCACAACGAGCGGCTCGACAGCATGCTCGCCTTTATTGAAATGATCGACAACATCAGCCAGCGTCTGGTGGCCTCCGGCAAAGGCCTGCAACTGGCGGTGAAGATTCTCTCCAAAGCGTCATGACACCGTTGCAAACCATCCCCCGGAATGTGCCCGCTTCCACCGCTTCGGTGTTTTTGCCGCAGATGCAACGCGCGATTAGTGTGTGCTGGATCGCGCAATCCGGTGGGGCCAACGGGTTGCGGCGATTTGTGCTCTCCATTGAACCTGAATCAAATGATCACGCCTTGGTGGAAGCGTGGGTGGAACACGCACAATCCCGCCAAACCATTCTGCACCGTCAGCGGCTGGCGATCCACACATCCATCAGCGATCAGGTGCTTCACATTGATTTGTTAAGCAACAATTCAAACGGAAACGGCAGCGGCGGGGGGCATCGCCTTGCAATGATTTCACTTTACGTGCAGGATGAATCGCCGCGATTACTGCTGGCGCAGACTTCACTTCTGGAAAAAGCGGGATTCAATGCAGGCGGTTATGACCCGCCGAGGTTGAATAACGGCGCGTGATTGCAATAGCCGGGTTGCTACGCGACCCTGGCGGTCGTCCCTGTATTCATTTAGCACCTTGCACTCCCCCGGGGTCGCGTAGCGACCCGGCTATCAGAGTTTGCGAGGTGATGTCGTGAAATCTTCGCGCTTCACGCTTTCCGTCACCGTCCACGTCATGGGCTTGCTGCTGCAATCAATGTGCACCATGAAGAATCCGTTGCGGTGCGATTTCACCAAAGGCCACATGAACTTCTGATCGGTCTCCGGAATCGGCAGTTCGTGCACCTTCTCCACTGCGACCCATTCCAGTCGTCCTTCGTTGAAGTGCATGTTCTGCACTTCCGTGCGGGCCACGGGGCGAGTGAGTTCAAAGAGAAAGATCATCCAATGCGTCTGGTTTTCATAGCCGCGCTCGGAGACGATGCCGCACAGGCGCACATCATCGGTGCCAACGCGCACACCGGCTTCCTCAAAAATCTCCCGCGCTGCACATTCATGCGGCCCTTCGCCCTCGGTCATCTCAAGTTTGCCGCCGATGGGTGAATACATCCCCGCGTTCGGCGCCTTGATGCGATGCAGCAGCAGCAACTCGCCATCCTCGTTGTAGAGATAGCAGAGGACAGCGATTTTGTAGGGAAGAGTAGACATTGTTCTGACCAGGCCGACGCGCCAGCGAGGCAGTCACGCTTACAGCACCACCGCCTCGCTGGCGCGTC
>CAZWJR010000130.1:7744-8357 GCA_964634655.1 uncultured Isosphaeraceae bacterium | reverse complement strand
CAGCATGCTGTCCACGGTTTCATCGCCGCTCCAGAAGTCGTTGTAGAAATACACCTCGCCTCCACCGCTGATGCTGCCGGAGAGATGATTGGTTTGCATCTTGTGTCCCATCCCGAGCGTGGTTCCGGGGTTGAGCGTGATGGGCCCGTCGCTGGTCATTGTGCCATCGAAGTGCATCGAGCCGGATTCCACCGCGATGTCGCCGAGATTGAGAAAGGTGGCATCAGTGAACCCTTGTCCGCTGCCGGTCTTGCGCCACGTGCCGAAGTTCTGGATCAGGGAACCTGGCCCGCAGCAGCCTTGGCTGATGGTTGTGGGGCCGAGCATCTGCAATTCACCGTAGTTAAACAGTGTTCCTGCGGTCATTGACAGTTGTCCGCCCTCGAGAACCGAATCTCCATGCAGCTCCAGTTGGCGTTGCAGCCCAAACCATCCGCCTGCAAATGTGTCGTATTGAATGAGCGCGGTGTCCTGGATAATCGTGGTCCCGCCTGGCAACATGGCCGAGTACCCGCCGTTCCAAAGGAGGTCATCGATGGTCAGGTTGGCCGATCCGCCGATGGAACCGGAGTTGCCCAGCGTGAGGTTCTCAACGGACGTGTCCTCCTCAAAG
>CAZWJR010000130.1:0-7734 GCA_964634655.1 uncultured Isosphaeraceae bacterium | reverse complement strand
GACGACCGTGCCCCCGCCTGCGATGAGGGTGTTGGTGGGGTGATAGTCGCCGGTAACTGTGGCGGAAGCCCAGACGAAGCGGATCAATCCATGACCTCGGACTTCACCGCCGAGAACAGTATTAGGACCTTGAAAGCGCACTTCGGTATCGGGTAACACTTCAACAAGGCCGTTGTTGGTAATTCTTTCGTAGAACACAAACAGGCCATCCATTGTCCTGATCGTGTTGTTGTTCTCGACGGGAAAGCCGATGCCGGAAAGCCCCTCGCCCCCGTTGGATTTCAAGATCAGGCCGTTGTTGGTGAGCAGCACCGTGGCAGGCCCATAAATCACGCCGTCAGTCTGGAAATCAAGGGTGGCAAACGAGGAGATCGTCATGGTGGCGTCCGGATTTTGGAACTGGACCGGGCCGTTCTTAAACACCCAGGTCGCCGGTTGCACAATGTTGCCGCTCAATACCAGGAATTCTGCAACGCTGAAATCGTTGAACGATGTAAAATAAACTGCATCGTCGATCGTGCTGGTGATGGTGAGACTCTTGAGCCACGTGCTGGCGCCGGGATTCTGCATAATGACGGTTTTCACCACCGTGACATGATCGTTCGGACCCGGCAGATCGGGACAAGCCGTTGAGCTTGGCGCGATGGTCCAGTTGTTGCGCCATTCCGGATTCTCATCCGACCCGGTATTGCAGCAGTCGTTCCAGTAGACGCTGCAATCTCCATCCCAGGAAAACTGGGCAGACGCTTGGCTTGCAACAAAGACGGATATCAGGCAAACAAGCGATCGTACGAGCATCCGAGTTGTCATTGCCAGACTCCTTGTATGAACTTACGGGCATGGCCCCCACGCGCCGATGACGGCCAGAAGATCGCTCACACTCACGCTTCCATCGTGGTTGATGTCAGCAGGGCACGGCGTTGGCAGCGCTGGGCAAATTCCCCAGCCGTTGATCACCGCCAGCAAGTCACTCACGTTCACGTTGCCGTCGTGCGTTACATCAGCCGGGCATGGATTGGTGCATGGCAAGGCGTCGCACGTACCCAGAAAGAGCGTTGGCGGTGTGCCGCTTGTGCCGCATGTGGGCAAAATCGTTTGGGTGAAAACAGTTCCAATGGTCCCGGCGCTGCCATCGTTGCCATCGTCGTCGGAAGGGGCAGCGCCGGGAGCGGAGATTCCACCCGCGCCGCCGCTGCCTCCCGCGCCGCCAGTGTAAGTGACACCCGCCGTGCTGACCGCAGAATTGCACAGCCCGATCCCGCAGGAGATTCCGCCTGCTCCACCGCCACCTCCGCCGCCATGCCCGCCGTGTCCGCCATTTCCGCCTGCACCCGCGCCGATCGTGCCGGGATGTGCGCCGGGATTCCCGCCGTTGCCGCCTTGTTGTCCTTGTCCGCCGGTTCCGCCGGTGGCCCCGTTACCGCCGTTGCCGCGCGTGATGACGACGTTAGAAACAGCGATCGTTGAACTGGTCGCGAAGATGCCGAATGATCCGCCGCCACCGCCACCGCCGCCACCGCCGGAGCGAGCCGCACATCCCCCCGGTCCGCCGCCACCGCCGCCTGCTCCCCAAGCGTCGGTTCCCGTGTCGTCGCCGCCACCGCCTCCGCCGCCACCACCGCCTCCGCCATTTTGACCGGTGCCGCCTGTGGTGCCGGTGTATCCAAACCAATCACCTCCGCCGACGATCGTTCCACTGCTGGCGCCAGTGCCAGCCGCGCCGTTGATGATGCGTCCCGTCGTGCCGGGCGCCCCGGGAGTGGTCGTGGAATTCGGCGGTCCGCCCGCGCCACCAATACCAAACCCTCCGGCAGAGACGGCCGCGTTACCGCCCGGATCACCCGCGGTGGCGGTCAGATTGAACGGACATGAAGTATCCATCTCACCGCCGTTGCCGCCCGTCCCGCCGGTCATCGATGTTGACGAAGGACTATCCGTACATGAATTCGTCCCGCCCGTACCGCCGGCGCCATGGCTTGTACTGTCGCAACCGTTGCTTTCATTGCCGTTGCCGCCGTTTCCACCATTGTTGGTCGCAGCAAGAATCGGTGCATTAATGCCTGCGGCGCCGGTCTGTCCCGGCGCACCGTTCCCCGCCGTGATCTGCAAATCAGCCAGACTGATCTCGGTCGAATTCGTCAGATGCACAACGCAACTGCTGCGCCCGTTCTTGCCGACCAATCCGGACGCATTGGGTCCGGCGAGAATCATGTTGGAGATGGAAGCCGGTCCGGCCATGTTTGAAGCCACGACCGTCGCATAGCGCTGACCGACCGTATCAAACGCGCCAACCACCGTGACCGCATGACCGGCCACCGTGTATGAATCCTGCACCCAGTTTGAATCGTATCCGCCGCGAATGTGAATGCCCGGTTGCAATCGCACCACCTCGTTGTAGGTTCCGGCCTGAACGAAAATGCAATTCAGTCCGTCTGCCGCCGCGCGCGAGACGCCCTGCGTGATGGTGGCACAAGGAGAACTCGGCGAAAGACCGCACGTCGGTGAATTGACGCCGCTGACGCTGACGAAGATGCCGCACGAAACGCCATCGGTCCCGCCGCGCACGGGCGTTCGGCTGTCGCCGCCGGAGAAGGTCGAGTCCGCTCCCACCAGGGCTATAACGGTGAACGCCGCCAGCGTGGCACGTGAAACAAGTTGAACATTCACCATGGCCGATGCTCCTTTGTCTCTGGAGAATTCGCATCCGTATCTGCTGACCGATCCTTTTGTAATTGTCGCTCGTGAGCGGGCAAATGCAATGACAAAATCAAGGATCTTCTGGGGCCGCTTTCGGTCGAACCGCTTCAAAAGCCAATTGCCGTGTGGCCGTCAAGGGCAAGGGCCCCAGGCACTGATCACAGCCAGCAGATCGTTCACACCGACGTTGCCATCATGTGTGATGTCAGCCGGGCAAGTCGTTGGCGGTGCGGGGCAGGGGCCCCAGGCATTGATCACAGCAAGCAGATCGTTCACATTGACCTGCTGATCAGCCGTTACATCGCCAACGCAAGGTCGCTTGGGGCAGTTGGCGTAAAAGACAACAACCGAAGGCTCGCCGGAGTATGCGATCGCCAGGTCATCGCACCCGTCCCCATTAATATCGCCAAAGGCCAGTGCGTTGCCAACCAGCGGCGAGTCGTACGTCCATGTCGGCGCGGTCGCAAACGTCCCGCCGTCATTAATGTAGATGTGGCAACGGCCGGTCGAGAAGTTAACCTCCGCCAGATCCATATCGCCATCCCCATCCACATCCTGCCAGCGCAGGTCTTGAATGCTGGGTGAAGCAGCCGTGGAAGTCCACATGAGTGTAAACGTGCCGTCGCCGTTGTTTCGGTACATGCGAGCAGGGTCAAGGCCAAAGACCACATCCAGATCGCCGTCGCCATCCACATCCGCAAACCCCGCTCCGCGCCCGCCGCTGGTCACGCCGTTGGTCCACACCGGCAGGCCGCTGATCGTCCCACTGTTGTTCTTGTAAATGCCGCATTGAAAATTCACCCACTTGGCGGTGGCCACATCTTCCCAGCCATCGCCATCCACATCGCCCACTGCCGCGCCGTTGGAGATCATCTGGTCCTGCGATTGCCATGCCGGCGCGCTCTGCATCACGCCCGCGTTGTTGCGGAACAAATACAGCGGTCGAAAGTTGTCATTGGTAATGCCCGATTGAGTGGTCGTCAAAATGTCCGGATCGCCGTCGTGATCAAAATCAAACACCGCCGCCGCAAGAGCCCACGCGTTGATGCCGCTGGTCTGCCAGCCGGGGGTTGGATTTGGTCCGCCCACGCCACCAAAATAAATCACAGAAGGCGTGTGCGAAAAACCGCCGTTGGCTGCGAAAAGGTCCGGCTTGCCGTCGAGATTGAAGTCCCCAATCTGAACATCGCCGGAATGAACTTGATCGGTCGAATACCACGAAGGTGTCACTTCCAGCGCGGTGCCGGTGTTGAAGTGAATGAAGTTTCGCCAATCATCGTATGGTGGAAAACTGCTCGAATTAAAACAGACCGCAATAAGATCAAGTTTGCCGTCGCCGTTCACATCTGCAATCTGCAATCCACCCACCTGCCTGCGAATCGCATTCTGCCAATCCGGCGTCGTTCCATACGGCACTGTTCCTCCCAAAGCGTTCGTTGATGGGGGCGGCGTTTCTTCCGGACAGCGCCTGGTGATCAGTCGCCCATCCGCAGATGTCTCCAGACACTGTTGCCCGATTGCAGCCGATGAAATCATTATCGCCGCAACGCAACAACTGCTTGCTCGGTAGATCAAATGCATGGGCCCTTCTCCTTTTTCCGGACTCCGTACTCATACGATGCCGCCGACGCGCGTCCGAGTCAAGCGTTTTATTGGCTGTCCCCCTCATTACTTGCTCAATGTCGCCACAAACAGCCCCGGCCCCTTGGAATTGACGCTTGGCCGCAATTTGCGATAGCGCACCACACCCATTCCCGCCGCTTTGGCCCATGCCCGCACCTGTTTTTCATCAAACCCCAGATGCTTGTGGCCCATCGTGTGCAGGTAACTCTCCCGGTTGTGCGCGATGAGATCGACCACGAGCAGAAACCCGCCGCTCTTCAATCGCCGCGCCACTTCCTTGATCGCATCGAGTGGCGAATCAACGTGTATCAGAATCAGAAACATCATCGCGCCGTTGATTTCGCCATCGCGCAGCGGCAACCCGCCGCCACCGGACGTCAATTCGCCCTGCCGAAACTCAATGTTGTTGAAACCCGCAAGCCGCTTCTTCGCCGCTTCCAGCATTGCCGGTTCGCGGTCGATGGCGATGATCTTCTTCACAAGCGGGGCCAGTTGCTCTGAAGCATTTCCCGTGCCGCAACCCAGATCCGCCACAACCAGATCGTGTGGAATGAGGCTAAGCAGCGCGTCAGCAGTAAATGACTCGCCGAACAATTCTCGCCGCAGCGCATCCCACTCGCCGCCCAGTTTGCCGAAGAATGATTTGCTGTCGATGCGCCGCTCTGCAATCACTTCCTCCAGCCGCGCATCGTCTTGTTCCAGTGTGGAGTTGGTCCCCAATTGTGCGCGGGCAAGTTTCCACAAATCCCGCAAAGGGGTTTCGAGCGACTGCTCCGCCACTCGATACAGGCTTGCCGTCCCCGCCGCCCGCTTGGTGATCCATCCGCCATCATGCAGCAACTTCAGGTGACGGCTGACCGTCGATTGCGGCAACTGCAATGCCTTGGCCAGTTCGCCGACGCTCAATTCTTCCCGATCCAACAACCGCATTACGCGCAAGCGCGCCACATCACCCAGCGCACCAAGTCGCTGCACAAGCGGATGATTGTCAACGGAAGCCGGCATCGCCGTAGTGTACGGCGAAACGACATTCAAACTAAAGGGACTCCCTTAAACGTATCAGGCCGACGCGCCAACGAGGCACAGAATGAACCTCGCTGCCGCATCGGCCTGGTAGTGAGAAAGTCAATGAATCAACGCCGATCCATCATCATCCAAACGTAGGGGCAAGCCCCAATCCCCGACGAACGACCGAAAGTTGGCCGCAGTGATACCCCTCATGCCACGCCACAAAGTGCGCCACATCACCCAGCGTGGGTGCATACTTGGTCCAACCTTCTTTTGTAGGTTTGCGAAGTTGATCCGCGGTGAGCGATTCAAACCACTTGATCAGCGCGGCCCGGCGTTCTTCAAACGCCTTGGAGACCTCTTCGTACGATGGATACTGCGAAGCATCCGCCACGGGCTTGGAATTCATACCGAACAATTTGTGCCACGCCTCCGGCAGAGCCATTTTCGCCCCGCTGAACTCATGAACAAAGTAATCATCGGTGGAGGCAAGGTGGCCCACAATCCACAGCGCGTGGTTCGCGCAAGTGCCCGGTTGGGCGCAAAGTTTGTCCTTGGGAATCCCCTCCAGCATTTTCTTCGTGCCGCCATGGACGAAATTCAACTGATGAATCTGCGCCGCGGCTGCGGGAGTGTGTGTCGGTGGGGGGGCTGTTTGTGTTGGCATGAGTTTTCTCCTTTTTCGTTCCCGATGATTTTACCCCCGGTTTCAGCGGCCTGGCGGCAGTGGAATCACCATGGCAGGATCTTCACCCAGCGCACGCAGACGCTCCTTCACGCGGAAGTCATCGCCATTGATACCCAACCCCTGTCGCAGACGCCGCACCGCTTCATCCATACGTCCCAATCGTTCCGCCAGAACCGATGATTCAAGATAAGGATCAGCGGTTTTGCCCGCATCAATCTCAATTGCGGTATCAATGGCCACCTGGGCGGTGTCCGGATCGTTCAGCGCCATGGCGTAGCGGCCGAGTTGCAGATAATCGTGCGCCTGTTGTGTCGTCGAGGCTCGCTGGCGAAGGAACGCCATCAGCCGCGCTTCATCACCTTGCTGAAACATCGTCTCTGCCAAAGCACCTGCCACTTCGCGGTTGGCCGGTTGACGGGTGTGGGCGATTTCCAGAGCTCGCCGCGCCGCCGATGTCTCCTTCAAATTCAATTGAGAAACGCCGAGTTTGTATTGCGCGTCCCAATCGCCAGGAAGTTTGGCGACGATTTCCGAAAACTCATCGCGGGATGATTCCCACTCGCCAGCGACAAAATAATGATCACCACTGGCACGAATCGTCTCAATCGGCCGGTTCCCACCCGCGCACCCGCCCAGCGTTGCCAGATTTACGATTACTGCTGCTGTCAAAATGCGTCCAAGCCTGTTGCTGCGCTCCATCAAGAGAAATTCGATCGAAAAACCACTAGGAAGTTGCCCGTTGTCCGATCGCAGACCGCTGGCCACTTCCACTATCATTCTAATTCCAATTCGCCCCATCGTACATGCGCATGGCATCGGCAGAAAACACATTGCACCTCCACCAACCGCTCGCCACGGTCATTCTGCAGCATGATCTGCCTGATGGTTCTCATTTCGATTGGATGATCGCCACCGATCCACATGCCAGGCAACCGTTGGCGACGTTCCGCATGAAAGCGCGTTTGGATCAGATGGAAGTGGGAGCGTCAGCGGAAATCGAACCCATCGCCGCCCATCGGCCGCAGTATCTCAACTATGAAGGTGAGATTTCCGGCAACCGAGGCTGCGTTCGACGTATGTGCCGCGGCCAAATAAGCAGATCATCGACCTCCGAACCGCCGGATTTTCTCAAACTGGCATCCCCGTTTTCCTGCGAAATCGTCTGGCAATCACCCGGTGGCAAGCCGTGGGAGCAGAAAATCACACTGCACCAACAAAAAAATACAGACAAATCCACCCGGTGGGTCGCGTTTTGCGATAGCATCCGCCGATGAGTTGAGTTGTTTTGGTCCGCACGCGCAACGATCTACCCGAAAGGAGCGCACATGGATAACCAACCTCCGCAGGTTCCTGCCAATCCAGGTTTTGATAAGCCAGCGGTCCACGCGCCGCCGCAACCGGTCCCCGCAAGTAAGATTCAGCATTCCAGACCGGGATTGGGGCAAGCGCCTTTGGCTGGCACCTCGCCAGCCCCGATGATGAGGGAGGTTGATCCCAACCGCCCGCTCCCGGTCGCCGCCCCAGACAACCTGACCGGCGGGCCATCCAAATTCAGTTTTTCGCGCGAAAAGCGGCACGAAGATACTTGGTCCCGCACGCCAAACACCACTGGCAACGGTGCCATCCACGTCAAGACATTCCACTGCAAACTGACTGAAGACGCCCTTCTGTATATGGATCAGGCCATCAACGAATGGCTCGATGCCCATCCTCAATAC
>CAZWJR010000129.1:0-8374 GCA_964634655.1 uncultured Isosphaeraceae bacterium | reverse complement strand
CTACCGCCGCCTCCACTCCAAAAACCGGCGAACACGTCACCTTCACCGCAGAATCCGGCTCCTCCACAACCTCAACGGAAACCGCCACCCACAGCACCCGCCTCATCGGCCTCTTTGGCGAATTTGAAGATGGCTCCGCCAATCCCGGTTCTCCGTTCGATGGCGGCAGCAACCTCGCACAAATTACCTTCGCTTCCGAAGGGGCCTGCACAGATCCCGACATCGATCGCACCGGAACTTGGCTCGCATTCGCCTCCACCATGCATCGCAGCACCTCGGATATCTACATCAAATCCGTCACTGGCAAAACCCAGACGCAGGTTACCAACGACCCCGCCGATGATGTCATGCCAACCTTCAGCCCCGATGGCAAAACCATCGCCTTCGCTTCCAACCGCGCTTCCAACTGGGATATCTACACCGTCAGCACCGATGGTGGCAAAACCGTCCAGATCACCAACGATCCCGATCATGAACTTCACCCCTCATGGTCGCCCGATGGCAAATCCATCGCCTATTGCAAATTCGGCTCGCAGTCCCAGCGTTGGGAAATTTGGACCGTCGACGTCGCCAACCCCGGAGTGCGAAACTTCCTCGAATATGGCGTCTTCCCCCAATGGTGCCCGGACCCCGCACACAGCAAAATCCTGTTCCAACGCTCCAAGCAGCGCGGCAGCCGCGAGTACAGCATCTGGACCATTGATGTCGTCGCTGGCCAGGCCAAGTTCCCCACAGAAATCGTCTCCGCTGCCAACGCCGCCCTGATCAATCCCGCATGGTCGCCCGATGGAAGCCGCATCGTCTTTGTGACCGTCGTTGATCCCGGCACAACGTCAGATTCCCGCCCTGCTCAATCCGATCTGTGGGTCGTCAATATCGATGGTTCCCAGCGAACCAGCCTCACAAACGGCCATTTCGCCAATTTCCAGCCTGTTTGGGCAGGCAACGGCGTGGTCTACTTAGTCTCCGATCGCTCCGGCTCCGACAACATCTGGGCCGTCACCACCAACACGCCAACCATGCCCTCTCACGGTACACAAACCGCCGGCGCAACCGGCGTTGAAACCAACACACCCGATTCGCATCCCTGACCGGATGCAAATCGTTTTCGGTTGAGCACGGATCGCTCAACCAATCAGGACGGGCGGAGCCCGTTTTTCGGCAGGATGCCATGACAAGTGCACACTCCATGTTCGCACACCGCTTGCGGTCCGGCCTTCGCCCGGTCGGGCTTGTGTTGCTTGGTTCACTTTCTCTCTTCGCTTGCAACAGCACAGAGAAACTCACAACCCCGGCGGCACTTGCATCACCGTACGATCGCCCGCAACTTTGGGCCGTCGTTCCGTTCAACAATGAATCCGGCGTCTCCGTCGTCAAAACCGATCGCGTTGCCGACATCTTTGCAGAACAAACCGAAGCAATCGATGGCGTCTCCGCCATACCCGTGAATCGTGTTCTCACGGCGATGCACCGGTTGGACCTGCGTGCTGTTTCCACCCCCGCTGATGCCAAAGCGCTCATGACAGTTCTTGGCGTCGATGGCCTCATCGTCGGCACGGTCACGTCCTACAACCCGTATCCGCCGATGAAAATGGGCGCCGCCGTCCAACTCTACCGCCGAGAAGCAACAGCACAGGCAACATCACTCGATCCTGTGCAAATCACTCGCGCTTCCAACGATCACGCCATGCCGACCGCTGCCAACGAACCGGTCGCTCAAGCCTCTGGCGTTTTCGATGCCTCAAACCATCAGACACTCGCATGGCTCGATGACTTCACCACCGGCCGCAGCGAGCCCAACAGCGCGTATGGCAAGCGGATTTACCTCGCAAACATGGAGATGTACACGCAGTTTGTCGCCTACCGGCTGCTGCATGATCTGCTCGCCGTCGAGCAGAGCAGGCTCCATCCGCAGGCGACCCTACCCCACGAGCGCTAAGTGGCCCAAACGGTCCACGGCGCTGATCGCCGAGGACCACGGATGGCCGACACCTCACGAATTCATGCGAAAGACGGAATCCTTCCCGCTTCTCCTGCGTATGTATTGCCGGAAGCGGAGAGAGAGGCACGCCACCGCCTGTCGCTTATCAAAGGACAGGAACGTTGGAGTTTCCGCTGGGAACCGGGCGATGAGTCGTTGTTGATCAACCGCATCGCCGAGTTGGCCCGCGATCCCCAAATTCCCTTCGATTGGTTCGACGCTGCCGTCGTGTGCAAACACGTCGCGCAACCTTACAGCTCGTTCAAGAAACCCAATCACTCATCGTGATTCACTTATCACTGCTTTCTAGAGGCGCCCACCATGAACGCAACGCACATTGAACATCTCCCCGTCGTCGAAGGCTTCCTTCATTACCTCATTGATGAGCGCCACTTCAGCCCCTACACCTCGCGGTGCTATGGCGTTGATCTCCGCCAGTTCATGGATCACCTGGCCGAAGAACTCAACATCACCCCAAACATGCAGCACGAAGCCGACATGTACAACCGCCATCGCAAGGCTTCAGCCCCCGGCAACGTCGCCAAAGTTGTCCCCAACGGCGAAGTCGTCGGCAAAGTCGGCCCCGTCACCGTCACACAAATCATGCTCGATGCGGATGTCAACATCATTCGCAATTTCCTTTCCCGGCTCGATGAACACACCTATTCGCCAGCCACCATGGCTCGCAAGATCGCTACCCTGCGCTCCTTCTACCGCTGGATGGACAAGACCGGCCTCATCAACGCCAACCCCATGCTCATGATCCGCACCCCGCGCCAAAACAAGCGCCTGCCCAAGGCCATTGGCGTGGAACAAGTCGAGCGCCTTCTCTCCGCGCCGGACGACACCGATCTCCTCGGCGCACGCGATCGCGCCATCCTGGAAACCCTCTACTCCACAGGCATACGAGTCAGCGAACTCGTCGGCATCAATCGTGGCGACATCGATGAAGCCAGCGAAGCCCTCATCGTCCGTGGCAAAGGTCGCAAGGAACGCATCGTTCCCCTCGGCTCCCACGCCCTCACCGCACTTCATCACTACACCGCCATGCTCGATGCCCCCCAGCAACGCGCCGGCCTCGCCACCGATGCTCAATCCCCGCTCTTCATCAACAAGCATGGCACGCGCCTCTCAACCCGCTCCGTACGCCGCAAGGTGAGCAAGTACCTCGTCACCGCCGGCCTCGATCCCGATATCAGCCCCCACACCCTCCGCCACAGTTTCGCCACGCACCTTCTCGATAACGGCGCAGATCTGCGCAGCGTGCAGGAACTCCTCGGCCATCAGTCACTCTCCACCACACAGGTCTACACCCACCTCACCACCCAGCGCATGCGCACCGCATACGATCAGGCACACCCACGCGCCGAAGCATCCTGACCCCACGTCCAAGTACTTCTTCAACATTACCAACGCGAGGCGCTCTGGTGGGATCGCCTCGCGTTGTGCGTTTTTGGGCCCTGTGAGCGCGAATTCTCGCACTCCCCCTCCCTCGAGGGAGGGGGCTGGGGGGTGGGTGAGAAGCCCGATTTCATGCAAGTGCCAACACCCCACCCACACCAATTTTGCTCTAGCATTAACACCATGTCCAGCAAATTCCCAACCGCATCCACCCTCCATCTACTCCTCACCTGCTCGATGATCAGCATTGCAACCATCGCAGTCGCCGCCGAGCCGCCTCCCGAAACCGCGCCCGCGCCGCCCGCCCCAACCCACGGCAAGTTGCCCAGCGCCGCCGCCCTCATCAGCCGTTACATCCACGCCATCGGTGGCGAAGACCTCATCCGCAACACCAGGTCCATGCACGTAACCTGCAAACTTGAAGTCCCCGCACAGCGCATCACCGGCGATATGGAAATCTTCTCCGCCGCGCCAGACCGCTACCTCGTCAAATCAAGCATCGCTGGCATCGGCACCTCACTCGCTGGTTACAACTCCCCCTTCGGTTGGACCAAAGACTCCGCCTCCGGCGCACACCTCGTCGGTGGAAAACAAATCGAAGAAATGCGCGAAAAAGCCGACTTCAACTCCGTCCTCCACGACTCCACTCGCTTCAAAACCATGGAAGTCATGGAAATCACCGGCTTCCAGGGCCAGACCTGCCACAAACTCCACCTCATCCGCCACTCCGGCCACGAATCCTTCGAGTATTTCGACATCGAAACCGGCCTCCGCGCCGGCCAGTCCACCACCCTCGATACTCCCCGTGGCAAAATCGAACAGATCACCACCGAATCCGACTACAAAAAATTCGGCAACCGCCTCATCGCCACCCGACAGGTCCAGAAAATTGAAAAGCAGGAAATCGTCATGACCATCGTCGCCGTGGAGTTCGACAACGTCGACACCGCCGTCTTCGATCCGCCCGCCGATGTCAAAGCCCTCATCGAAAAATCCAAAGAACCCGCCACCCCCGCCGCAGAAACCCCGCCCCCCGCGCCCCAATCGCCATCCAAACCCTGAAACCATTCCGCATCCCGCAATCCAACTCCTTCTCTGTGCCCTCTGCGGTTAACTCGCCCTGAACAAACGCATGCTCGCACGTCGCGATCTACTCATCATCGCTGGCCTCATCCTGGCAATCATCATCTGCTACGCGCAGGTCCGCCACCATGATTTCGTCAACTGCGATGACCACATCTACATCACCCGCAACTCCCAGATCTGGCAAGGCCTGACTCCCGCCAACTTTGCCCTTGCCTTTACCACCTTCGAGGCCGCCAACTGGCATCCCCTCACGTGGCTCTCCCACATGATCGATGTCGATCTCTTCGGCCACCAAAATCCCGCCGGCCATCACATCACCAACGTCCTCCTCCACATCGCCAACACAATCCTCCTCCTCCTCATCCTCCGCCGATTGACCGGCTCCCCATGGCGCTCCGCATTCGTCGCGGCACTCTTTGCCCTCCATCCGCTGCACGTGGAGTCCGTCGCATGGGTCTCCGAACGCAAAGATGTCCTAAGCACCTTCTTCGGCTTCCTCGCCATCGCCGCCTACATCAAATACACCGCGCGCCCAACATGGAAGTCCTACTCCCTCATCGCCCTGCTCTTCGCCTGCAGCCTCATGAGCAAACCCATGCTTGTGACCCTGCCCTTCCTCCTGCTCCTCCTCGACTACTGGCCGCTAAAACGCATCCGTAGCAAAAACTCCCCCTCCCTTGAGGGAGGGGGTCAGGGGGTGGGTGAGAAGCTCGCAACTGCAAAACCGCGCTCATCCCCAAAACCACCTCGCCTCACCACACAATCGCTGCACCACCCAACCTCCCCAAAAATTCTCATCCTCGAAAAACTCCCACTCCTCGCTCTCTCCCTCGCATCCTCCATCATCACCATCATCGCCCAGTCCCATGGCGGAGCCATCAGCAGTCTCGATACCGTCCCATTCCTCGGCCGCTTGCAAACCGCAACCATCGCCTACGCCACTTACCTCTGGCAGATGATGTGGCCCATCAATCTTTCACCGCTCTATTCCCTTCCACCGCACTGGCCCGCCAACACCGTCGCACTCGCCGCATTCATCCTCATCGCCATCACCGCCATCGCCATCATCCTTCATCGCAAGCAACCGCAAATCATCGTCGGCTGGCTCTGGTACCTCGGCTCGCTCGTCCCCGTCATCGGTCTCATCCAGGTCGGTTCGCAATCACACGCCGATCGCTACACCTACGTCCCGCTCATCGGCATCTTCATCGCCATCGCATGGTCAATCCCCAATCCCCGCAGCAATCGCAACATCATCTTCGCCTACTCCGCCGCCGCCGCGCTCCTCCTCTCCACACTCACCGCCCTCACCCACGCCCAAACCCACCACTGGCGAAACAGCATCGCACTCGCAACCCACGGCCTCGCCGTCACCGGCCCCAACGCCATTCTGCACTTCAACCTCGCCAACGCCCTCAACGATACAGGCGATCCTTCGCAAGCCCTCACCCACTTCGCAAAGGCCGTCGAACTCAAACCCGATTGGGCCGATCCTCCCTTCAACCTCGGCAACACCCTCCGCAAACTCGGTCGCCTCGATGAAGCCCTCCTCGCCTATGACGAGGCTCTCCGCCGCAATCCCAGATTCGTCGGCGCCATCGTCAACCGCGCCATCGTTCTATCCGAGCAAGGCAAACTCGATCTCGCCCTCGCAACCTTCCAGCACGCCATCGATACCGATCCCCAAAACCCCGATGCCCACCGCGGCCTCGCCCAAACCCTCGCCTCCCTCAGTCGCCTCGATGAAGCCGTCGATCACTTCCGCATCGCCCTCGATATCCAACCCGACGATTTCGTTTCCTACCTGCTCCTCGGCAACGTCCTTGCCCGTCAGGATCATCTCGATCAGGCCATCGCCTGCTTCAGCCGCTCCATGCAGTTGAACCCCAACGAACCGCGCACCTACATGAGCATGGCTTCCGCCCTCACCGAAAAACAACAACCCGACCTTGCACGCAACCAACTCCAAATCGCCGCCGATCTCGCCACACGCCTCAACCGCACCGACCTCCTCGAAGAAATCCGCCGCCGCCTAAACCGCCTCCCGCCGCCGACTCCACAGCAGTAGCAAGTCTCAACCACAAAGCACACAGAGACTCCAGAGTAAGAATCAAAAAACAAATCGCGCCCCGCAACCCCCAGTCCTCAATCCAAAATCCCCAATCCAAAATCCAAAATCAAAAAATCCCTCCTCCGTGTCTCCGTGCCTCCGTGGTGCATTTCTTTCAAAAGCACCGCACCTTCACCACAATCTTCTTCACCATCCCCGCCCGCCCATCCACCGCCAGCCCCGGCATGTGCGCATCGTGTGGCATAAACACCGCAAACATTCCCGCCTCCACCCGAATCATATTGCATCCCTCTCCCTTTAAAGGGAGAAGGCTGGGTGATGGTCGGCATTCCTGTTTCAATTCCGCCGATTCATCCGCACCCCGCGGCTCCAGCACCGCAAAATCCTTCTCCTCGTCATACGTCTTCTTCACGCGCATCAACTCCAGCGGCGCGTGACCCATCACCTCCACACCCTCCATCACACACTGCACATCGATGTACTTCCGATGCGCCTCCCAGAACGCCTCATCAGCCAACTTCGTCTGATACCGCTGCACCAGCGCAAAGATCTCATCACCCCGAACATCCACCCGCAGACTGTTCGCTGTCCCTACAGCGGCTGGTTCCAAACGCGCCGTCTCCGCCAAATTCAAAAACGCCAGCGCCGCCCCAATCCGCTCACCCAACCCCTCATACCAACAAGCATTCGTAAGTCGATCCAGAATCATTCCACACAACCTTCTACCTTGTCCGCCGCGCACACGCAATGGACATGAAGAAGATCGCCAAAGTCCCCGGACCCGGCACCGAACTAAACGTCAAGTTGCCGCTGAAATGTAGAAGTTCAACGGATGGATTGAGCCACGCCAATCCAATCGACCCTTGGACGTGTTCGCCGGCATTGACGACCAGCTGCATCAACAGAACTCGTGTATCGGTGTCATTGCCGCTGATGCGATAGTTGCCATTTCCCTGCGGTGAGTTTCCAGCCAGGTAACATCCGATGTCCAATCCAGTCCATGACGTTGATCCATTACTGATGAAGATCGGCGTGCCAGGCCAAACATGCGTGTAATCCACATTGTTCGGCCCCTGAATTCCATACAGTAGGCCGATGGTCATGTAGGTGTCCCAATCCGCAGGACCTCCTGAAAAAAATGGCGCAGTATTGCCAGTGAAGAGGTCTGGAATGTTTGTGAATCCGCTGCCCGGCAAGCCGTTTTCTGAGACGTTCCAAATGCCGCCAAAGCCATATTCTGGAATGCCGGTGCCCCATCCAATGACCCGATCGGTTGGATCCGTGAACTCCGCATACACCCGATAAATCCATCGCGGCGGCCCCGGCGGCGGCGCGCCCGCCCCTCCCGGCTCTTCCCGGAACACCCGCAAGCCCACAAAATCCGCACCGGCTGATGACACAACCGCCATCGCGCACAGCACTCCACAAAGAATCCTGCTCGCCTGCTGCATGCAGCAAATCCTCCAGAATGGCTGATTTCAGTGTACGTCGAGAATAGGCCACTGCAAAACATTTCTTCCATCCCGTAGCACGCAGTTCTCAACCCAAATTGCCTCTGCCACCGCCGTAGGGTGGCGATGAGCGCGCCAACTTGGGTCTTGTGCAGCAATCAGACGCAACTTGTCCCGCGAAGGTGGCAACAAAAACCACCGCGAATCCCACTAAATCACCCAGCCCACCTCATTTTTTGGCCCGTCCCCCCGGGTGGGTGAGGCGCGCAAAAACGCGCCCCTCCCAAAAAACAAAAATCCCCATTTTCAAAAAAATCTTTCACCACAAGAACCCCTTGTTTCAAAGCCTTTCCTCACTCCCACCCCCGCAAAATGTCAAATCTG
>CAZWJR010000128.1:0-8397 GCA_964634655.1 uncultured Isosphaeraceae bacterium | reverse complement strand
CGTCCTGGACCACCACCAGGTGCTCTGCCACCTGAGCTACGGTCGCCATAACCGCGTGATTCCACAGTATAGCCGTTCTTTCCAAGAGAAAGACCTGCACGGATGGTGCAGATTTCGCAGATGAATGTGCGGACCACCCATGCCATTCCCAGTCCGCGCCATCTGCGGATGCTTCCTTTTCCGAGTCCGTTTCATCCAATAGTCGGAATCTGGATTTTGCCCACTTGGACTTTGGAATTTGGCCCGCCGGACGTACAATGGCCCCCCCTTTTGCAACCAACTGTTCGAGGTAACCAGATGCCCACCGCAACCCCAGCCGCCGCCCCTTCAACCTCCGCCAACGCCTTTGATTTCGGCTCTGCCAAAATCCATCGCAACCTCGCGGCTCCGCACCTCATCGAAATCGCCATCTGTCGCGGTGAAGGCGTCCTCGCTGCCAACGGCGCCCTCATGTGCGATACCGGCGATCGCACCGGCCGCAGTCCCAATGACAAATTCCTCGAAGACAGCCCCGGCATCCACGAATCCATCGGCTGGGGCAAAACCAATCAACCCATCACGCCCGCCAATTTCGCCAAACTCGAGAAAATGGCCCGCGCTCACCTCTCCAAAAAGCCCGAACTCTTCCGCTTTGATGGCTACGCCGGTGCAGATCCAAACTACCGCCTCAAAGTCAGCGTCATCACCGAAGAAGCCTGGCACAGCCTTTTCGCCAAAACCCTCTTCATCAACGCCTCCGCCAAGGAACTCACAACCTTCACCCCCGATTGGACCATCATCAACGCCTGCAACCTGCGCCTCGAGAACCCCGCAGAGTTTGGCGTCAAAGGCCCCGTCGCAATCCTCCAATCCATCGAACAAAAGAAAGTCGTAATCATCGGCACCCGTTACGCAGGCGAAATCAAGAAGAGCATCTTCTATGCAATGAACTACGACCTGCCCGAAATGGGCGTCTTCCCAATGCACTGCTCCGCCAACGTCGATAAGTCCGACAATACCAACGTCGCTCTCTTCTTCGGTCTCTCCGGCACAGGCAAGACCACCCTAAGCGCAGATCCCAACCGCCCCCTCATCGGCGATGATGAACACGGCTGGTCAGACAAAGGCGTCTTCAACATCGAAGGCGGCTGCTACGCCAAGTGCATCAAACTCTCGCAGGAAGGCGAACCGCAAATCTGGAACGCAATCAAGTTCGGCTCCGTCCTGGAAAACTGCGTCCTCGATCAAACCACCCGCGTGCCGGATTACGATTCCTCCGCAAAAACAGAAAACACCCGCGTCACCTACCCCGTTTCCTTCATCCCCGGCGCAGTCATCCCGTCTGTCGGCGGCCATCCCAAGAACGTCGTCTTCCTCACCGCAGATGCCTTCGGCGTCCTCCCGCCCGTCAGCAAACTCACCCGCGAACAGGCCCAGTACTACTTCATCAACGGCTACACCTCCAAACTCGCCGGCACAGAAGCAGGCGTCACAGAACCCACCCCAAACTTCTCCGCTTGCTTCGGCGGGCCGTTCCTCCCTCGCCCCGCAATGGTCTACGCAGAAATGCTCGCCAAGAAAATCGACAAGCACAGCTCCGATGTCTGGCTCCTCAACACCGGTTGGACCGGCGGGCCATACGGAGTGGGGGGGCGCTTCAAACTCGCATGGACACGCGCCTTCGTCACCGCAATCCTCGATGGCTCACTCCGCAACGTAAAGTACGAAACACACCCTGTCTTCGGCCTGCAAATCCCAGTCTCCGCCCCCGGCGTCCCCGCAGAAGTCCTCAACCCGCGCAACACCTGGCAGGACAAATCCGCCTACGACGCCAAAGCCCAGCAACTCGCAAAACTCTTCCGCGAAAACGACGCCAAGTACGAAATCGCAGACAAAGTACGAGCGGCAGGTCCCAAAGGCTGATTCACCCATACGAACGCCGGGTCTGACGAGCGACGTTGTGCAATCGACAAACAGATTCAACGCCAACGCGCGGAAGACCCCGATCACGCGCTAGTCGCTCGGCGTCGCCATCTCTGCAGCGAACTGATGCCATCGGTCCGGTGCCTGCTGGCCCATATCCGTCTTCTTGAGAACTTCTTGACCCGGACGGCCCAATTAACTATAATGTACAAAACCGACATTCTGTCGTATTCGGAGTAATCTCCCATGGACCAGGTCAACATCGTGGACTTCCGCAATTCCGTCTCCGACGTCGTCAATCGCGTCGCCTACACCGGCGAACGCATCGTGCTGGAACGTCGCGGCAAAGGTGTCGCCGCACTCGTCTCCATGGATGATCTCGCCCTCCTTGAGAAAATGGAAGACGAATACTGGGGCAGCGAAGGCCGCAAAGCAGAAGCCGCCGCCAAGCGCAAACATGAAAAGCCAATTCCCCTCGCGCACGCCCAACGCACCCTCGGAACATCCCACCGCCAACGCCGGAAAGCCGGATAATGAGCCGCCGGGTTCCCTACACCGTTCACTTCCTGCCATCAGCCTGGCAGTCCCTGCTGGAAGCCCCCGTGTCTGTCCGCGGCCAGTTGTTGGATGCCATCTCCGATCTGGCTGATCATCCCAACCCTCCCGAATGTCTCCCCATGACCGGCAAGGGCCAAGGCATGCACCGTATGAAAATCGCCACCTACCGCGTCGTCTATCGGGTGCGTCCAAACAAGCGCATCGTGCTCATTCTCCGCATCGGTCATCGCAACGAGGTCTATCGCGGCTTGGAGTCATAGTCGCCTCATTCGCATCCCACCACCCGCCTCCCCTCGCCAATCCGATAAACCAGCCTCCCCTTCACTCTGGGCGCTTCACCAACTCCAAACACTTCAATCAATTGTCCCCGCCCCTGCATCCGGACTACCATCATGCCGAATTGAGTGGTATTCTCAATTCGTGGCCCTTCAGGTCCATTGCCCAAGATCAGCCTGATGCCCACTGTGATGGGAGTTGCGATCCGCCATGAACGCTGCCGTTTGTGTGCTTGATGAGAAAGTGCTCGTCCTCAACCGCGTCTACGCCGCGGTCCGTGTTGTCAGCGCACGGCGGGCATTCACCATGCTCATCAAAGATGCCGCCGAAGTCATCGCCTTCGATTCCGGCCGCTACCTCAATTACGATTTCACAACCTGGACAGAAATCGCAGAGTTCCAGCGCAAATTCGAGCGCGAGCAGCACGATTGGGTCCGCACCCCCCGCATCGAAATCGCCGTCCCCAAAATCATTCGCCTTCTTTCCTACGACCGCTTCCCCAAGCAGCAGGTGAAGTTGAATCGCCGCAACCTCTACGCCCGCGACAACAGCCGCTGCCAATACTGTGGCCGTCACTTCACCACCAAGGAACTCACGCTCGATCACGTCGTCCCCCGCGTCCAGGGTGGCGAACACACCTGGGAAAATCTCGTCTGCGCCTGCGTCAAGTGCAACGCCAAAAAAGGCGGCCGCACCCCCAACCAGGCACACATGCACCTCATACGCAAACCCGTACGCCCAAAACGCAACCCCAGCATCGTCCTCCGCCTCGGCAGCCCCAAGTACCAGTCCTGGAAAGCCTTCCTCGATGAAGCTTACTGGACCGTCGAACTGAAAGACTAAACCCCCCTCTCCCCTTGAAGGGAGAGGGCCGGGGTGAGGGCACGCAAGAACCACAACGCGCGCAAATCTCCTCCACAACGCAATTCCTCACGCTCGAGAAAGCGCCGAAAGAAACCAAGTCACCCCCTCTCCCTTTGAAGGGCGAGGGCCGGGGTGAGGGTTGAGGCCAATGCGACCGCATCCACACAAAACCAAAATCCGCTCCCCAATTCATCCACCGCATCAAAGTGCTACGCTTAAACTCCACTCCACCAAAACCGCTCCTCCCAATCACAGCCGAAGAATCGCGGCTGCCATGACAAAACCTCAACCCGCCACCAATCCCTTTCCCAAAAAATGCCCGCTGCAACGCGCCGCACTCTGCCTCCTCGCTGGCTTTGCAATCACCATCGCAGTTTCTTGGGCCCTCTCGCTCTGGCAGGATGTCTCCTATCAAAACAACGACATGCGAACCCGTGGCGTCCGTGCCCTCGATCCCGCCGCTGGCGAAGGAACCGGTTCGCTCAACGTCTCTCGCTTCAGCGCAACCGGTGCCGTATTTTTTGAAACCCACGTCATGTCCGGCGACGCGATCACAAACGCCAGCACATTCCTGGCAACACCCGACGCTCCGCCCGAACCTACCCCCGAAGAAATCGTTCCAACCTGGCTTCAGCCGCATGTGATTCCATGGACCAATGGCCATTGGCCGCCCGATGACCCGGCAAACTACGCGTACATCGATGCAACAGGTTGGCCGATGCTCGCTCTCTGGTGCAGCTACGAACTCGAACGCCCCGCACCCGGCACACTCATCGCCCGCGCACAAGGCGCCATCTCCCTGCCCGGCAAAATCCGATCCAAAGGCTCGTGGTACGGCGGAGGCTATCCGCCCTCACTCCCTCTCCGCCCTCGCTGGTCCGGCCTTCTCCTCAATTCTCTCTTCTATTCCGCATTCGTCGCCCTGCCCGTCTTCGGCATCCCCGCCGCACGCCGCTCCCTCCGTCGCCGCGCCGGCCGATGTCAACAGTGCGGCTACGACCTCCGCGCCACCCAACCCGCAAGACCATGCCCCGAATGCGGCTCATCACCGCCCATCCCGTAACCTTCGCAATACCCTTAGCCCCCGGCTCTGCCGGGGGTTGGTAAAAGCGGTTTGTGGTAACGGAAACAGTGACCACCGTAACAGTGGGGAATCGACAAACCGAGCCGCCACACCAACCCCTAGTGGGGCCGGCGTCCCTGCCGGCCTGCGCAAACTCCCAGCACCAGCGTAGGGCCTGTTGAGCGAATGTGACCAAACGATTTGCAACGCGAGTGTGCGAAACCCACCACGAACGTTTATGGCGCCCAGAAAGACACAGCTCCGCCTATCGGGCTGACTACACCCAGTACGCCCTCACCGACCACCAGTTCAGCGTCGTCGCCCTCATCAGCGATTCCGCCGCCCTCATCGAGCGCATCTCCTACACCCCCTACGGCGAGGCCCGCCACCAGCCCAATCACGATGTCGATGGCGACGGCGATGTGGACGCCGCTGACGGCACGCTGGCCACCGCCGCCTACTCCGGGGGCAACAACCTCATCTACCAGTCCAACTACAACCCCGATGCTGACTTTGACCGCGATGGCGATGTGGACTCCAACGACACCGTCCTGACCGGCTCAACCTATTACAAGGCCGCGCTGCCCCCGGGCTGGCTCAGTTCCGGCGGCTGGGTCGGCGAGCAATTCAACACCATCGGCTACTGCGGCTACGTGTTCAATCAGGAAGCCGGGGGGGCGGGGAACGGTCTGTACACCGTGCGCTTCCGCCACTACGACCCCGCAAACGGACGATGGATCAGCCGCGATCCGGCGGGGTATATGGATTCGATGAGTTTGTATGGGTATGGCACTGGCAGCCCGCTCGGAGAGATCGATCCAATGGGACTCTCAACCGGCGGAATTGAGGCTGCGCATGGGACGGAGTGCAGCAGTAATAATGGAGGCGGCGGCCAGGTTGCGAGTGTCAGTGACTACGAGGCTCCCAGCGGAGCCAGCGATATGGCCGCCGGACGAGCTATCCGTGACCCACGCGGCAGAACGCCAATAGCCGCTCCGGGTCCGAGTTCTTCTGGCCCGCGCTTTATGATCCATCCCAACGCTCCTCGATGGAGGCCGGCCCATCGCCTTGGTTCGGTGCAACAACCTTGGATTTATTGGGATTGGGGGGGCGCTTGGCAAGGAGCTGTGGATGGATTAGCAATGTTCGCGAACGCCGCCACTTTCCACCAAATAGAATCTCTAAATACATACGTCAACAACGTTCTCGATGAAAACGACGGGTGGTATGCTGTAGGGAACGTATTTATGCACGTTTCCGCGTATGCCGCATATGCAGCCGGTGCAGTTCGACTGATTGAGGTAGTATTCTTTGAAGGAGATTCACTATTGATTGAAATTGGTGGACCCAATCGAAGCGGTGGGTTGTTGCAGATTCGACCCACTGGCGAACCGCCGCTGTTCCGGCTTGATTATCATCCCTTGGAGCCTGGGGGGCCTTCTCTGCCGCACATTGATAGCCCACCCCTAGGATGGCAACATTGGCCTTGGAATTGGTTCTGACGATGACAACAACCTACAACATTTTGAATAATCAAGTTCTTGGTGACGTTGCAACGGTTCTTCGTGACGCCAGGTTTTCTGAGAGCGATTTTCAATACGATACCGCTGAACACAGATTCCACCTATCTTTATGGGTAGCAGGTGGACGATCGGTTCCACGGGTAAGTTTGTCCGACAAATCTTCAAAGGATTGGAAAAAGGGTTGGTCGAGGCTGCTTCTGAGATTTGTGGAAGTACAAAGCGTTGAGATTGACAAGCAAGAGAGCGTCCCGTTTTATGAGATTGCAAACATCACAGAAATGGATTGCGATGGTGCAATAATCATTGAAATTTCCACCCACTATTCTCTGACGATACGGCTCAATGTAGCTACCATCTCCATTCAGATAACATCCGATGAACTGAATCCCCATGTCACGAAGTTACTAGAACGAATTCGTTGGTAATCAAAGAAAGTCGTGACATTTCGATTTTCTCTATCAACCCGCCACCATGGTGGAGAATGTTCTTGTCCATATCCCCACTTGACGGTCGCCTCATTGAGTGTCGCGTCCGGGTTGGACTTTGGCGGACTATTGGTTCGTGGGGAAGGAATTTGGCAAGGAACTTGGACATCAAGCCTGGGAACACAAATGGGAGATACTTCTCACCGTGGCCGCAGGACCGCTGGGCAAGGTTCTCTCCGAAGGCCGCTGTTTCTGGCTGATCGTTTGCTTCACGGCCGGCACAGAGGTCTGGACGGCGCAGGGGCCTAAAAATATTGAGGACATTAAACCCGGCGAGCAGGTTTGGTCATACAATGCAGAGCAACAGCGATGGGAGCTGTGCGAGGTTCTCGCCACGAGCGAGCGCGATTACGATGGCCGAATCGTCCATCTTGAGATTGAAAACGACAATGGCGAATGCGAAACCATTGAATGCACGGAGACGCACCCGTTCTGGGTGGTCGCAGACGATGCTGCAAATGAGCAATTGGTGCCGACCGATCAGCAAGTAGGTTGTGCCCATTCGTAGGGTGGGTAGAGCGACCACAACCAAACGAATCAACAAACCGGTGTGCGAAACCCACCACGATCGTCTTTGACGCCCGGAATGGCAGCAGGGAGCCTCTACCCCCACAGCCTCCGGCGGAGCCCACCAAAAACTGCCAATCCCTGCAATCCGCCTCATCTATCATCCAACCCGCAACCACACAAAACAACAGCACGCCCGCAACTCGCGGGCGTGCTGTGTTTACCAACAATCACAAGATGCTACGCGGATTTCCCATCGCAGCACGGGCAGCCGTCGCACCCGCCGCCGCAGCCGTCGCACGTGCAGTTGCATCCATCCGGGCACGGGCCGCAACAGCATGAACCAGCAGACGTCCCGGACAAATTGGCCGCTCCCACCGCACCGGCACCAGCAAGCAACAGCGTTACGATTGAAACAATCATTGACTTACGCATGAGAACTCTCCTTCTGGCAAACGCCAGAAATGATGATTTAAAAAAAAGACAAAATGTTCAACAACCGAAATCACCGCGCACAGCGCGCAGTCCTTCCACGGAAAGTGGCGAATTACGTCAGCCACCGGCACAAAAGCACACACCGTTCATGAGATGTTGGAGCCGCTTCCCACACACCAACTGCCTTGGTCAGGCAATCGGCCCATTCAGGCGATGAGTCAAACAGCGCACCGCCCGTCGGCAGCGCAAGCGCCGTCGCAATCTCGATTTGCCATCGGTCACTATTCGCTGGCGGAACCGCGGGCGCAGGTTTGCACTCGCACCTCGCCGCCGCTTCCGGTCCGCAGCAACATGTTCCCTGATCCTCCGCCCTGCACGCCGATCCCCCGCACTCGCTCGCACCCCACGCCGCGCACGGCAACGCCAAACTCTGTTGGATCAGCAAAGCAAGGATGAAAACGCTGCGAAGAATCATGAGACTCACAAGACAAAACAATTCGCCCCCGCCCTTTATTCTGAAAAAAACCGCAGGAAACCGCCCGCCGCGAACCGCCCTGGCTCTTCCGTACGGAGGGTTGAGCAGTGTTGAATGGTGAGTTGAGCATGCAAGGGTCGCCATGATTGCTGTTTTGTAAGGTGGGTTGAGCTCACGAGGGTCGCAGTGATCGCTACGAACGCCGTGGCGAAACCCACCACTCACCGCAATCCATCCCCGCCCGCATGTCAATCCTGCGCGCGCCATTAGGGTCACCCCAAAAAGCAAAAATCCGCATTTTCAAAAAAA
>CAZWJR010000127.1:7176-8462 GCA_964634655.1 uncultured Isosphaeraceae bacterium | reverse complement strand
GCCCCTGGCGCTATCAAAAACGCCACTCGAACGAGTCAAAATTCCAACCAATTGATGCCCCAACGGCGCGCGCAAACTACACCACCCCACCCAAAAAGAGACCCCACCGCCGTCCCTCAAATCGCCAAATCGCCAGATCACCAGATCACCAAATTCCCCGCTCCAATCGTCAATCGAAAATCGTCAATCGTGAATCCAAAATCACCCCTCCGCCAGACCAGTCAACGGCATTCCCAGCAGCCCATGAACGCACCCAAACCGCACCGGAAAAGGTCCTGTGGGGTCCGAAGTCCTTTGGATGCTCCAGGCACTGCCCGTACCCCTTGTGCTCCATTCCTTCACCGGTGCGGGGCCGACCTACATCACCAGTTCTCGTACGCCTCGGCTTTGCGGGGTTCAGGCAGGCCGCCGATTTTTCGGATGTGTTCTTCGGTCAGGAAAGTCTTGAGTTGGTTGATGGTGCGCATGTTGAGTTCGCTGCGATCGAACTTGAGCGTGCCGAGGGATTCGCGGCGTTCCTGCCACTTTTTCCATGCTTCGGGATCGCTGTTGCCCATCATGTTTGGATTATCAGAGGAGGAAGTGATCTCAACCATTTTGTCGCTCAAGGCGGTGTAGGCGGGGCGGTATTCGGCGGCGAGTTCCGTCAGGCGTCGCTGCTGTTCGGCGGTGAGGCCTTCGAGTTTCATCGCTTCCGCCAGACGCTGATCGAGATTGAGTTCATCGTTGTAGACTTCCGGGAAGGCGCGACGGTTGTAGGCGAAGCGGACGGTGCGGCCGGAATCCGCGGGGAGGATGGCGAGAACGCGGTCGAGGGTTTCGCGGTTGAGTTTGTTGATGACGGCGTTGGTTTCGTTCATGCGCTTGTTGGCGTCGCCGAGGAGTTCCTGATAGCGCATGCCGATTTTGATGCTGTTGGTTTCGCCATCGGCGCGTGCCTTGGACATTTCCACTTGCCAGAGTTCCTGGGCTTTTTGGATATCGACGGCGTTTTGATAGCGGGTCTGGAAGGAGGCCATGGAGGCGGTTTCATATTTGAGGAGTTCGGCGTCGATGGATTTGAGTTCTTCGGGGGTAAGTTTTTGCCGCTGGACGAAGCGGGAGAGATCGATGCGAGACTCGCTGGAGCCGCCCATCCAACCGCCCCACATTTCCTGGCCGCGGTTGTAGCAGAAGCGTTCGCGGGATTGTCGGACGCGGTTGAGGAGCGGGGTTTGTTCTTTTTCCAGGAGAGCGGTCTGGACATCATCGAAGAAGGACTTGTCGGCCTGCTGAATCGCAGCACA
>CAZWJR010000127.1:5261-7166 GCA_964634655.1 uncultured Isosphaeraceae bacterium | reverse complement strand
AAGGCGGCGGTGCGAAGTTTGTGGTGTTGCTCAAAGAGTTCTGCGGTGGGGCCGGAACTGGTTTGGGTGGCTTCATCGAAACGCCACATGGACTGTTGCGCCTTGTTCACCGCAGCGATTTCATTTTCCTGAATGGCTTTGAACTTTTCGGTGTAGGTGCTGTGCAACTGGGTGAGGATGGTTTTTTGGTCATCGGTGATGCCAAGACGTGCGGCGTAATCTGTGATGTCGCGGCGACTGATGGCGGGCGGGAGGAATTGTTCCGGGCCGTAGGAGACTTGCTGGTCATCGTGGCTGCCATCGTCGGATTGCGGTTCGGAATCCGAAGAGGAGATTGCCTCGGCGGATTGCGCGACGACCGCGCCGCCCATCGCCAGGGTGGAGGCTTCCATGGTTTTCATTTGCGAGGCGACGGCGTGGGCGAGTTTGGGCGAGAGTTCCGGGCCGACGATGGCGCTTACTTTTTCATTGGCGGAGTTGCGAATTTCTGCCATCTTGGCCTGAAGTTCGCTCAACTTCTTTTGGTAGTCCTGCATTTCATCGGAGTTGAAATCAAAGGGAGAAAAGCCCTTGCGATTTTTTTCGATGAGCGCGACCGCGTCATCGACCAGGTGATCGAGTTTCTGCTGAAAGTCGTTGCGGGCGACGGTCAGGAGATCGCGTTGATCGGCGGTGACGCCTTCGAGTTTGATAGCGGCGTCGAAGTAGGCGCTATCGTTTTCGGAGCCGGCCCCTGCCTCCGGGTACGCCTGCCTGTAGTACCGGCTGCGAAACGTGCGTGCGGTATCGGGGGGAAGGAGGGGAGTGATGGATTTGTAGGTTCGCTGGTTGGTCTCGCTGATGGAGGCGCTGACTTCGACGGCCTGCTTCATGGCGTCTTTCCAGATCTGCTGCATGGCCTCCATCATTTTGGGAGCGTTTTCCGGATCGGACATGGACTGTTCGTTGAAGCCCATTTTTTCGAGGCCGTCGTACATGTTCTTGATCATGTTGGTCGTGGCGTCGAAGAGTTTGCCCATGGAGGAGGTGAGTCTGCCTTCGTAGCCACTAAGGATTGGATCGACACCCTGGAGTTGCTCGGGCGTGAGTTGAAGATCGAGAAGGATTTCACTCAAGTCTGCGCCGCGGTTGCCGGTGATCCACATCATCTGGTTGGCGGCGTAGCGGGCGCGCTGACGAGCCATGCGAACGCGGGGAACCATGGCGAGTTGGTCTTCGGTGAGGATGGACTGCATCTGATCGAAGAGACGGTTATCGAGCGTGGCGATTTTGCCGCTCAACTGTTCCATGTTCTTGAGGAACTTTTCGAGGGCGTCGCGTTTTGGCATGCCGCCGGACATGGCGCGGACTTCTTTGAGAAAGCCTGCGATTTCACCTTCGCGGAGTGTGCGGAACTCCTGCTTGTACTGATCGTGCATGACATGGGTGGCCTGGCGCTGCTGATCGCTGAGGCGCAGGCGGGTGGAGTACTCTTTGAGTTCGTTGGTGGTGATGGGATCCGGGAGAGTGCCGGAGGTTCCCTGTGCGGCGCACGGTTGTGCAGGGACGCAGAAGAGGAGCAGCGTCAGGCCGATGGCGGCGAGGTTTCGGAAGGAACGAAAGGTGGATGCGATTTTGGAAACGAATGGCATAGTGAGGCTCCGGTGGAACCTACTATTGTGACGGGGCAGAGGAGGTTTGACTACTGCAAACTGCAACGCAGGGTGAAAATATTCTGTTGCGATGCGGAAACAGCGGGTGAAATGCGGATTAATGCATTTCAGAGTTTCGACGCCGAGCAATTTGCACGAGGGAGTCGCGGCTTTGGGGGGCGCCCCCCGCCCCCCCCCCCCCCCCCGGGGGGGGGGGGGGTGGGGGTCGGGGGGGGGGGGGGGGGGGGGGGGGGGGGGGGGGGTTGGTGGGGGG
>CAZWJR010000127.1:0-5251 GCA_964634655.1 uncultured Isosphaeraceae bacterium | reverse complement strand
CCCAGCCCCCTCCCTCGAGGGAGGGGGAGTTTTCTTAGCCGTTCTCGGTTTTGGGTTGGAGGCCGCCGAGTTGCTGGATTTGCTGTTCGTTGAGCGCGCTGCGGAGTTTGCCGAGGGTTTTGTCGTTGAGATCGTTGCGATCGAACTCGATTTTTTCGCGAGTCCGCATTTGTTCCTGCATTGTCTGCCAGACGGCGGGATCGCGGTTGGGCGAGGTGAGGTCCGAGGCGTTGGCTTCCATCTCAATGAGTTTTTCGCAGAGGGAGTCGTACTGGCCGTGGAACTCAACGGCGATTTCCTGAATCTGGGAGCGTTGTTGATCGGTGAGGCTGCCGAGGGTGAGAGCGGCATCGAGGTGTGGATCAGCGGAACGAGGATCGTTGAAGACGGAGGGGAAGGCCTTCTTGTAGTAAGCCTGACGGAGGGTCTGGGCCTGGCCGGAGGGAAGGGTGGGCAGGAGGCGATCGAGGGTGGATTTGTTGAGAGTGGCGAAGGCTTTGCGGGCATCGGAGGAGGCGCGGCCTTCGTTTTCCATCATGCTGCGCATGGAGTCTGCGACCTGACTGGTTCGGCCCTCGCGGTTGCCATCGCCGCGGGAGAACTGGGTGGTCATCTTCTCGCGAGCAGCGCCCATTTTGAGCGTGGCGTCGTAGAGTTTTTGGAGCGAAGCAAGGGCGGCAGTGGAGTATTCAGTGAGGGTGGAATCGAATTGGGATTGATCGGAGGGAGACAGGGGGAGTGAATCGACGAGTGAGGTGAGGTCGAGGGAGCTTTCGCCGGATTCGCCGCCACCGATGAATCGGAGGGCTGCGCCGCCCGGACCGCCGGGACCACCGCCGCGCGGGCCGCGATCTCCGCCGGGGCCACCCCCACCGCGTGGGCCACGATCGCCGCCGCCACGCTGTCCACCGAAGAAGGAACCGTTGCCGCTGCGGCTGGTTACACGGACGTAGAGATCGCGCTGACGGGAAGCGGCGGCGCGCTTGAGTTTGGGAGCGTTGGATTCCGCCATGGCGACGCTGGCATCATCGAAGAAGTGTTGATCGAGAGCCATGACGGCATCAAAGACCTGACGACGGAGGGAGTAAAGGTGATCAATGGCTTCCGGGGTGCGGGGCTTGAGTTGTCCGGTGGCAGCGTCCATGGCCCAGAGTTGTTTTTCAGATTCACGGACTGCCTTGATGCCATTGGTTTCATCGGCTTCCAGGGCGTTGAATTTTTCCATGTAGTCCTGATGGAGGCTGTGGAGGACGTTCTTTTCATCCGACGTGAGGCCCAGGTTCTTGGCGATGGTTTCAACATCGCGTTTGCTGATGGCGCCGGGGACGTAGGGATCTGGCATGGTGTCGGCGGCGAGATCGGTATTGGAGACGGCGACGCGGGCAACGGAGATGGCGCCTGGCCCGCCGCCGGGAGCGCTTAGTGTGAGGGTGGCGGTTTGGGATTCAACATCGTCCTGCTTGCCGTTGCTGGCGAGTTTCCTGTTGAGGAGTTCGACGAGTTCGGGTGTGAGGGCGGCGCGGAGGGAGGTGGAGCTGGACTCGTTAAGCGTGGAGCGTTTGTCACGCAGGGCGGTGAGTTGTTCCTGAAACTTGCGACGTGATTCCTGATCGAAATCGAAGAAACTCTGGGTGCTGCGGTTGCCATCGATCGCGTCCATGGCCTGTTCTGCGAGGCGGTCAAGACTGGCGAAGTATTCGGTAGCCATGACGGTGATGGCTTGGCGCTGTTCATCGGTTAATTCCGGAAATTTGAGGACGATATCGAAGGCGCGAGCGGTTGTGCCTTTGCCGGCGCTGATTTCCGGGTAGGCGCGCTGGTAGTATTGATCGCGGAGGTCGCGGGCGTGTTCCGGTGTGAGGGAGGGCGCGACGGTGCGGAGGGTTCTGCGATTGAGATCGCTCAAAGCGCCGGCTTTGGCGGCGAGTTTCTTCTGGATATCGCCCATGACGGTTCGGATGACCTGGAATAACTGGCCGCGCTGTTCGGGATCGCGCATGGCGGCCTCGTTCATGCCTTGTTTCTGGAGTTGATCAAGGGCATCGAGCATCATGCTGGAGGTGGATTCAAACAGTTTGCGGGCATCGGATGTGAGGGTGGATTCGTACTGGGCGATGGTGGGGTCCACGACTTCCTTTTCCTGCGGCGTAAGGTGGAGATCGGCTACGAATTCGCTGAGATCAACCTGCGCGGCGGGATTCATGAAGGCGGTGATGCGACTTAGGCCGCTGCGGTAACGGACGCGCTCACGCGCCTGGCGGACCTGGGTCATTTTTGCGGTCTGCTCTTCGGTGAGGACGGGCTGCATCTGATCGAAGAGCGTGTTGTCGACGTTCTTGATTTTGTTGTGAATGTCTTCGAGGCCTTTGAGGGCTTTCTCAACGGCTTTGCGATCAGTCATCATGCCCATGGCGGCCATACCGCCGCCGCCGCCGAGACCCTTGCTGTCGTTGAGGAATTTTTCGATATCGGTATCGCGTAGTTGGGTGAAGGCTTCGCGGTATTGATCGTGAAGTGATTGAACGGCCTGACGTTGCTGGGGGCTTAGGCCGAGACGATCGGCGTAGCCTTCCAATTCGCGGGAGGAGATTGGATCCGGGACGGTGCCCATGGTTCCCTGCGCGGCGGCGGGGAGGGCGGGCACGGTGAGGCAGAGGGCCATGACGAGCAGGCGCAGGATTGAGAGGATGAGGTTGGGACGGGCGGCCGGTCGGTGCGTGGGCATGGTGTTTCTCAACTGGTTCTCAAATGCGACGGGGGAGGTGAAAGCGCGTTCTCGCGCTTGCATAAGGATAGGCTGGAATGGGGTGGATCATCCCTTTACCGGCCGGGGGAAGGGAGGTTTCAGAGGCCGCAGGGGATTGGCGGGGAAACAGGCTGGTTATGTTCGCCTGCGGCGCGGACTGGCGAGGGCGGCGAGGCCGAAGAGGGACAGCGCGCCGGGCGCGGGTGAGATGTTGTAGGTGATATCCCAGCCAATCACAGATCCGGTATCAGTTGGTCCATTATCGCTCATCCACAAAGTCCAAGTTCCTGCGCGTGCCTGTCCCTGAAACACTGCATCCAAGTTGACGGGTGAATAGTTGCTTGCAACGGTCGGACCAAACAAGTTAGTCGAGGCGCGATACGAGCCCCCGAAAATCAGAGGTTGGGTTGCGGCAGCGGACCAAAGATTCGCACCAGTATCTTCAAAAATGTACGCCGTGTTCGGGTTAAAGTCAGTGGCGTAGCCCCACGGTGCGCTTATGGTGGCTCCAATTCGATTGAATAATGTCGCTGTCCGGACAGTGTTGCCGTCGTCGTGGGTGATGGTGGCAACTAGATCGCCAACCCACGTATGCGACATTTGTATGACGACCGCGAGGCCGGTCGTCATCACGCCGCCCTGGTTGCTAACCAAACTGGAATTTACCCCAGCCGAAGTGTTATCTGGTATTGAAAAGCCAGGACCATTCCATCCGGCCTGAACTGATGTATATAGCGATGCCGTGGCGAAAAAGGCGGTCAGGGATGACAAATTTGGCATCAGCATTTTCTCCGCAATACGGCATCAAAAGAGTACATCGGAAGTTGATGTTGGTCAAGCAAAATTTGGAGTACAATGAACAGTTAACTCTTCAAATACACAGCTTTTCAAGAGGGACATATGTATTCAACGCACTCTCATTCTCCGACAGGTACTCCTACTGATCCCGCAGACGCAATTTGCGCTATCGGGCGCGGAATCAACATCAATGATCCGGGTGCTGAAGAGAACAACACACACGGCTGTGCGTGCCTGATCAGCCCGACGCAGATCATTGCTGCGGCACATGTGTTTGATGTGAAATTGCAATCTGGCGATCATGAACTTCCCGAGGCTGGGGATGATGCTTACCTTGCACGGTTTCGCCGGAAGACCAATGGCTCTCTTGGAAGTATCGAAGGAGGCTCTGCAAGTTATCACCAAGTACGAGTAAAGAGTTGCCGAGTGCCTTTTCCTGCACAAGATGTGGTTATCGCTGAACTTGAGGAGGCCATCACACACATCGAACCTATTTCCACCACCGATGACTATTGGCCGTTGGGGGTTGAGGATCCAATCGTTCTCGGCGGTTGGGGGCTGAATGGTGGAGTACTTGATACCGGAACAGAGCCCGGCGACGTATTGCTCATTGATGAATACCCCTATCAAAAATCGATCGTAAGCCCTCTGACTGACAACCTCATGTACTGGTCGGAGCCTAATCCGGGCCCGAATCGGTTCGATTCGGGATCGCCGGTTATTAAAGTAGTAGACGATGAATGGCGCATAGTTGGCGTTGTAAAATACATCAACTACGGCGTGCCATTGTATCAATTCAAGAACGATCCCCTGTTCCAAATCCCCGGGCTTTACGAACCGGCTGATCCACCACCGGACCCACCGGTGCCGCCGATTGGTTCGGCGTGGATCACTTCTCCGGACACAGTTCTTCGGACACCGGAAGAGTCAGCTGATTATTCAGAGACTACTCCGCTCGCCATCGCCAACTATCCAAGCGGTCACGGACCGCAGGTCATTGCAAAGCCGATTTTCGCGGAGTTTGACGTCTCCGAATTACCAATCGAGGATTCATTGACTGGCGCATCGTTGGTGTTGGTGGTTGCCGGCGCGACGAGCAGCACCTCTCAGAGTCGCTTTCGACGCATTCGGCGGTCCGGTACCACCGATTTGGCCAACTGGCTCACTTATGACGGATCGCACGAATGGACCACTGAAGGCGCGGAAGACACCGACAACGACGTCTACACCAAGGATCAGTTTGCTTTTGAGATTCCCAGCGGGCTTAGTGCTGGCCATGAGTTGGTTATTGACAATCCTGCGCTGTTAGACATGATCCTCGATGCGATTGAGGACGATGGAAAACTCAGGTTGCTTTGGGAGCTCACTGAGGAAGGCTACGGAGTTGGATTCCATTCCGTGGATGCAGCAATGGTGACGCGTCGGCCGAAACTGGTCGTCACGTTTGAAGACATCGCCGATCCGGTCGTGGTGATTAATTCGCCGACCACAAGTTCTACCTACCAGACCACTTCCGCAACGGTTGTGCTTTCCGGCACCGCGACGGATGACTTTCGAGTCGCGAGCATAGAAATTGAAAACGACCAGGCCATGTCATCTGAACCCGTTGAGTTGATCGACGGCACATGGACAAAAACAGTTTCCCTCGTCGGTTACACCGCGAACCACATCACTGTGAGCGCGATGGACGACACCGGCAACATCGGC
>CAZWJR010000126.1:0-8524 GCA_964634655.1 uncultured Isosphaeraceae bacterium | reverse complement strand
ACGTCCCGCGCCTTGCCGATGCCGCCGCCGCGTTTCACGCCGCCGCCGATGCCTTCCCCGTCGATCAAGGCCCCAAGATCGAATCCTGGGCCGATCTCCTCCACGACGCCGATGGCAACGCCAAACAAAATCACATCTACCACGAACAACGCTGGCACGCCGCTCTCAAAACCATGCGCCATCGCGTCGCTGCATATCTCACAGAATGGAACGCACGCGATGTGAAACACTGGCTCCATGGCGATCTCCACCTCGCAAACTCCATGAGCCGCACCAGCATGGAAACCGGCCCCGTCTGCCTCATCGATCTCGCCGAGGTCCACGCCGGCCACTGGGTTGAAGACGCCGTCTATCTCGAACGCCAACTCTGGGCTCGCCCCGAACGCATCAAAATCCACAAACCCGTCAAAGCAATCGCCGCCGCAAGAAAAAAACTCGGCCTCACCGTCGAAGGCGATTACCCCAGACTCGCCATGATCCGCCGAGCCCTCCTCGCCGCCACCGCACCAAGATTCATCAAATCCGAAGGCCACCCGGCCTACATGGACGCGTGTCTGAACTGGCTCGAGATCGCACTCAACGACCTCAAGTAATCAAACTCCCTCTCCCTACGCTATGGAGCAAGAGAGCCGGGGCGAGGGTGCCTTCGAGAACAACAACCAAGGTGGGTTGAGCAGAAAATGGTCGAACGATCACCAAACGCGCATCGCGAAACCCACCGCCACCCCTATCGCAAATCACTGATTGGCAGCCTCCCATCCCACCAAGCCGACGCGCCAGCGAGGCTCCGGGCGTACTCACTTCAGTGAGTACCGCGCATCCCCGATTAATCCCAGATCCTCTCGCCAAATTGCCCAATCTCTCGCAAAATGCGACTCATGTGCAATTGCAAGCGAATCGCAAATCGATCGCTTTTATCAGGAAAATACTTGCAAATCACGAGTCGACCGATCAGAATCGATGCACTGCTCCGCCGTGCAGGTATCGGGGCAAAAATCCCCTCCGTGTATGAGTTGATTTTCTGGGCGAGGCTCCGCGTCGTCACGGCGACCGATCTCGCCTCATTTCGAGGAGTAGCCATGACAAGGTATCACCGGACGTTTGCTTCAGGGCTTTTTGCGATTCTCGCACTCGCTTTCGGCACTGATCCAATTCACGCCCGCCCAACCCCCACCGGCACAGCCTTCACCTACCAAGGCCAACTTAAACTCGGCGACAACAACGTCAATTCCACCGCGGACTTCCAGTTCTCCCTCTGGGATGCCGCAAGCGGTCCTTCACAGATCGGCGGAATTGTCCCGGTAAACAACGTCACGATCTCCAACGGATTGTTCTCCGCAGATATTGATTTTGGCGGAGGTGCTTTTGGAACGAACGCACGCTGGCTGCAGATTGCTGTGCGATCGCCGGCCGGCAGCGGTTCGTTCACCACGCTCGTGCCCCGTCAGCGAATTCAGCCAACACCAGTTTCACAGTTCGCGCTCAACGTTGACGGCACGGCGGTCACCAATCTCAATGCGTCCAATATCACCACCGGCACGCTGCCGAACTCGGCTCTAAGCGGAACCTACACCGGCGCTGTGAACTTCTCCAATGCCGGCAACGTCTTTTCCGGCAGCGGCGCGAGTTTGACCAGTCTCACCGCGACGAATCTTGCATCAGGGACGGTTCCAAGCGCACGATTGAGCGGAACCTACAGCAGCGCCTTGACATTCAGCAATGCCAGCAACAGTTTTTCAGGAAGCGGCGCGGGACTGACCAGTCTCAACGCATCCAACCTCTCCAACGGAACTATTCCCAGCGCCCGGATGTCCGGCGCCTATTCAGGCATTACGGGTGTCGGATCGCTTGCCAGCGGAACCTGGCAGGGGTCAACAATTGGACCCGGATTCGGTGGGACCGGCCAATCGAGTTTTGCTGCCGGCGATCTGTTGTACGCCAGCGGAGCGACCGCACTTAGCAAACTTGGCATCGGCGGCCCCAACCAGTTTCTCAAGTCCAATGGCAGCACACCCGCCTGGGGCGCCATTGCGTCGGCTGAACTTCCAGTTCCATTGTCGATCAGTGGAAGTGTCAATTCGGGTGCCGTTCTTAGTGCAACAAACACTTCGACGATTGGCGTTACGCGTGGCTTGATTGGAACGGCTGATGCGTCATCTGGCGTCGGTGTATTCGGCGATAGCACAACGACGACGGGCAGTGGGGCTGGCGTACACGGACGGTCGCTCAGCGACTTCGGACGGGCCGTGCGTGCAGAAGCGGCAAGCGCCTCAGTTTTCGCCGCCAATTATGGGGTTTATGCCACCAGTGCCGGCGGCTTGGGCACCGCCGTCTATGGATCGGCGACTTCTGCAACTGGAACAACCTATGGTGTTCGTGGCAGGACGCAGAGCGCCAGCGCCGGTGCCGCAGGTGTATACGGCGAATCGTATGGAGGTGTGGGCACTACATACGGGGTGCTTGGCTTTGCAGAAGGCTCCTCTGTTCCCGTTCAGGGTTCTGGTGCGGAGTACGGCGTGAAGGGCATTGCCAGTAGTCACGATGGCATCGCCGTGAATGGCTATGCGTCAAATCCCTTGGGTGGCTGGGGCGTAATCGGTCGAATCGAGGGCCTCGTTGGTGCTGCCGTCGCGGCTATCGCCGCAGACAATTCCGCAGGTTCCAACGCGTTTGGCATGCGCTCGGATTGTTATGGGGGACAAGGCACGGCTGTATACGGGATCTCCCAGGCAACTTCAGGCACTAATTATGGCGGTCAGTTTCTCTGTCAGAGCGGGTCAGGTTTTGGCCTGTTGGCCAAAAACAATGCCGGCGGAACGGCAATCTACGCGGAAACCGGCGGCCCAAGCAACGCCATCTATGGAAAGAGCACCAACGGTGATGCTCTGGTCGGCGAAACACAAGTCTCCGGCAAAAGCAGCGTCTTTGGCTACACAGGCACCGCCGGCGCCAATGGTGGATACTTCAATTCCGCCGCCAACTCCGGCACTGGAAAAGGCGTCGTCGGACAGAGCAACAGTTCCAGCGGGTACGGAGTATACGCCATCGGCAACACCGGCGCGACCGGTACCAAATCCTTCCAGATCGATCATCCGCTCGATCCCACTCACAAATACCTCAATCACTACAGCGCGGAAGGTCCCCAACCTCTCAACATCTACACAGGCAACGTGTTTCTGAATAGCGCCGGCGAAGCCTGGGTCACGCTTCCGGATTATTTCGAATCCATCAACACCGACTATCGCTATCAATTAACCTGCATCGGCGGCTACGCCCCCGTCTATGTTGCCACGGAGATTGCCAACAACCAATTCCAGATCGCCGGCGGAAAACCCGGATTGAAAATCTCCTGGGAAGTCAAAGCCGTCCGCAACGATCCCTGGGTGCGCCAACACGGAGCCCCAGATGAGATAACCAAGCCCGCCGACAAACAGGGAACATACCTCCACCCGGAACTCTACGGAATGCCCGCTTCGTTGTCAGAAAACCATTCATCACCCGCGACGCCGGGTTCGGTTGCCATTCCTGATTTGCCAGCGAGAGTCATTGGCATGATCCCGGGAAGCAATCCTTGATTTTCCCCAACTTCGCGCCATCAGGATGCGGGCGTGAACGGTGATTTCCCCAGAACATTTCTCTTGAATTTATCAGTTCGATCGGTCATGATGCAGCCTTAGTCATCGCCTCGTAAAAGCGCTCCGCCTCTACGCGACACCCCCCCCTCAACCACAGCAACCGTCAACCCTTGGAATGAACACAACGAGGACGAATTGATGATCACAAAGAACAACATTCGCGCGATTTTGCTTATCGCATCTCTGGCCCTTGCTATTGCCACCGATACCGTCTCCGCGCGGCCGGTGCCTGCAGGCACAGCGTTTTCGTATCAGGGCCAACTCAAGCAGGGTGGAAACAACTTGAACGCCACGGCTGATTTTCAGTTCTCGCTCTGGGATGCCGCCAGCGGACCGACCCAGATCGGTGTGACGCAAGCCGCCAATGCTTTGACCATCTCGAATGGTCTGTTCACGGTCGATCTTGATTTCGGCGTGGCGGCTTTCGACTCAAATGCACGATGGCTGGAGATCGCCGTTCGCTCACCCGCAGGAAGTGGATCCTTTACAACGCTTCTTCCACGCCAGCGTTTGCAGCCGACGCCGATCGCCCAGTTTGCATTGAACGGCAACCCCGGACCACAAGGACCCGCTGGCCCGCAGGGACCAACTGGTGCGACCGGCCCCCAGGGACCGACTGGCGCCACTGGCCCACAAGGTCCTCAAGGCGCACAAGGTCCTCAAGGCGCACAAGGTCTTCAAGGCGCTCAAGGTCCACAAGGCGCACAAGGTCCCCAAGGCGTACAAGGTCCACAAGGTGCGGTTGGGCCACAGGGCCCGCAGGGAGTTGTTCTAAGCGGTTTTGCTGGTGGCCTTATTCCCACGTTTACCACGTCTACAAGTTACCAATTCATCGGGCCGACAATTGTGGTAACAACAACTGCGACACAGGCAATTGTTGTCAACGCAACATCGTGCATTGGTGCATCTACAGGCGGCGGTGCCCCAGCAGGATCGCAGTTCAATCTCGACATCGGCTACCGCACCAACGGTTCGGCCTCCGTTCCAATTGGCGCTGCTGGGACTAATTACATGACCAATTCATCGGGCCCCCAAAGTGCACGAACCAATTTTCCGAGCACCGCGCGATTTGTCCCCGGTGCCGGAACGTGGCAAATCGGTGTCGTCGCAAACGGTTCGACATTTACATTCAACTATAACGACTGGTGCAATATCAGTTGGTTCATTCTGAATCAGTGAACCGATCGCGCACCATGGAATCATTCCCATGACCAGAACCAACAAAATGTTTTCCATGGCAATCGCCGCGGCTCTGATCTGCATCACCGCAGTTCTCGCCGAGAAACTTGGCCCCGGCACGTTTGACCTCTCCTGGAATACCGTCGATGGCGGCGGCGGGAAATCCACCGGTGGCGCATTCGACGTCACCGGAACCATCGGCCAACCCGACGCTTCAGCTGTGCCCATGACCGGAGGTGCATTCTCACTCACCGGCGGTTTCTGGCCCGGCGCTTCGCCTGTCATTATTCCGACATGTCCCGCCGACATCGCACCGCAACCCAATGGCGACGGACTCGTCAACGTCAGCGATCTCCTGGCCGTCATCAATAACTGGGGGCCATGCCCAGCGCCGCCAGCATTATGCTCCGCAGACATCACGCACGACGGCAACGTCAGCGTCAATGACTTGCTGGCTGTAATCAACAGTTGGGGTGTGTGTCCGTAGGAAATCCTGCCTAAGGGTGGTTGACGAGAAAAAGGCCCAACGACCGCCCACGTCACCATCGCGACACCCACCATCAATTCATGGGCTGGGGACCGCCCACCTTTGTAGCCCATAGTCAAATCTGCGCGCGCCGTTGGGGCTTCAATTGATTTATTTTTTGACTCGTTCGAGTGGCGTTTTTGATAGCGCCAGGGGCGTTTTTTTGGAAAGTGGTGTAGTTTGCGCGCGCCGTTGGGGGTAGCGCTGGATTGCTGTTTTGAGGGTAAAGGAAAGTGCTGAGTGCTGAGGACTGAGTGCTGAGTTTTGGGGGGTTGGGGATAGGGATTCACCACGGAACTCGCTGAAGGGGATTTGGGATGAGGAATTGGGGTGTGCATGGGGAGGTCAGAAGTCAGAGGTCAGATGTCAGATGTCAAAGGGCAGAGGGCAGAGGTCAGAAGTCGGAGGGCATTGGACGGAGAATTTGGACTGATTGCTGACGGCCGGGGGCCGGGGGCAAAAAGTGTCTTTCTATAGAGGGGTGGAAGGCGGTGTTTGCGCGCGCAGAAATGACATTGGGCGACGGAAATGCCTATTTTTGCAGGGAAAAATTTCTGACAATTTTTTGGTTTTTGAAGTTTTGGGTTACCCATTTTGGTGCGCGCGTGAGGGGTGGGGGTTGGCGGTCCCACCCACGGGAGTGGGTGGGCTTTGGGGGTTTTGTGGGAAGGCGGTGCGGGTTGGGGAGGAGCGGGCGTCTCTGCCCGCGTCAGGCCGGCAGGGACGCCGGCCCCACTGGTGGTGGGTGGTTCTTGAGTAGTGCCATGTACCAGGCCACCCACGTTGTCTTCGGATTTGGCGCGAACCCCCCGGCAGAGCCGGGTGCTAATGGTTTTGTGGTGAGTTGCGGAGTTTTTTGCGGAGGAGTTCTGTAACGGCGGCGGCGTCGGATTGGCCTTTGCTGGCTTTCATGATGTGGCCGACGAGGCGGCCGGCGGCGGCGTCTTTGCCTGCGGCGAAATCAGCGGCGGCCTGTGGTTGGGCGGCGATGGCTTCATCGATCCATTTTGCGAGTTGGTTTTCATCCTGCACCTGCACCATGCCGCGCTGGGTGGCGAGATCGAGGGCGTTGGCGTTTTTGTTTGCGGGATCGCAGAGGAGGCCAAAGAGTTCATCGGCGGCGTTGGAGCCGATGATGTTTTGATCGCGGAGGGAAATGATCTGTGCGATTTGGGAGGGGGTGATGCCGAGTTCGTGGATAGAGACGGCGGTGGCGAGGCTGCCACCGGGACCGGAGGCGGCGCCGGCGGAGCGTTCGTTGGCGCGCTTGGCGCCGGCGTTGAGGAGCCACTTGGCGGATTCTTTTGCGGCGTGAATTTCGGATGGTGAAACCGGCTCGACACGAGCCGGCTCGCTGGGGCCGGGTTCGTTGGATTGTTTTTGGATTGAGGCGATGCAGGCTTCGTAGAAGAAGCAGAGGTCGGCGTCTTCTGTGAGTGCGACGGCGTCTTTTTCCGGCAGGCCGTATTGCTGCTGGTAGCGCTGGCGGCGCTGCATGGGGAGTTCGGGGATTTGGGCGGCGATTTCGTTTCGCCAGTTGTCGGTGACGACGACGGGGACGAGGTCTGGATCCGGGAGGTAGCGGTAATCGTGTGCTTCTTCTTTTTCGCGCTGGAGGACGGTGACGCTGCGGACATCATCCCAGCCGCGTGTGCTTTTGAGGCCGGTGCGGTGGGCGATGCGGTTTTTTTTGAATTGATCGACCTGGCGTTTTTCTTCGTGTTCGATGGCGCGCTTGAGGGAGCGGAAGGAATTGAGGTTTTTGATTTCGACGATTGGAGTGGCGATTTCGCTGCCATCATCCATGGTGAGGATCATGTTGACGTTGGGTTCAAAGCGCATGTGGCCGCGCTGCATGACGCCCTGGGTTACGCCGAGGAAGCAGCAGATGTTGCGGAGTTCCTTGCCGAAGGTGACGGCTTCATCGGCGGAGGTGATATCGGGATGGGTGACGATTTCCAGCAGCGGTGTGCCGGCGCGGTTGAGATCGACCAGTGAGCCTTCGTAATGGAAACCGCCGGGGAGTTCGTGGCCGAGTTTGCCGGTGTCTTCTTCCAGGTGAGCGCGGATGATGCGGATGGTTTTTGAGCCGGTGGGTGTGGGGATTTCCAGCGAGCCATCGACGCAGAGGGGGAGATCGTACTGGCTGATCTGGTAGCCCTTGGGGAGATCGGGGTAGAAATAGTTTTTGCGATCCCATTTGGAGAAGGCGGCGATCGTGCAGTTGATGGCGAGGCCGACCATCATGGACATTTCGACGGCGCGTTTGTTCATAACGGGGAGAGAGCCGGGGAGCGCGGCGACCATGGGATCTATAAGGCTGTTGGGTGGGGCGTCGTACTGATCCGGGTGCGCGAGGTTTGGGACGCGCGTGAACATTTTGGTGCGGGTGGCAAGTTCGACGTGGATTTCCATGCCGATTTTGAGGCGAGCGGATTTGATGGAGGCGGATGAGACGGGGGCGGCGACCATGTGAGCATGATAGCGAAGGGAGCGCGTGACCAGCGTGCAGAGAGACGTGGGAGAGAGAATCCGCAGATGACGCAGATTTCACAGATGGTAAGGATGATGAAATAGAAAAAGTGTCGATCCGCTTTGTTCCGTTGGAATGTCATCTTTGATCTGCGTTATCTGCGGTATCTGTGGATGATGTTCGCCGTATGATGAGGGGAGCGTTTCGCAGGAGAACTCTTATGTTGCAACTTTTGACGGCGTGCGTGATCGCAGTGGTTCCATCGTTTCAGGCGGCACCGACGGCTGCGCCGGTAGCGGAGGCGTCGGTGCCCGGGCTTTCGGTTGAGTATTTGTACAACCCGGTGCATCGAGCGGCGCGGGTGACGGTTGTTTCGCCACGCTCGTTTGGGACGATCACGCTGGCGCTTATGGATTTTGACGGCAAGCCGCTGGGTGATGCGGTGGAGGTGCATCCGGGGATTGTGGATTTGAATGAAGCGATGCCGGGGATTTGGGATGTGCGTCGTACGGCGTATTTGCAGATGATGGATCGTGGAGTGGCGGTGGGATCTGCGTTGGTGATGCAGCCGATGCTATCGCGGATGGTTCCGGTGACGGAGGTGAAGACGCATCCGGTGACGGGGAAGTTGCATTCTCGAATTGTGGGATGGAAGGATGAGAACGAGCCGGAGATGCAGGAGCCGCCGAAGCAGGAAGGGCAGAAGTCAGA
>CAZWJR010000125.1:0-8539 GCA_964634655.1 uncultured Isosphaeraceae bacterium | reverse complement strand
ATACATATTTTTTGGGACAAAATATCGATCGACCGATCCCCGCGTTGGTCCACATTGATCGCTACACACTTGGAGGGCGCGTATGGGGACCGCTGGCCGATATTGGACTGGACTATGAAGTGGAGGGCGGATACCAGTTCGGCAACGCTGGCATGAAGGACATCAGCGCCTACTTCATCACAGGCGAGCTGACTCGCACGTTCGCAGATGTCGCATGGAGGCCTGTCGTTACAGTTGGTCTTGATTATGCCTCGGGAGACGGTAACCCCGCTGACGGCACGAACGAAACATTCAATCAGCTTTTCCCACTGGGACACGCCTATTTTGGATATGTGGACGTCATCGGTCGGCAGAACATCATTGATCTCCGCGCGAGTGGCAAGGTATCGCCAACCGACAAGCTGTGGTTGCAATCTGATTTACACGCATTTTGGCTGGCAGACACCGGCGATGCTTTGTACAACGCGGGCGGCACGGTCGTTCGGCCTGCAACTCCCGGCACCAACCCGTTCGTCGGAATTGAATTGGACCTGACGGCCAGCTATGCCTTTAACAATCACTTGAAGGGTTTACTCGGATACAGCCATGTCTTTGCCGGTTCGTTTATCAGGGAAACGGGACCGAACAGAGGCATTGATTTCTGGTACGCATCGCTGGAATTCACGTTCTGATTCTTGGCTGGATCGACCGGCGGGACTTTCCAGAGGTCGCAATCCCAGGTCGCAGTGTCGTACCGTGCAAGAAGTCAGCCGTGCGAAATGAAGCGGCAGTCCCCAGTGGAATAGCAGCGAAGACGGCCGTTGCGGCGCTGGCGGCCTATCGACCCTTCGGGTGACCGGCCGTTGCGTCTTGGGGGAATCAAGTCATGGCAATACAACAACAGCACCGATACGAACCAGTCGAATGCCGTCTTTGACAGGCATCAATGTGTCACACCAATCCTGGCCATCATGCCGATACCGCAACTGGATGCCGAAGACCTCTCGATTGATAAGCATCTGCTGGGCGACGCCAAGTGATTGAGGAGTTGAGTCAGTCGTGCTGCGGCGTCCCTTGACGGAGATTTCGTGAATTGTCGCCAAGGCCTCCAGATCGCGAAACAACGCAGTAACCTGCTCATTGGTCAGTACCGCATCGCTCATGGGAGGAACTTGGATCGTCTGATCACCCATCTGGTGATGGCTCCGACCTAGTCATGGGGGCTGATCGTTCGAGGAGCGGCATTAACAGGATGGCGTTTTGCGGTGCGGGGCAGACATGAAGGCACACTCCGCACCCGGTGCAAGAAGGTTCGTTGATTTGCGGTTTGCCGGTGGAGATGTCGATCGCCCCATCAACCGGACACTGTTCGGAGCAGACGGTGCAAAACGAATGCTGGTGAGCCAGGCACGCTGTGGCATCAATGCGAGCCACGCCCATGTTCACGGGTACATCCTTGCGGAGCACTCGCGGCTCGCACGCTGTTATGCACGGAGTGTCTGGGCACATCATGCACGGTGAATGGGCAGGATCGATCATGGGTGTGCCCGCGGCGCGGCGAAAGCGAGGCGGAGCGTGAATGATCGCCGCGTGTGGACACGCATCAATGCATGCGTTGCATCGAGTGCAGCCAGCCAGAAACGCTTCTTCTTCGATGGCTCCCGGTGGGCGGAGAATCGGAAAAGCCTTGCCAAACTGCCGTGAGTCTGGAATCGACTGTTGTGTGGATTGTGGCTGATTGGCAAGTTCCGTGAGAGGCAACAATCGATCGGCGAGGTTGCCGTGGAGTTGATCAATCACACCGCGAAGAAATCGACCGCGGAGCAATTCACGTCGGCTAAAGGATTCTGGGCCAGTCACTTTTGCTCCAGTTTCGGCGGCGGCAGGAATTCCGGCTTGCCGCGGGCGCCGGTTTGATCAAAGTCTGCGGAGGGCGCATGGCACTGCAAACAGTTGGCGCGCCAAGGGTGTGATGACCGAATGGCCTGATGTCCGGTCGGGCCATGGCAGGACATACACGATTCGCGCATGAACGTGGAGTGCGGAATTGTCGGTGGTGCGCCAGACCAAGCGCGCGTACCCTGCGTCGGCGCCGAGAGCCCATTGAAATCATTGGTCGCGATGAGGAACGACTCCATCATTGTCGACGATTGTTCAACATGGCACTGCGTGCAGTTGAGGAGCATCGAGTGCGGCAACTGCGGCGCGTGTGCCGTTGAGATTGTCAGCCCTTTTCCATGGCAGACCAAGCAGCTTGACGCACTCATCTGGTCAATCGGATGGGGGACTACAGGCGGCGCGCCATCGAACGCGCGGCGCTTGGCACGCGCCTGCAGCAGCGCTTGTCGATCGACATCATTCCATAGCGACGCGACGGGGGCCAAGATATCAACGACCGGCTGTCGGAGGGCTGACACCGAAACGTGCCATTGGCTGTTGGGGCCCATCGTTCGTCGATTGAATTTTCGCCATGTGGTGGAAGGAATTGCCGCCGAGGCAACAAGTGGCTTATCAAACGCGGATTCCGGGGGGACGTACGGCGTCTTGCCTTGCCGCAATCCGACCAGGTAGCCCACCATTGCCACGGCAATCACCGCAGCCAAAAGGAGATGAATCGAAGAGTTTTCGCGGGCAGCCATTGGTTTTTGTGGTGTGCTCGTCATTTGTTACGTTCCAGCCACGTTTCCAGCAGTCGACGGCCTGTACACCTTGACGGCACATTTCTTGTAATCGGGCTGTTTGGAGAATGGATCCACCGCGTCGAGCGTCACCTGGTTGATCAATCGTGTCTCGTCAAAGAAAGGTACAAACACCGCTCCCCGCGGCGGTTTGCTGCGACCGTTGATCCAGACCGGCAGGTCCAGCGATCCGCGGCGGGATTCGATGCGAACCATGTCGCCGCGATGAATGCCCAATTGGCGGGCATCATCGGGGTTCATTTCGACGTAGGCGCGGGGCATGGCCCGCTGTAATTCAGGTACGCGCCGCGTCATGGTGCCGGTGTGCCAGTGCTCCAGCACGCGGCCTGTGCACAACCAGAACGGATACGCCTGGTCTGGAACTTCTGGCGGCGGCTCAAAGGGCCGGAACCAGATCAGAGCGCGGTCATCCTTTGTCACCGAGTGATAGAATTGGAATCCTTTTCCGTGACCGACGTAAGGATCGTCGAATTCGGAGAAGCGGAAACGTGTTTCGCGCCAAGTGCCGTCCTTCTGTTGCACCACCGGCCAGCGAAGACCGTGAGCCTTGACGTACTCTTCGTACGGAGCCAGATCCTTGTGCTTGTGCCGAGTGAATGGGCGATACTCCTCGAAGAGGTGCCGATCCACGTTGGCGTCGTAGTAGTGCTCCCATTGCCAGACGGGGACGACTTCCGCCTTGTCATTTTTCACGGAGAAAATGAACTGGCCATCCTTTCCTTTCATTCCTTCGTGGCCAAGTTCATGAAGTCGATGCGCCACGGCGATGGTTTGCCAGCAATCATCGCGAGCGTCGCCGGGCGGATTGACCATCTTGAACCACTGCTGGGTGCGGCGTTCGGAATTGCCGTACATGCCGTTCTTCTCCACCCACATGGATGACGGCAGGATGAGATCAGCCAAGCGGGTCGTGGCGGTGGGGTACACATCCGACACGATGAGGAATTTTTCTATCAGCTCGGCCTTGCGGTTGAAGAGCTTGTCGAGGTTTGGCAGTGTTTGCCCCGGATTGGTCACCTGCACCCAGAGCGTGTCAATATCACCACCTTTGTCCGCGGGGGTGCAGAATTCTTCAAAAAGCAGCACGGTGTGATAACCGGGCTTGGGGTTGATGCGACCCTCGGGAACATTCCAATGGTTTTCTGCCGCCTGGCGATCCTCTGGCTTGGCGACCTGCATTCCTCCCGGCAGCAAGTGACACAATGTCCCTGCTTCACGCACCGTGCCGCAGGCGGACGGTTGGCCGGTGAGACTGGTTGGCGCATCGCCGGGTTTGCCGAAATGCCCGCTGAGCAGGTGTACACCATGCACGAGGCAGTTAATGGCCGTGCCGCGCGTGTGCTGATTGAAACCCATGCACCAAAGACTCGTGATGCGGATATCTCGGCGGCCGAAGAGTTCACCAAGCATTCGGATCTGATCAGCGGGAATGCCGGACAATTCCTGCACTCGCTCGGGCGAATACTCGGCTACCTTAGCGGCGTACTCTTCAAAGGACATCGCTTTGCCATACATGTTGTCCGGTTTCTCCGGATCCAATTGCCTGAAGTTGCAATGGGCCGCGACGAAGTCTTTGTCGTATGTGTTGTTTTTGATCAGAAGGTGGGCAATGCCGTTGGCGATGGCGAGATCGCCGTTTGGCTGGAATTCGAGGAAGTGCTGACATTGCTCGGTCGTGCGAGTGCGGCGGGTGCCGATATCGATGAGCAACACTTTTTCACCGCGGGCTCGGCGATCAACCACCCGCGAGAACAGGACCGGATGCATCTCGGCAGGGTTGTTGCCCCACATGATCAACACATCGCAAGCGTCCAAGTCGTCATAGCAACCCGCCGGTTCATCCACGCCGTAGGTCGATAGAAAACCAGTCACCGCTGACGACATGCACAAACGCGGGTTGCCGTCAATGTGGTTGCTGCCCAGTCCGGCCTTCATGAATTTGTTGGCGGCACAGCCTTCGCCGATCGTCCATTGGCCGCTGCCGTAGAATCCGAATCGATCTGGCGCGGCCAGGATTCGCTTGGCGACAATGTCAATGGCTTCATCCCACGAAACAGTTTTGTAACTATCCCCGTTGCGTAACAAGGGCTGGGTAAGTCGGTCCTTTCCGTAGAGAATCTTGCCAACGTGATAGCCTTTCACGCAAAGCAATCCTTTGTTGACGTCTGCATTTAGGTCACCCGCAATGCCGACGACGTGTCCTTCCTGAACGCCGACTTGCACGTGGCAGCCGGTGCCGCAGAAGCGACAGGGGGCTTTGTTCCAGGTGACGCCTGTCTGGGGATCATTGCCACCCTCAAGCAGCGGAAGCGACACTTCCCTGGCCGATGACGAGGTCCGACCGATCACAGCAGTGGCAGCGGCCATCGCCGAGGTCCGAAGAAACGCGCGGCGGTCAGTGGCGAGCGATTTCATGGCTGACTCCATTCAATTCGAGATCCTGAACACAGACCAAATCGACAAACTGCACCCCCGCAAGTTGATTGAGGTACACCCAAACTTCGGAATCGTCGTCGGTTGAAATCGTGTCAACGACAATTGGCAGCCGATGCTCGTGGAGGTGGCCGACCTGGATGTTCGGATGGGCAAGGAGTGAACGTATCGCAGCCTCGCGTCGGCTGCGGTCATCCACCAAGGTAAGAACCAGTCCGCTAATGGGCATGTCATTGACTCCTGTTGCACATCACTCGTTGACGGTATCCGACTTCACGGACTCGTTGAGTGGAAAATCAGTGGTGTGTCGCAAAACAGGGAAACCACCGTGTATTCGGTGGGTGATGAATTGCAGATGATGCAACATTCAAAGGACGAACAGGAGCATTGGTCGTGTCGCGAATGAACTGGATGTGGCCTTCGGGCTGCCTGGCGTTGGTGGTGGCGATCGCTTTTGTCGGGCGATCGATGGTGCACAGCCGCGCTCCATCGGCCCTGACGCAGGCAGGGATCAAGTTTCCCATCAGCACTGCATCGGCGATCGCACCACAAGCGCCAGCCAACTATCGGGTCGATGTGCCCGCCGGACCGCCACGGATTCCCACCGATGAATTCGATTCGCTCGGCCGGCCGATCACCGTTTCCTGCAGCAGTTGTCACTCGAATCTTCAGCCGAATCGTGCGATCCGGACTGGTGAAGATCTGCGCGAGTTTCATGTGGGGTTGACGTTCAATCACGGCGGGCAGACCTGTCTGTCGTGCCACAACGATCGCAACTACAACCTTCTACGGTTGGCGGATGGACGGGATATTGACTTCTCGAATGTTCGCACCATGTGTTCGCAGTGCCATTCCAAGCAGGCAATGGATTGGGAACGCGGGGCACACGGCGGCATGAACGGCTATTGGGACCAAACCCGTGGAGAGCGCATTCGAAAAATTTGCATTGACTGTCATGATCCCCATGCACCAAAGTTCCCGGCCATGCGGCCGACGTTCTGGCCCAAGGACCGGTTTCTGACGAATTCGGCGAAACTCCACGGAGAGCCAGAATGACCAGTGATCAATCGCCAACTGGACGATCCATTTCACTTCCCGTGCTGGGGGAGGTATCGCGGCGCAGCGTAATCAAGGGTATGGGGGCAACGCTTGGACTTGGCGCGTTCGCCGCGGCGATTTCGCCGCTCTACAACGCGAGGAACAATTACTCCGCCGAAGAGTTGATGCAGCAACATTACAAGGAACTGACGGACGACGACAAGCGGGCCATCTTCGAACGGCTGGAACGCGAAGCCAAGGAACACTATGGGGCCGATGTGACAATTCACGATCCGCCACCGCTGCCTGGCGTGCGCTTTGGATACGCGATCAACTTGAGCGTGTGCAACGGCAACGGCGCGTGCATGGAGGCGTGTCACCGCGAGAACAACCACGATCGCGATACAAACCAGTCGTACATTCGTGTGTTTGAAATGCCCAAGGGGACGACGGATTTCGAACACGGCACAACAGGCTTTGACCATGAAGTTCCCCAGGAAGGCAAGTATTACCTTCCGGTGCAGTGCTTCCAGTGTGATAACCCGCCTTGCGTGAGCGTTTGTCCGGTGGAAGCCACATGGCAGGAAGCCGACGGCATCGTTGTCGTCGATTACAATTGGTGCATCGGTTGCCGCTACTGCGAGGCCGCGTGCCCATATCACGCTCGACGATTCAACTGGAAGAAACCCACAGTTCCGACCGACGATGTCAACCCGAACCAGGGGTATCTCTCCAACCGCATCCGGCCGCAGGGCGTGGTGGAAAAATGCCACTTCTGTCTGCACCGTACGCGCGAAGGCCGCCTCCCGGCATGCTTGGAAGCGTGCCCGACCGGCGCGCGCATTTTCGGCAATCTGCTGGATCCCGCATCGGACATCCGCTGGGTACTGGCGAACAAGCGATGCTTCGTGCTAAAGGAAGAGTTGGGAACCAAGCCCACGCTGTTTTACTTCTTCGATTGAGCAATCCATGCCCAAGCAGCCTGCGATCACGATCGCCACGCCATCGGCCAGCCACCTAACGAGTTATCCGCGTTTCATCTGGCAATCATTGAAGATGGCCACGGATGGCAGCTTGATGTTCTACGGGTGGATGACGTTGCTGACGGCGGTTGCGCTGGTCGGTGTCAATGCCTGGGCGCACCAAGTGGCCAACGGCATGATCATCACCAACATGACCGATCATGTCAGTTGGGGGTTGTACATCTCCAATTTCACTTTCATGGTGGGAGTGGCGGCAGGCGGCGTCATGATGGTGATTCCCGGCTACCTCTATCGTGACAAGGCCATGCACGACGTCGTCATTCTGGGCGAACTGCTGGCCGTGGCCGCGATTGTCATGTGCCTGTTGTTCGTAACGGTCGATCTCGGAAGGCCGGACCGGTTCTGGCACATGGTTCCGGGGTTGGGCCGGTTCAACTTCCCATTCTCGATGCTCACCTGGGATGTGCTTGTGCTCAATGGTTATCTGCTGCTCAACCTGCATATCTGCGGCTACCTGCTTTACATGCGTTACCTCGGCCGGACGCCGAATCCGAAGTGGTACGTGCCGTTTGTGATGATCTCTATCGTTTGGGCAATCTCGATCCATACAGTCACCGCGTTCCTGTATTGCGGGCTTGGCGGCCGGCCGTTCTGGAACTCTGCCCTTCTGGCTCCACGGTTTCTGGCATCGGCGTTTATCTCCGGTCCTGCGTTTCTCATCATCACCATGTTCATCTTGCGCCGAGTGGCTGGCGTGGCGATTCCGGATCGTCCAATTCAAGTGCTTGTACGGATCTCGCGCATCACCATTTTGATCAATCTGCTCATGGTTGTGTCTGAATTGTTCACCGATTTCTACACGGGTTCGGCCCATAGCGTCCACGCGCGCTACCTGTTTCTTGGGCTGCACGAACACTACGGTCTGGTGCCATGGATCTGGACCGCGATGGTGTGCAATGTGATTGCAGCGGCGGTTTTTCTTCACCCGGTCTCGATGCGGCGGTTGAACATCACGGTCGTGGCATGTTTGCTGGCGTTCATAGGTGTGTGGATCGAAAAGGGGATGGGCTTGATCACGCCGGGCTTTATCCCCAGCGCGTTGCACCAGATCGTTGAATACCGGCCGAGCATGGCAGAGTGGCAAGTTACCGCAGGCATCTGGGCGTTCGGCCTGATGGTTTACACCGTAGCGCTAAAAATTGCGATCCAGATTTTCCGCGCTCGGGCAGGATTTGGATTACATCCCACCGCCGAGCATTGAGGAAACGCGTTGGTTGGCGGTCGTAATCGGCAGCCCTTGACCATCTTTGCTCATCTCCGCGTGGCGTTTGGGAACTTCGGGAAGGCCTTGTTCGGCTTGGCTGGCTTGGCTGCTCGTTTGGGGGTATCCTTTGTCGCCATTGGTTT
>CAZWJR010000124.1:3614-8557 GCA_964634655.1 uncultured Isosphaeraceae bacterium | reverse complement strand
GGCAGCCATGTATGCACCGGGAACAACGGCACTTTCACCGCAAATCCCGCCATCAACGCCAGCAGAATCCACGCCTGCTCTTTCGCACTCATCTGCTGTGCAAACGTCGTCAGATCGGTGATATCGAACGACCAACCATGCCCCGGAACGATCGAATACTGCCACGCAACATACAGCAGACCCGCCAGCGCAATCAGCGACCCCGTAAACGTGAAGATGAAAAATTTGAACGAAGCACGCGCACGATTCTCACCGCCGTAAATCGCAATAAGAAAGAACATCGGCACCAGCGTCAACTCAAAACAGATATAGAAAAAAATCAGATCGTGGGCCAGGAAAACCCCCAGCATCGCCGCCTCAATCACCAAAAGCCATCCGTAGTATTCCTTGAGCCGATCGCTAATCGCCGTAAACGAGCCCCACACGCACAGCGGCATCAGCATTGTCGTCAGCAGCACCAGCAGCAGCGATACGGAATCCGCGCCAAAACTCAAAGAAATCCCAAACCGTTCCAACAGCGGAACCTGCTCCAGCAGCCGAAACTCGCCGTCCTGCCAGTGCGATCCAAATCCGATCGCGAAAAACACACTCACCACAAACGTCGCCAGCGTACCCGCCAGCGCAACCCATTTGGCATTCTTCGCCGACGCAAGAACCAACGCCACCGCAGCAAGAATCGGAATCAACAGCAGGTAGGAAGGACTCATGCTCATCCGCCACCTCCCACAATCGCCAGCAGCCACGGCCGCAGATGTGGCATGATTACTACCACCAGCACCACCGCCAAAGCCGCGCCGCCAACCATCGAAAGCGCATACGACTGAAGCACACCATTCTGCAACGGCTGAAATCGCTTGCCCAACCACCGAGGCACTCGCGCTGTGCCATCCACAAAGATCAGATCAATCACATAGCGATCAAACAAATACATCGCATGGCTCAGGATCCACAACGGCCATCGGATCAATCCGTTATAGATTTCATCCACGTACCACTTGTTTTCCATTGCCGTCGGCAGCCACCGCGTTACACGGTTCGCAAGCAGCCCTGCCCGCAGCGCATCCGCCGATTTGCGGCTGGCCAGATGGAACCACCACGCCATCGCGATGCCAATAATCGCAATTCCACCCGAGACAAAATACATCACTTCATGCGGATTGAACCCAAAGAATGTTCCATGCGCCGCCGCTTCAGCGTGCTCATGTCCCGCCGCCTCGCTCGGCATTCCGCCCGCCGCCGTTGATCCCGCCACCATTTCTTTCACCCAGTGCTGTGGCAACGCTGCCAGCAACGCCCCAATCGCGATCAACACCAGCACGCCGTTGATCGCCAGTCGCGGCGCATGCGGTTCATGGTGATGATCGTGACGCGCCTTGGCCTCCGCCTTGCCATGCCCGTGATCATGAGCATGCCCATGATCATCCGCATGGTCTTCTCCGTGATGGTCATCACCCATTTCAAAACTCACCGGCCCCGCACAAACTCGAAACCAAACCCGAAACGTGTAATACGCAGTAAGTCCCGCCGTGAACAGCAGAATCAGCCCAAGTGCCTGGAATCCCGGCCCATGCGTCACAAACGCTTCCGCCAGAATCGCGTCCTTCGAAAAGAATCCGCTCGTGAACGGGAATCCCGCCAGGCACAGGCACCCAATCAGCATCGTGTATGAAACCGTTTTCCATCCCGGCATACGTCGCAATCCGGACAACTTCCTCAAATCCAATTGCCCCGCAAACCCGTGCATGATCGCCCCGCACGTCAAGAACAACACAGCCTTGAAGAACGCGTGTGTGAATACGTGGTACGCCGCCCCATACGTGCTGACAACCCCGATACCCACAAACATGTATCCCAGTTGTGAAACCGTGGAGTACGCCATGATTCGCTTGATGTCGTATTGCGCCATTCCAATGGTCGCCGCCAGCAACGCGGTGAATCCGCCAACCCACGCCACCGTCGGCAACGCCATCGGATGCAACTCCATCACCGGGAACATGCGCGCCAGCAGGTAAACGCCCGCCGTCACCATCGTCGCCGCATGAATCAACGCAGAAACCGGCGTCGGACCTTCCATCGCATCCGGCAACCACACAAACAACGGGAACTGCGCACTCTTTCCAAACGCCCCCAGCATCAGCAGGAATGGAATGCACTTGATCTGCCATCCGCCAATCGCCGCTTCACCGGAAACACCATGCAGTTTCTCAAACAGGCCCGTGTATTCAACCGTGCCGAAGTAGTGATAGATGAGCCAGATCGCCAGCGCAAGCCCCAGGTCACCGATGCGGTTCATGATGAACGCCTTCTTCGCCGCCGCCACCGCGCTTGGCTTCGTGTAGAAATATCCAATCAGCCAGTAACTGGCAAAGCCCACGCCCTCCCAACCCAGATACAGCATCACCAGATTGTCCGCCATCACCAGCGCACTCATTGCAAACAGGAACACGCTGACACCCGCAAAGAATCGAGTGTACCCCTTGCCGACATCGCCTTCCATGTACTCACTGGCATAGAGCGCGATCAACGTGCCCAGCCCCGTCACAAACAGCATCCACAGCAGCGTAAGTGAATCAACATAAAGCGAACAATTCGCAACGAATGCCTTCTTGGCCCCCGCTGCGTCCTGCCAATAAATGTTGAACCAATCAAACAGGTGAATCGTCTGGGGCACCGTGTAGTTGAGATAGAGCGACAGCGTCACACCAAACGACGCCCCCAGGCATGCCACTGTGATCCACGCAGGCAGTTTGCTCCGAACCCTCGCCGCCGCGCAAACGCCGCACAACGCCAACGACAGCAGCGGCAGCCAGAGGATCCAGCCCGCCCAGAACGGCCCGGATGAAGTTGTTGCAAGTGCGAGATTCATGAATGTTTCTGGCGACTCATTCCTTCAGATCCGACCACGCTTCTGCGTTAAGCGTTTCTTTCCTTCGATACAGCAGAACCACCAATCCCAGCGCCAGCGCCGCTTCCGCCGCAGCCACCGTCAAAATGAAAATCACAAAGACCTGCCCCGAGACATTGAAATGAAATCGGCTGAACGCAATCATCGCAATCGCCGCCGCCTGAAACATCAGTTCCGTGCACAGGAACATGATGATCATGTTTCGACGCACCAGAAACCCGATCAGCCCGATCACAAACAGCACCGCGCTCGTGACCAGATAGTGACTCAACGAAACTTCGTTGAATGGCTCAATCACACCAATCATCAGAGGCATCACCTGATCCAAACGCATCATCGGTTGGTCCCCTCCGCATGGTCCGGATGATCATCCGAATGGAACGCCAAACGCCGCATCCCCGCCGCCTCACGCACCTCATCCTCACCCAATTCGATCTGCTTGCGAGCGAGCACTACCGCGCCAAACATCGCCAGCAGCAGAATGATGCCCGCCAACTCCAAACTCACCGGGAATTTCGAAACCAGATCAAGTCCCACCAATTGCACGTTGCTCGGCATGGCCTCCGCAGGCAATTTCATCTCCGATGGCTGCGTCGCCCCCTTCGCCACAACGTCTACCCAAACCGCTTCGCCTTGAAAATGCAGATTCCAGTCCGGCGCTAGTTTCGCGCCAGGCTCAACCTCATCCACTATCCTTTGAGCATTTCCAGGCAACTGCTTCAATTTCAACCACGAATCCTGATTCGCTTGCGCCAGCGTAACCGGTGGCGAAATCGTCGGCCCGCCTTCCACAATCATGTGCGTGAACAACGCAAGCATCATGAAGCCAACCATCGCCGCCAACCCCGGTTCACGCGGCAATCGGTCATACTCCGGGGTCACCGGCCCGGAATGAGCCGTCGGTGCCTGTTGCGCCAGCATCAGCACAAACATATAGGTAATCAGAATCGCCCCGGCGTACACGATCACCAGCGCAAACGCCATGAACTCCGCCTGCAACAGCAGGAACATACCCGCGGAACTCAAAACCACCATCACAAAATACAACGCAGAATACACCGGCCGAGAATGAGTGATCATTCGCACCGCCGAAGCCACCGCAATCAGGCTGAACGCCACAAACATCCCGCCCGGCCCCGAAATCTCGCCCCCAACAACTCCAAATCGCCTTCCAACCTCCACCAAAAGCCAGCCAAACGACCCCAATCCCAGCACGCTTCCAACCATCTGGACAGCCCGCATTCCGGTGTTCGGCCGCAGCAGCAGGTACAAGGCTGCCGAGCCGAGAACGCATGCAAAATACGGAATCGCGGGGTTCATGAGTGGGCGGGCAAAATAGGTTTGCGAAGCATAACCGGCAGTCAAGATTGTGCAAGATTTCACAACCCGCAATTCCGCTACCATGCCCCTCATGCCGTCCCTCCTGCGACGCCAGCTGCCCAACTCGCTCACCGTCCTGCGGGTGATTCTGGCTGCCGCTTTTTTCGGCGCGCTCAACGCCTTTCGCTACCCGGATCATCAGGTTGGATGGGGCAATCTCGCCATCGCTATCTTCATCGCCGCTGCCATTACCGACGCCCTCGATGGCTACCTCGCCCGCAAATGGCATGTGGAGTCCACCTTTGGCCGCATCATGGATCCATTCTGCGACAAGGTCCTCATCATTGGGGCCTTCATGTACCTCTCCGGCCCGCGCTTTGTCATGGTTGAAGAACGCTCCGCAGATGGCGAACTCTTCGTCCGCATGGCAACCGGAGTCTACCCCTGGATGGTTGTGCTTATCCTCGCCAGAGAATTACTCGTCACCGGCATCCGCGGCGTCGTTGAAGGCATGGGTGTCAGCGGAGCATCACTTTGGTCCGGCAAGGCCAAAATGATTCTCCAATGCATCACCATCCCCCTCGTCATGCTCCTTGCCATCAACTTCCATCCTTCCTTAAATCCTTGGGCAAAGTGGACCTGTTTCGGTCTGGTCTACACCACTCTCATCGTGACCGTCTGGTCCGGCCTGCCCTACATCACCGGCCTGCGAAAAATG
>CAZWJR010000124.1:0-3604 GCA_964634655.1 uncultured Isosphaeraceae bacterium | reverse complement strand
TTCCCTTAAGCACACGCAAGCACAAGTGTGAACTGCGTGCCTACTACCCGATTCAAACTCACTCTGCTCACCGCATTCGGTCTCGGTTACCTGAAGCCCGCACCCGGCACGTGGGGTTCACTGCCGCCCGTATTCATCATGCTCGCACTCTTCTGGGTTTCCCCCAGACTCTCTCCCCAAATCCCAAATGAAGTTCTGTTCGACCTGCCCCTTCTCATTCTCGCGTTCGCCGCCTCCGTCGTCTGCCTCCGTTTCGGCAATCTAGCCGAGGATCATTTCGGAAAAAAAGATGCAGGCCAAATCGTCGCCGATGAAGTCGCCGGCCAATCGATGACACTCCTCTTCCTGCCCTGGCATTCCGTAACCGACTCCGATGGCTGGAGATGGAATCTTGCCATCGCAGCCACTGCCTTCATAGCCTTTCGCTTTATGGACATCGCCAAACCCTGGCCCGCCCGATCCCTCCAACGCATTCCCGGCGGTGCTGGCATACTCATTGATGACCTCATCGCAGGCATGTACGCATCCATAGCCACACAAATCACTGTGCTGCTTCTCCTTCCCCGTTGGATTTGAAAAATCAAGCCGATTCAGCAAGCAGCGTCGGCAATTTCGCAACAAACGCCGATCGTGCCATCACCTCATCCGCACCCGCCTGCCGCGCTCCCGCAATCAGATCCGCACGCACATGGGATACATACGCCACAATCCGTGGCCGATCCGCCGCCGCACACACCCGACCGATCGCCGCCAGCACATCCACACCATCGGCATCAAGATCAACCAGCACTGTCTTGCATCCACCCGCCGCCAGCCGCTCATCCAATTTCTCCAGCGAACGCACCACCTTCACATCCGCACCCACGCTCTTGGCCGTGGAAGTGATTTTCGTTGAGAAAATGAGATCAGTTACCACCGCGACAATCATATTACAGCGGCCTCACCGCGCGCATGTCGTGCTTTACTTCCAGCACTGATCGCATGTTGCACAACTGCCACCGCCAACTTTCCGCCTCCTCCGCCATCGCCAGCAGCGATTCCTCATCCGATCGAAACGGCCCCTGCCGCAGCGTAACTTTCGATCCCTTCTCCACGCTCGGGCTCACCGTCCAGTACACCGGCGCGTGCAAATCGTTGTAATCCGCATACCAATCCCAGACGATGCTTCCACCCGCGTCGTAATCAAGAATCGCAATCGTGCTCGTCTTCTTGCAATCCTGATCCCAGCACATCTTGATCGTCCCGCCCGTTCGCAAATCAACCTCTGCTTCCACAGGAAACCACCGGCTCAACCCCACCGCCGTCGTCAGGCAAGCAAACACCTCTTCGTGATGCATCGCGATCGTTTCTCGCAGTGTTACCCAGATTCCATCATCCTCTCGGCGAATCATGATGTTGCTTTCGTTTGCCCCACAACAGTTCTCGGCCGTCTCCCAGCACCGGAATTTCCGCCTTCTTCGTGATCAGTCAGATCATCATACGTCTCACGCCGACGGATTTGTTCAAATTGATTTCCCTTTACAAGAGCCTCCGCAGGCAGCGGCATGGCGTTGTACCGGCTCGCCATCGACATCCCGTACGCACCGGTTGTGAACACCGCCACCAGATCACCTCGCTTCAGCGGCGGCAACGGACGATCCAACGCCAGAAAATCCCCGCTCTCGCAGATCGGCCCAACAACATCAATCGAAACCAGCCCCGCCATGTTCATTTCTTTCGACCTCTTGATCGGCGTAAATGGCGGAGGCGCGCTCACCGGCCAAATGAAGTGAAACGCTCCGTAATGTGATGGCCGGATCAGATCATTCATTCCCCCATCACAAATCGCAAACGTCTTCTCGCCGGATGTCTTGATGTACAAGACCCTCAGCAACAGGATTCCCGCATTCGCCACAATCGCCCGGCCAGGCTCCAGAATAATCTTCAATCCCTTCTTCACCCGATCCACCAACAACGGCACGATTCGCTCCGCATAGTCCACAGCCAGCGGCGATTGATCGGATTCATAATCTGCACCAAACCCGCCTCCCAGATCAAGCATCTCAATTTCATATCCATCCCGCCCAAGTTCATCCATCAACGCCAAAGCCTTCTCCACCGCCTGCACATACGGCTCCACCGTATACACCGGCGATCCAATATGCAGATGCAGCCCGCGCAATTGGCAGTTCCGATCGCGGCCGAAATCTCGAAAGAACGCCTTGGCCCGCTCAATATCAACGCCAAACTTCGTTTCCTTCTTGCCCGTCGATGTGTACCGGTGCGTTTTTGGATCCACATCCGGATTGATCCGCAACGCACAGCGGCAGTTCACACCCATCTCCGCCGCAATCGCCGCAACGTTCTCAAACTCCTCTTCCGATTCAATATTCAGCCACCCAACTCCCGCCCGCAGAGACTCGCGAATCTCCTCATCGCTTTTCCCCACACCGGCATAAACGCATCGCGCCGGGTCAACTCCCGCCTTCATCGCCCGGTGCAATTCCCCACCGCTCACCAAATCCATCCCCGCCCCACGCTCGCCCAGCAATCGGCAGATGTTGATGTTCGGACAACTCTTGATCGAAAAACAAATCAGCGGATCAAGTGCCGCAAACGCCTTCGCCATCCGATCGTAGTGATCGATCAGCGTCGCGCGGGAATAGACATAGCACGGCGTACCCATCTCCGCCGCGATATCCCGCGCCGGAACGTCTTCGCAATGCAACTCGCCGTTTTTGTAGGAAAAATAATCCATGACCGTCGAAACGGTGGATTCTAAAGCCACATCCATCTTTCAGCCAATCGCACTCGCTCACGGCTTGATCGTCGGGTCCAGCAACACCATGCGGCCGCGACGATCCAGAAACGCCCTCGCATCAATCTCTTCCGCAAGCGGAATGAACTTGAACCCCACCTCATGCTGCATATCGCTTACATACCTGCAATGCTGCACACGCACTCCCACGATCGCCATCTGCCCGCTGCTGCGTACCAGTTGCATCGCACCGTGCGAACCCGGATACATCATCGTCTTGCTCATCACACAAATGCCATTGAGCGAAAGATCTCTGGCTTGCAGCACCATGGGCCGCCCGCTTGTGCTGCCCGGTTCAATCAACACAAGCGCGACGATGGCCGTGTATGGATGACGCTTCTTACTCCGCCGATCGCTCGCCAGCGTTTGCGCAGTTGCTGTTCCATCTGCAACATCAATCAGACGATCTGTAAATGGCAGCGATGTCTTGGCCATGGCGTTGTTTCCGGACCACCTCCAGATTCTCTATCGACCGTTTCCACGCCATGGATTGAGCAATCCCATCCACCTATCTCGCCGCCCGTCGTGCCGCCCTGTCCTCCAGCCATTCACGCAGCCCCGCCCACGAGCCATAACCATTCCACCCCGCGAAAAGAAACAGCAAAATCGGCGGCAAGGCTGTGTGTTGCTGATCCAAAATATCCAGTACCCCAACAACAGCCAGCATGATCGCGCTCACCAAGCCGAACGCCGCATAAAGCAAATTGCCCAGCATCCCTTGAGCCAAAGTGACCGCAGCACACACGCCAAATGCGACGGCCGAGCATTTGAGCGTCCAATCCAGAATCGCAACAAACAGAAGGAACT
>CAZWJR010000123.1:0-8558 GCA_964634655.1 uncultured Isosphaeraceae bacterium | reverse complement strand
GAATCCGCCGCTTAACAGGAAACGAGCCGCGACCGTCAGGGAGCGGACTTCGCCACTCCCTCTCCCTCAGGAGAGGGCCGGGGTGAGGGCAGTCGCACCAACGCCGCGCGATGTTAAAAACATCGCGCCAACTTTGGCCTTTCGTCTTTTCCCGCTACGATCACCACCTCAATGAGTGATCAACCTCAATCATCCACACCGCCCGCCGCCAAGCCCCTCGCCAAAACCATGGACGAAATCGTCGCCCTCTGTCGTCGCCGCGGCTTCATCTTCCAATCGTCGGAAATCTATGGCGGGATCAATGGCTTCTGGGATTACGGCCCGCTCGGTACGGAACTCAAACGCAATCTCAAAACCGCCTGGTGGGAGGACATGGTCAAAAAGGAATTGCCCGGGCCCGATGGCCAGTCCGTCGACATGGTCGGCCTCGATTGCACCATCATCATGCACCCGAAGGTGTGGGTCGCCTCCGGCCACGCCGCAGGGTTCAACGATCCCATGGTCGATTGCCGCGAATCCAAATCTCGTTACCGCGCGGACCATCTCGCAGTCATTGGCGAAAAAGGTGATAAACAAGGCTCCATCTATGCTTACATCGCAGGCGACGATGAGTCACTGAAAAACGCCCGCAAGAAACTCGACAAGGACAAGAAACGCACCCTCACGGATGATCAAATCGATCACTGCGCGTTCACGGCTCTTTCAAAAGAAGAAATCGCAATCACCATCGGCCCGGATGTGAAAACCCGTGGCACGCTTACCGAGCCCCGACAGTTCAACCTCATGTTTGAAACCTACGTCGGCGCGGTGCGCGATGAGGAAAACAAAGCCTACCTTCGCCCCGAAACCGCCCAAGGCATTTTCGTCAACTTCAACAACGTCGTGAACTCCACCCGCGTCGGCGTACCCTTCGGCATCGCCCAACAGGGCAAGGCCTTCCGCAACGAAGTCACGCCTCGCAACTTCACCTTCCGCTCGCGCGAGTTTGAACAGATGGAAATCGAGTTCTTCGTCATTCCGCCCGAGCACTGCAAAGAAGGCGAACTCACGCCCGTCGATTGGTACCGCTACTGGCGCGATAATCGCTACCAGTGGTGGCAATCCATCGGCCTCACCAGTGGCAATCTCCAATTGCGAGAGCACGAAAAAGATGAACTCGCCCACTACGCCAAGGAAGGCGCGGGAACTTCCGATATCGAATACCGCTTCCCCTTCACCGCCCCTGGCTTCGGTGAACTCGAAGGCGTCGCCCACCGTGCCGACTTCGACTTGAAGTCGCATGCCGAACACTCAGGCCTGCGCGACAAGATGAAATACTACGACCAGGAACGCAACGTGCGATATTTCCCGCACGTCATCGAACCCAGCGCAGGCGCTGATCGTGGCACGCTCGCCCTCATCTGCGAGGCATTCACCCCAGATCCCGCCCGGCCCAGCGGCGTATACATGAAGTTCCACCCTCGCATGGCCCCGGTCAAAGCCGGCATCTTTCCGCTGGTCAACAAAGACGGCATGCCGGAAGTCGCCGAAAAACTCTACCGCGAACTCCGCAAAAAATACGTCTGCCAGTACGACCCCAAACAAACCATCGGCAAACGCTACGCACGCATGGATGAAGCAGGCACGCCCTTCTGTTTCACCATCGATGGCGACACCGTGAAAGACCAGACCGTGACCGTGCGCGATCGCGACACGCTGCAACAGGAACGCATCGGCATCGATCGCGTCGGCGAGTTCCTAAAAACAAAAATCGGCGAGTGATCTGTTGGCACTCGCAGGAATCGGATCGGGTGGCACCGGCCTCTCGCCTGTGCTCGCATCTCTCTTGCTTCCGAGGCTTCTAAACCCGACCGCCACCAAACAAAATCATCCATCCCACAACAAAAACCGCCACATCCGCAATCACATGGCTCAAATATCCCGGCCAGATCGATCGATACCGCAGGTAACACCACGACCACACACCGCCGCCGATGAACACTCCCAGCGTGCCCAGCAAAGCCACCTTCAATCCCGCCTGTGGCAGCAACGCAAAAAAATGATGGACGCTGAAAAACAACGCCGAGCCAATCACCGCCGGAATTCCACCCATCACAATCTCGCATTTGCGAAAAACAAACCATCGCCAAACATATTCTTCCAGCAGTGAATTGAAAACCGCCAGGTACGCCACCAACGCCAGATAACTCCCCGGCGTACCAATTCCGTTCCGATTCGCCGCTTCACGCATCGCGCTGCCATCAATCAACGGCGCAAATACAAAGTACCCGCCAACGATCGCCGCCCCGATGATCGCTCCAAGCGCAACGCCCATCATCAACCCACCCTGCCGCGCCGGCGAGAATCCCACCCGTCCCCGGTCCGCAAACCACAGCCAAAGCAGCGGCAACACCAATATCCAAATCTTGCTCGCCGCATACGCGCCCATTCCCAGAGGCGTGCCGCGCGTACTTTCAAAAATCATCGCCAGCGCCACCCCAATCGTCGGCACAGGCACCAGCAGCGCCAGTGCCAGCAACGCCTTCGCCTTTGAGTTTTCACTGGTGAGTTCCATCACTGTCACGGTATCATGATTCAGGTTTGGAATCCGCATCGGAGATTTTCATGTCCGCCGCAAAAAAGAAATCCTCTCTCAGCATGAGCGATGCCGCCGTCAAAGCAAAAACCGGCAAGACTTGGGCTCAATGGTTCGCCGCGCTCGACAAGGCCGGCGGCAAGAAGATGACGCACCAGCAAATCGTTGCCGTCCTCTCCAGGAAACATGGAGTCGGCCCGTGGTGGCAGCAGATGGTCACCGTGGAATACGAACGCGCCCGTGGCCTGCGCCTCAAACATCAGACCGCCGCCGGATTTTCGATCAGCCGCAGCAAAACCATGTTGACACCCGTCGCCGATCTCTACAAAGCATGGACAGATCCAAAACAACGCCGCAAGTGGCTCGCCAACACTGATTTCACCGTCCGCAAGGCCACCGCCAACAAATCAATCCGCATCACATGGATCGATGGCAAAACCAACGTCGAAGTCATGTTCTATCCCAAGCCCGCCGGCAAGTGCCAGGTCACCATTCAGCACAACAAATTGGCCGATGCCAAAACCGTTGACAAACTCAAGAAATATTGGGGTGAAAAACTTGATCGGTTGCAGTCGATGATCGAAGGATCGTGATACCCAGTCCTCAGCACTTAGTCCTCGGTACTCGGTCCTCACACGTTGAAATACTTCGCTTCCGGATGATGCACCACAATCGCGCTCGTCGATTGCTCTGGCACAATTTGCCAGTTCTCCGTGAGCACGCAACCAATCCGCTCCGGCTTCAGCAGTCGAAACAGTTTCTCCTGATCGCTCATGTCCGGGCACGCCGGATAGCCAAACGAGTACCGGCTGCCGCGATAATGCTGCGTGAACAACACGCGAATCCGTGGCGAATCCTCATGCCCAATCCCCAACTCCGCCCGCATCCGCTTGTGCCACAATTCCGCCAGCGCCTCCGCGCACTCCACTCCCATGCCGTGCATGTACAAATACTCCGTGTACTCGTTCCGCTCAAACAACTGCCGGGCCCGATGGCTCACCTCCACACCCATCGTCACGCAATGGAATGCCACCACATCCTTTTCTTTTGATTCCACAGGCCGGAAAAAATCGCTTATGCAAAGCAGATCGCGCTTCGTTTGCCGCGGAAACCGAAACCGCTCAATCTCCTTCTCATGATCTTCCGGATCAAAAACGACCAGATCATCACCCGACGAATTGCATGGAAAATACCCATACACCACCGCCGGCCGCAGAATCTGTTCATCCCTGCATAAACACTTCATCCGCTCAAACACCGGCTCCACCACATTCTTCAAATTCGCCTCGTACTCCGTCGGCGACATCGCACCCTTCTTGAATCCCCACTGCCCGCGAAACAACGCCACCGTATTGATGAACGGATAGATCTCATCCAGATCAATGTGCTCAACCAACCGCTCGCCGAAGAACGGCACCTTTGGAATCAAAACGTCCGTCGCCACACGAGATCGCGCCGCCGCCGTCACCACACCTGCCCCAACCGCTTCATCCAAACGTTGCCCGGTCCGTTCCTTCATGCACGCAACTTTCTCTTCAACACCAGCTCGTTTTTCCAGCCGCGCATCGATCTCTTCATCCAGCGCACTCAAACGATCATCCGCCAGATGCTCGCAAATGCGCAAACCGTCAAACGCATCCTTGCCGTAGTACAGCGGCCCCTTGTAGATGCCTCGCAAATGCGATTCCGCATAATGCCGCGTCAACGCCGCACCGCCCAGGAGCACCGGCACCGTCAACTCCATCCGGTTCAACTCATGCAGGTTTTCTTCCATCACGCCCACGCTCTTCACAAGCAAACCGCTCATGCCGATCGCATCCGCCTTCTTCTCACGCAGCGCTGCAACAATTTGCGCAATGGGCTGCTTGATGCCAATATTGTGAACCTCATATCCGTTGTTCGTCAGGATGATGTCCACAAGATTCTTGCCGATGTCATGCACATCACCCTGCACCGTGGCCAGCACAATCCGCGCCTTCGGCCCGCTCGCTGTCCCCGCTTTCGCCATGTGCGGCTCAAGATACGCCACCGCCTTCTTCATCACCTGTGCCGATTGCAAAACAAACGGCAACTGCATCTGCCCGCTGCCAAACAAATCGCCCACCACCTTCATCCCCGCCAGCAAGTGATCGTTGATGATCGCCAGCGGCGAATACTGCACCATCGCAGCATCCAAATCCGCTTCCAAATTCTTCTGCTCTCCATCAATGATGTGCCGCTGAAGTTTCTCCTCGATGGACAAATTCTCATCGTTGCTCGCATCCCGCGCCGCCGCCTCGTCGCCATCCGGAAACAAACTGATGAAGTGAAGTAACGGATCAAAATTCTCCGGCTGCCCGCTCGGCCGCTGCGCTCCCCGATAATCAAAAATCGCCCACAGCGCCGCTTCCCACTTCGCCGTTTCAATCTTGTTCCGCGGCAGAATCTTCGAGGCATGCACAATCGCCGCCGTCAGCCCTCGCTGCCGCGCTTCATGCAAAAAAACCGAGTTCAAAACCGCGCGAGCCGATGGTTTCAGCCCGAAACTGATGTTCGATAGCCCCAGAATAATCCCGCAATTCGGAAACCGCTTGGCAATCCGTTCAATTCCTTCCAGCGTCTCCAACCCCAGCCGCCGATCCTCATCCACACCCGTCGCTATCGTAAACGTCAACGGATCAAACAGCAGATCGCGCTCATCCAATCCCCAATGACCCGTGAACATCTCATGCATGCGCTCCGCAATTTCCAACTTGCGATCAGCCGTCTTCGCCATTCCCGCTTGTGGATCCTCATCAATCGTTAGCGCCACGCACGCCGCGCCATACCGCTTCAGCAGCGGGCAGATGTCATTGAACCGCTTCTCGCCATCTTCAAGATTGATCGAATTCACAATGCACTTGCCGCCTGCACGTTTCAACCCCGCTTCAATCACATCCGCCTGTGTGGAATCCAGCATCAGCGGCACGTTCACCTGCTGCACATACCGGCTGACCACTTCGCTCATGTCCCGCGCCCCGGCACGCCCCACGTAATCCACGCAAACATCCAGCACGTGCGATCCATCCTTCACCTCATCGCGCGCCATGGAAACCAACCCATCCCAATCATCCTCCTCCAGCAATCGCTTGAACTTCCGCGATCCATTCGTATTCGTCCGCTCCGCCACAATCAAAAACGAATTGTCCTGCACGAACTCAACATGGCTGTAAAGGCTCGAGCACCCTGGCTTCTGCGGCTCCACCAATCTTGCCCGATGCGCCGTATTCTGCTTTACCGTCTGCACCAAAGCGCGAATGTGCCCCGGCGTCGTCCCGCAGCAACCACCCACAATATTCACGCCAAATTCATCTACAAATCGCGCCAGCGAAGTCGTGAACGCTTCCGCCGAAAGCGGGAACGATGTCTTCCCATTCACCAAAATCGGCAACCCAGCATTCGGCATCACCGAAATCGGCCGCCCCCAATGCTTGCTCAAGTACGCCAGATGCTCGCCCATTTCCGTCGGCCCGGTGGAACAATTCAACCCCAGCGAGCAAATCGGAAACATCCCCAGCGCATTCACCACCGCCGTGATGTCGCTCCCCAGCAGCATCGATCCCATCGTCTCAATGCTCACGCTCGCCATGATGGGAATATCTTCGTGCGACTTCCCCTTCGCCTTCAGCGCATCCAGGCACGCATTGATCGCACACTTGGTCTGCAGCAAATCCTGGCACGTCTCAACGATGAACGCATCAACCCCGCCATCAATCAATCCCCGCGCTTGCTCTGCGTAACTGTCCAGCATGGCTTCCCACGTCGTATGCCCCAGCGTTATTAACTTTGTGCCTGGCCCGATCGACCCCACCACAAACCTCGGCTTTTCCTTCGTTGCAAATTTCTCGCACGCCGCCCTCGCAACTTCCGCCGCTTGTTTGTTGATCTCGTGCGTCCATCCCACCAGTTCCTGATCAAACTCCGCAAACACCAGTTTGTTCGCCCCGAACGTATCCGTCTCTACCGCATCCGCCCCAGCATCCAGAAACGATTCGTGAATGGATTGAATCACCTCCGGCCGGCTCTTCACCAAAATGTCCACGCAGTTTTCCCGCCCCAGATAATCCCCAACCGTCAGTGGCATCGATTGCAGCGTCGCCCCCATCGACCCGTCAAAAACGAGTACCCGCTTTTCAAGTTCGCGTAGGAATCGACTGGCCATAGCGGGATGATATCGGCACTTTTGCCCTTGTCCAATCATATATCCGGATAAACGGATGAAAGAAAGCCGGCCTCCGCGGAATACCCCAAAAATCCCGCATGGACGGAACATTTCGCCCTCCCGTCGGTATCATTCCCCTCCCGCTCAGCCCTCATGCGATGGCTGTGACTCCAAAACGGGTACGCCCGTCGTCTCCTCCGCCGCAACCGCGGCAAATTAAGGCCTCCATGCACAAACCCCAATCCGTTTTTTTACCCCACCCCCAAATGTCTGTCGGGAAACTTTTTTCTCTTTCAGCCGCATTCATCTGCAGCGCTGCCAGGGCCCAGGAAACCCCTCCGCCTGTCCCCGCGCCGCCGCCAACTCCTCCGCCCGTCGCCGCTCCTGCTCCAGCGACTCCCGCCGCTGATCTTCCTGAAGCAAGGAAACTCATCGACGATTCCATCGCTGCCCTCGGCGACAAGGAAGTTGTCTCGAAAATTGCTTCCGTCTCCGCGAAGACCATCGTCGACGGCCCCAACGGCCAGGCAACCATGGAACTTCGTTCAACTCGCGATGGCAAGTTCCACATCACCGAAACCGGCGCCACCGCGCCAGGCGCTGCTTCAGTCGTCGTGTTCGATGGGAAGCACGGCTGGTCGAACACGGCACGTGGCTACGAACTTCTTTCCGAACCGCAGGTTGCACAACTCAAAGATCAGTTTGGAATGATCTTCCCCTTCTGGGTCGCGCTGAATCCCGACGCTTCCTTCAAGACTTTCAAAACCACTGAACTCACAAAACTCAATGAGAAGGACTGCTACAAGGTCGCCGTCACAGTGGACGGCCAAAGTCCCTTCCAGCACTTCGGCTACTTCGATGTCGAATCGAAACTCCTGTGCGGCACAGGAATTTCCCAGGACGGCCCCATGGGAACCGTCGCCGTCAATTTCCGCTTCGGTGATTGGAAGGAAATCGACAAACTGAAAACGTTCAGCAAGATCACCATCGATCAGCCCGGGCAGAATCCCCTGGATTTTGCTTATACCGATATAGAAGTGAACAAGGTTGATCCCGCCGTTTTCGCGCAGCCCGATGAAGTCAAGGAACTCATCAAGAAGCAGGAAGCGCCGCCAGCGGCCGCGCCATCAACTCCACCAACCGATGCGCCGCCTCCAGCCCCCGCACCCGCTACGCCGCCGCCCGCTCCCAAAGAACCCGGCGCCGCTGGCAAACCATAACTCGCTCAATCCGTTATCATCACCGCAACTTTACAAGCGACGTTCATCACTCGATGAACGTCGCTTCCTTCTTTCTGCTGCCAACCCATCGTGAATGACGTTTCAATCTCAATTCGTGGTGTAAACAAGACCTTCGGTACCACGCACGCAGTGCGTGATCTGGACCTTGATGTCCCCACAGGCAGTCTCTGCGGCTTCCTCGGCCCCAACGGCGCGGGCAAATCCACCACCATCCGCATGATCATGTCGATCATCTACCCGGATTCCGGCACGATCGATGTCCTCGGCGGCAACGCCCTCCGCAACAAGGACCGCATCGGCTTCCTCCCGGAAGAACGCGGCCTCTATCGCAAGATGAGAGTGGGGGAGTTCCTGGAATACATGGCCCGCCTCAAAGGCATGCCCACCGGCGGCCTCCCTAAGCGCGTGCTCGGCTGGCTGGAACGCGTCGAACTTCCCCACGTGCTGAAAAAACGCTGCCAGGAACTCTCCAAGGGCATGCAGCAGAAAGTTCAGGTCCTTGCCGCCATCATCCACGAGCCGGAACTCATCATCCTCGATGAACCCTTCAGCGGTCTTGACC
>CAZWJR010000122.1:0-8641 GCA_964634655.1 uncultured Isosphaeraceae bacterium | reverse complement strand
TTCCAAAAAAACGCCCCTGGCGCTATCAAAAACGCCACTCGAACGAGTCAAAAAACCAACTAATTGAGTCCCCAACGGCGCGCGCAAACTACACCACCCACCCCCAAAAAACACCCTTCAAGAACGATCGATCGATCCGCAGGAATACCATACCTGGAGAACGCGAGGCCATCATGACCATTCAAACAATCGCCCCAACCCAAGTCCAAAATCGACGCCAAAACAACAGCAGCCCTGCCGCCCCCACAAACTCCCGCGCCCCGCACATCATTGATGTCCGCACCCCCGCGGAGTTCTCTGAAGTTCACGCCGAAGGCGCACACCTGCATCCGCTGGATCGTCTGGACCCCAACGCAATTCTCGCCGGCCGCAACGGCTCCAGCGATGAACCGCTCTACTTCATCTGCCGCTCCGGCAGCCGCGCCGCCAAAGCCTGCGAAAAATTCGCCGCCGCCGGTTTCACCAACGTCTTCAACATCGAAGGCGGAACCGTCGCCTGGGAAAAAGCCGGCCTGCCCGTCGTCCGTGGCAAGAGTTCCGTCATCTCACTGGAACGCCAGGTCCGCATCGCCGCTGGCTCGCTTGTGTTCCTTGGCGTCGCTCTTGGTTTCTTCATCCACCCCGCCTTCCTCGGCCTCTCCGCATTCGTCGGCGCGGGCCTCGTCTTCTCCGGCGTAACCGACACCTGCGGCATGGCCATGATCCTCGCCAAAATGCCCTGGAATCAAGCGCGATAGGGTTGCCCAATCGACCGTTCCTGAAGCGCACGAATGTTGGCTTCGCAAAAAAAACAAACCTCGGCGAGTTCGTCGCCGAGGTTCAAGGGACTCATAAGTAGTTGGAGAAAAACAAAACGGAGTGACGACAGTGGCGTTACGGGCACGGCCCCCACGCATTGATCACCGCCAGCAGATCAATCACGTTAACAATGCCGTCGTGGTTGATGTCCGCCGCACCGCCGGCCGCGCCCCATGAATTGATGACCGCCAGCAAATCGCCCACGTTGACCGATCCATTGCCACCCGGAGGCGAAATGTCGGCCGGGCACAACACGGGAATCAGTGCCGGGTAGAGGCCATGTGCCGCGCCCGGTGCCAGCAGGTGCGCCGCCGTCAGGGTTTGACCGCCGCCGGTGATGAAGTTGGAATCCGCAACGCCAGGATGGAAGTCCGTGCAGCAGCCGCCTTCAAAGTGGAAATTGGGATCCAGATCATGCACCCATGGCACGTTGTCCGTGTGAAAAATGATGGGCGGATTCCCCGCTTCCCCCGTATCGAGTACTCGCACATCGGATGGATTCGACACCTTCGTAAAAGTGAAACGCGGCTGAACGTAGATCGTTGCATCAAACGTGCCGCCGTTGGCATGTGTCTTGGTGGCGGTCATCGTGCCCGCCGGCGCCGGAATATTGGAGAGATTAATCTGCACGTTCCACTGTTGAGGCGATTGGCCGCTGTAGGTCACAATGATTGGATTCACGGATTTGAGATCGAGCGCAACCATTTCAATGGGCACGTTGACCGTGCCGGGCAGATCGACCCGATCAAATGGATCGCCCGCAGGTCGCCGGATAATGGTGTCTGCCACATCAAATTCGCCAAACGGCGTCGCCCCCAGCGGCTGGCCGCTGTAGCAGATGGATCCGAAAAACGGCTGGGAGCCCGGACCAAAAAAGTCCGCGGGGATTGGCGGTGATTGAATGAACAGGTAATTGTCGACGCATCGACCCCACGTCTGCCAGGCATCCAGCTTGGCCACCGGATCGTTCGTTTGGATATGAGAATTGCTGTTCGTGGAGCCGGACAATCCCGACACCGCGCCGCCGGGATGCCCGACGAAATCAATGCGATACGTGACATCGAAGAAACTATCGACCGCCCATCCACCGGCCTGTTGCGTAAGCGTGGTGTGGCCGGGCGAAGGCATGCCGAAGGCGGTGCCCGCCGTGATGCGCAGCAGATCAAAATCCGGATCGCCCGCCGGCAGTTGACCTTGCATGCGGAACATATCGGTGGGGAATGACTGAAGTGGCTGGCCGGGCGTGCGCGGCCCGGTGTGGGTTTCACACTGCACCTGCATGGAAACGAAGCGGTTGTACCCGGCGAGCGATCCAGTGCCGGACAAAGTCAGTTGGAGCGTGCTGCTGAATTGCTGCACCTGCCCACCCAGACTCCCTCCGGGTCCGGTGAAAGTGACATTGAAGTTTGTCAGCCTTGCATCGATGTTGATCTGGGCGCTTGCAGGCAGCCCGTTCACGATTTTCATCGGCCCGCGGTAACCATTGGGGCAGGCGGGCGGGAAGTTCGCCGTACCGCCGTTGTTGGGAACGACGCAGGTGCCGGCGCCGGCAACGAGCGTAAGAAAAAGCGAATGCGCCGTAGCGATGATCGTGTGGTTGAGATGCTTCATGGGGTCATTCTTTCTTTGTGTTTCGGATTCCTGGATTGGCGACGGCGCGAATTGCCAATTGAAAATCCAAACGAGTTAACGTGAACACGCCACGACCGCCGTCGGGCCGTCGCGATGATTCTGTCCTACACCATTACCGCGAAAATCCGGTGCCTTAGGCGCAGAGATTTGCGCCCCTAAGCAGGGAAGCCGCCCACTCCCCACCCCGTCTTCTGCTTCCAAAACATGAATCACCCAGCGCCGATCACTCGCCGACAGCCGATTGCCGACAGCCTCATTCACCCATGCATCACCGGATACACCGCCATCAGACACACCCCATGCCCGTGTCGATTGTTGAGCTGCGTGCGCCGCACCGCCGGGCTCCCGATCGGCAACCCTCGCTGCAAGCATCGGTCCTGCCAGATCTGCAAATCGTGATCCGCAACGCGCTCATCCTGCACAAACAAAACAATCAGCAACCCCGCGTGCAGGATCCCCGGCTCTTTGCTCAACTTCGTCACATCCTGCCGCACCGTCGAAAGCAACTGCGATGAATAGTTGGCGTTGGGGCCTTCCACCGTGAACTGCGAAACAACTTTCACCTCCAGCCAGTACGCTTCATCCAGCGGCACCGTGTCCGCCGGATCAAACAGCGTCCCCGCTGCATCAGGCTGGCTCAACTCGCGCCCATCCGGCGTCAATACAAAATCGCACCGCTCACCCTCGCTGTGACTGCGCTTGATCCGATCCGCCGGATATCGCTGTTCTCGATACACGCCATACCCCGCCTCTCGCAGCGCACTGGCAACAGTCGGATGCAGCGCGATTTCATCAAGCACATCCATTCCATACACAGCCTGCTCCAGATCACGCTGCTCAAACGCGCGGCGTAGCCCGGATTCAATCGCATCTGCAATATCCGCTGGAGACCACATGAATACAGGATAGTGGACCCGGCCGCGCTCATCCCCCACTCATCCCGTTCTCACTAAAACGGCCAAACCACCGGCGTCACGGTAACGGTGATGATCCACATCAGCACATTCAACCCGCCGCCAAACCGAAGGTAATCGATAAACCTATAGCCGCCCGGCCCGTACACCATCAAGTTGGTCTGGTAGCCGATCGGCGTGGAGAAACTGCATGATGCCGCCACCATGATCGCAATCACAAACGGCATGTAACTCACGTCGAGCGTCTGCGATGTCACCATTGCAACCGGAAACATCAATGCCGCCGCCGCCGCGTTGCTCATTGTTTCCGTGAACAGCGTCGTCAAGGCTGTAATCACCGCCAGCGCCAGCCACGGATTGGTCCCGGCAATACCGATGAAGTGATTCACCACAAACGCTGCCGCTCCGCTGTTCTCCATCGCTTTGCCCAATCCCAGTGCCGCACCGATCATAAGCAGCACCTGCAGATCCACGCTGCGGCGAGCCGTGCTGGAGTTGATGCATCGCGTCAGCACCATCGCACCCGCCGCCAGCAACGCCGCATTCAGCATGCTCAACAATCCAGTGCCCGCGGCAATCACCATAAGGGCAAGGATCAGCAGCGAAATCCAGCCTCGCTCATGCCGTGGCGGAGTGGAATCCTCCACTTTGCTCACCAGGTAAAAATCTCGCGAATTGCGATGAGCATCCGCAAACGATGGAGATGCCTCCAAAAGCAGCGTGTCACCCGGCTTGAGAATAATGTCGCCGATCTTCTTGTGAATGCGCTCGCCGTTGCGCGCCACCGCAATGATCACCGCGTTATAGACTGAACGGAAGCGCCCATCACGGATCGTCTGCCCCGCCAATCGGCAGGTGTTGGAAACAACCGCTTCAATCAGGCACCGCGCCGGCCGCGGCGCATTCAGTTTGAAAACCTGGTTCGTCGCCGGTCGCAAACCGCGAATCCGCTGCAATTCCACGACCGAATCCACGATGCCGACAAAAACCAGCCGATCGTTGGCTTCCAGTTTCTGCTCCGGCGCAACCATCGGAATGATCTCGCCCTCGCGCTCAATCTCCATCACGTACATGCCCGGCAACTGGCGCAGACCTGCCTCTTCAATTGATTTGCCGACCAGCGCAGAGCCCGGTTCCACCAGCATCTCCACCGAATACTCGCGCGGATCGGCCTCAAGACTCACCGGCGGTATGCGCTCCGGCAGCAGCCACCGGCTGAACAGCACAATGTAGATCAACCCCGCAATCGCGCAAGGCACACCAACCCATGTCACATCGAAAAACCACATGCCATAGCCATGCGCTCGTGGGGCAAGTTGGTGTTCATTCTGATAGGAGATCAACAACCCGTGAACCACAAGGTTCGTACTCGTTCCCAAAAGTGTGCACACACCGCCCAGAATCGTTGCAAAACTAAGCGGCATCAGCAGTTTGGATGGCGAGATGCGGTTCTTGCGCGCCCAATCCGTAATCAGCGGCAGCATCATCGCCACCAGCGGCGTGTTGTTCATCACCGTGCTCATCGCCGCCACCGGAACAATCATCCGCGTCTGCGCCGCCATCAACGTTTTCGGCCGCCCCAAGATCCGCATCGCAATGGAAGTCAGCCCGCCCGTTTCACGAATCGCCGCCGCCACCACAAACAGCACACCAACCGTAATGGTCCCCTCATTGGCAAACCCGCCCAAGGCGTCGTTAGCGGATTTGAAAATCGTAATTTGATCGCTCACCGCATCGACGGTCATGAGCAACGCCAGGCCCGCCAACATGACCAGATCCGCACCGATCCGCGTAAGGATCAACGTCAGCAGCACCCCCACCGTCACCAGCAGCGTCATCCATGCACTCAAGTCCATCGGCGGGAGAATCCTTCCCTTGATCTGACCTTCGGGAGCGCGGCGGCCACCGATTCGGCGAATTAGCCACTACTCAATCGGCAGAATGCGACACGCATCTATCGCCAATTCTTCCTGCTGTTGGAACTTCCGAGTATACCACAGAACTGGCGTTTTGACCCCAACGGCCGTACATTGGTAATGCGCAACACCCGCCCAATTACCGACGTTTTGGTCATTTCAGGAGCATCCAATGAAACGCACCACCTCCAATTCCTTCCGCACAATCCTGTCGTCGATCGCCCTTGCCGCTGCGATGACCGGTTGCGATAAATCCAGCCCAAACAACACCGCCAACAACGGCCCGGGAAAGGCCTCACCCTCCGCCACAGAAACTGCTGCCAAGGACACCATCCTTGTTGGCCACTACGCCTCCATGACCGGCTCGGAGGCAACATTTGGCGTCTCCACAGATAACGGCATTCAACTCGCCGTCAAAGAACGCAACGCCGCCGGCGGTGTCCATGGTAAGCAGATCAAACTTATTACCTACGACAATCAAGGCAAAGCGCAGGAATCTGTCACCGCAGTCACGCGGCTCATTCAGCAGGACAAAGTGGATGCAATCATCGGTGAAGTGGCCAGTTCGCGCAGTCTTGCCGGCGGCCCCGTCTGCCAGCGCCTCGGTGTGCCGATGGTGAGCCCTTCCAGCACAAATCCGGATGTCACTTCCGTTGGCGACATGATCTTTCGCGTCTGCTTTATTGATCCCTTCCAAGGCTACGTCGGTGCAAAGTTTGCAAAAGAGAATCTGAACTTTTCCAACGCCGCCACGCTTTTCAACCGCGCACAGGCCTATTCCTCTGGATTGAATGACAACTTCAAGGAATCGTTTGCCTCCATGGGCGGCAAGATCGTCGCCACGCAAGCCTACAGCGATGGAGACAACGATTTCTCCGCCCAACTCACTTCAATTCGCGAAGCCAAGCCCGATTTCATCTACGTCCCCGGTTACTACACCGAGGTCGTCAACATCGCACGTCAGGCCCGTCGACTCGGCCTCAACGTGCCGCTCATCGGCGGAGATGGCTGGGACAGCGAAGAACTCAAGAACGCCGGCGACTCGCTCGACAAGTGCTATTTCAGCAATCACTACTCACATGAAGACACCCGGGCCGAGGTGCAGGACTTCGTCAAGAAATATCAACAGGCCTATGGCAAAGTTCCCGACGGCCTGGCTGCCCTTGGCTATGACGCCGCTCGCCTTCTGTTCGATGCGATGGATCGCGCCAAGTCGCTCGGTGGCAAAGACTTGGCCGCCGCCATCGCCTCCACCAAGAACTTCGCTGGTGTTACCGGATCAATCACCATCGATGCCCAGCGAAATGCCAACAAGGATGCCGTGATGCTCGAAATCACCAACGGCGTACCCAAGTACGTTGCAACCATCAAGCCCAAGTGAACAGAGGTATCGGTGTTCTACAATCGGCCATCCGCGGTGACGCTGGGAGCCGATAGCCAAAAGCCGATAGCCGACAGCCTCTCTCCATGACGCAATTCTTTCAAACGCTGGTTGACGGCCTTACCGTGGGCAGCCTCTACGCGCTCATCGCGCTTGGCTACACCATGGTGTATGGCATTCTGAAGTTCATCAACTTCGCCCACAGCGATGTCTTCGCTTTGGGTGTGCACATGACCATTGTCATCGCTGGATTCTTAGGAATTCACGGCGCGCTCGCAGCCGGAGTTCCCGCCTGGTACATCGGTCCCGTTGTGTTGGTGATGGCGATGTTGTTCTGCGGCGCCGCAGGATTTGTCATCGAACGATTTGCTTATAAACCGCTGCGCAGCGCCCCACGGCTCAACGTTCTCATCACCGCCATCGGCGTTTCGCTCTTCCTTCAGAACATCGGCCAGCTGAAGTTTGGCGAATCACCGATTCCCTTTGGCCCTTACCCCAGACCAACCCCCGTGCTGCTGCCGGACACCGTGCTCGTCTCATTTCAGGACGTCCACATCACGCTCGTCAACGTCGCCGTCATCGGCACCGCCCTGCTGTTGATGCTCGCCCTCCAATACCTCATCTATTCAACAAAACTCGGCATGGCGATGCGCGCGGTTAGTTTCAGCCCTCGCAACGCCAGCCTCATGGGCATCAACGTGGACATGGTGATCAGCATCACGTTTGTGATCGGCTCCATGCTCGCCGCCGCGGCCGGCTTTCTCTACGCCATGAAATACCAGGGCCAGGCAAAACAAACCGCAGATGCCATGTGGGTCATGCTTGGCCTCAAGGCGTTCGTTGCTGCCGTCGTCGGCGGCATCGGCAATGTGCGCGGTGCAATGCTTGGCGGTCTGCTCATCGGTCTGATCGAATTCTTCGGCGTTGCATATCTCTCCAGCAATTACCGTGACGCCTACGTTTTCGCCATCCTCATCATCGTTCTCCTGTTCCGCCCCGAAGGCGTGCTGGGGACAGCCACCGTCGAAAAAGTCTGATCCGCTTCAAACCGCACGCACCATGAGCAAACTCCTCGAACAAGCCAGTCGCCTCAAGCCGTCGCTGATGCAATCAGCGGTGCAGGCTGCCTGGCCGTTCGCGGCCGCAACGACCGCTGCCTTGCTCATGTACTACGTCGTCGGGCCCAGCGCGGGCGGCTATCCCAGCAAAGTCATGCTGGTCATCGGCATCAACATTATCCTCGCAGTCTCTCTCACCGTCGTGAACGGATTCACCGGCCAATTCTCGATGGGCCATGCAGGATTCATGGCCGTTGGAGGCTACGCTGCTGCGGCAATGGTTTATTACGGCTCCATGAAACTCTGGGGCAACGCGGAATTCGCCGGCGGCGCACTTTCCTACACAGGCAACGAAACTTTCTCCGGCCCCATCATCGGCAAAGGCGATTTCCTCTTCGTTATCGCATGCCTCACCGGCGGCGTCCTTGCCGCAACAGCCGGTTACGTCGTCGGCCTGCCAAGCCTGCGCCTGCGCGGCGATTACCTCGCCATCGTTACCCTCGGCTTCGGCGAGATCGTTCGCGTCATCCTGCAGGGCACCGCGGAACAAATCCCGCCCTGGAAAGCCGCGGAGGTGAACCAGCACCCAATTTACGAACTCCCTCTCATGCTCGGTGGTCCCAAAGGCCTGAATCTCCTTCCAACCTACACAACATTGTTCTGGGTGTACCTCGGCGTCGTATTGACGCTTGTGTTTGTCTATCGATTGAAGGTCAGCACCACCGGCCGCGCCTTTCTCTCTATTCGTGAAGATGAAGTCGCCTCGCAGGCAATGGGAGTGCACATCACCAAGTACAAGGTGCGCGCCTTCGTGCTGGCTAGTTTCATCGCCGGGGCTGCTGGTGGCCTCTATGCACTGGACATCGGCGCGATCAACGCCGCTGAACTCGGCTTCCAGCGATCATTCGACATCATCATCATGGTCGTCCTGGGCGGGCTGGG
>CAZWJR010000121.1:0-8734 GCA_964634655.1 uncultured Isosphaeraceae bacterium | reverse complement strand
CGCCTGCATCCGCTTCAGGTCTTCATCCTGCGGAGCCACTTTGATGGCTCGTGCAAGGTACTCACGGGCCTGCGCAGGTTGACCGGTCCGGCTTTCAACAACAATCAATGCACGCAGCAGTGTCAGATTTTCCGGTGATTTCGCCAACTCCGCATTCAATATGGTGCGCGCCAAATCAATTTCACCCTTTACCAGCGCGCCGTTGGCCTTGGAAATCGCTACCGAGATCGGGTCTCCCTGCGCCGCCTGCCCGGCACCTTCCGTGCTTACATTCAATGCCGCCACCAACTGTTGAACCTCTGGATTGGAAATCTCGGACTCCGGCAACTGTGAAAGCGTCGCGATGGCGTCTGTTTTCCTGCCCATGTTGAATTCGAGTTGCGCCTTGAGCACCAGCAGTGGAACCAACCCCGGCTGGTACTTGATCGATTCAGTGACCAGCTCATAGGACCGGCCAAATTGAGAGATCTGCTTCATCGCCACGGCCGCATGGAACAGTGTTTCTGGGTCCTGGCCATACGAGGTCTCGCGCACCAGACGATCGAACAACTTCGCCGCTCGTTGTGCCTCACCCTTGCGGAACGCAATTCGCGCATCCGCACGGATCAACTGCGGGTCGTTCTCCTTGTCCGTTACCAAATTCGCAAGGTCCGCCCGCGCCGCGTCCATCGCCACCGCTCTGGCCGCACGATCCTCCGGTTTCGCATCGGCCCACTGCCGTGTTCGCACATCCACAAGTACGCCGGCCGCTCGCTTCCGCAGATCCGGCTGTATCTGGGACAGAAAACTCACGGGCAGCGCCGTCGAATCAATGACTTGCCGTGCCGATTTTTCCGCCGTCTCCAGCTCGTCATTCTCAAAACACATCGTCGCATACGCCAGCCGAATATCCAACTGCTCTGGATGCTTTTCAAGATACTTCGCCTTCATGGCGATGGTACGGGCGCGCCCCTCAACCGGCACTGCCATCAGCAGGTTCGAGCACTCGAGAATCGTCTCGGGGGCCGCATCCTCTGAAATCGTCGCAACAAGGTGCTCCGCTGCAACCTTGATTTCATCGGTCATTTTGTTTTCCTGATTCTTCATGAGAACTCGAAGCAGGCGCAGCCCCGCCACCTCCGTGCCGTTCGGTACCGCAACAAGCGCCTTTTGGATCATCTCATCTACCAGCGCGTTCTGATCATCAACCGCTTTCCCTTTGCGGCCCCAGTCACGAACCATCTTGTCCAACATCACCATCTGGCCCTGAATATTCGTGGCCTGCGCCATGTCATCATTGGGCAGTTTCTGGGCCGCCTCTTCGCTGTCCTTCAACGCGCTCGTCAACTCTTCCTCGGTAATCACGCTCGGTCGGCGGAATACTGATCGGCTTTTGTACACCTTCCCCATCCACCGCAGCGGATCCGTTTCCGAAACCTGCTGCCACATGTCGTTGGCCGGCGCTTCAATTGACTCCCAACGCTGATCGGTGCGGCGACAAACGCTGGCCAATTCACGCAACAATCGAAGGTGACGCTGCGGATTCGTTGCGTCCTGACGCGCTCCGTGATTGAGAATTGAAATCCATCCCCGATACAACTCAATCGCTTCATCACTGGTCCGCGGCACCACCTTTGCCGTCGCATCCTCTAGTTTCTGAAGGTACGAAAGATTGCCTGGTTCCTTGTTCACCGCACGTCCATAGAAATCACGCGCTCCTCGAAAATCGCCCGCGGCAAACGCCTCGTCGCCGCGCCGAATCGCTCGCTCCGCATTCCCGCGAACGTTCAACACGTACAACCCACCAACCAGCATGGCCGCTGCAACGATGCCAAGGACAAGGAACAAAACGAATTTCGTGTTTACTTTCGATGCCATAAAAACCTCTATTCTTGCTTGGTCGTCAACTTCTCTGACACCGGCGCATCCCGACGCTCTACTTCCGCCCAATCAGGCAGACATCGCATCAGTTCCGGCAACAGATTCTTCAAATGGTCCGCCACAAGTTCCAGAAACTTCTCTTGAGTACCCTTCGGCGAATCGTACACATACTGCACCTTGCAGTAGTAAGCGTACTTCTCGCTCGGGTCAAACGACAATAACTTCACGCCTTCCGGCGTCGGCGTCGCTCGTCCGTTGGCGATGAAAAAATACCCGCCGAAAATCTTCGTCCCGGGACTCTTCTCAAATCCAAATTCAATCGTGCGTAACTTCAGGTCTCCCACAGGCATTCGCACCGCCACCATCTGTCCCATCAGGTCACGATGGTACGCCACTCGATACACCTGATCCGTTGATAGATTCTTCACCCCTTCCGGGTCCGGCTTCAATTCGCTTTCGTCCATCGCCAGCAGGATATTCTCGGGCAGCGTCTTGGCGTCAAGGCCCGCTGCCACCATGCAGCGGTCCGGCACGTGGGGAACCGTATCTATCATTCCCGTGTAATACGCCAGATGCACCTGCAGACTGGCTTCGCTTGGCTTGCCGTCGATGGCATACGTGCGATTCAGATACATCGAAGTTCCCAGCGTTTCCACCGTCGCTGGGTCCATGACCCGATCCGGCCCCACCGCTTTCCAACGCCCCAAAGTCCCTGATATCAGCGACAGCGGCATACGCAGCGCCACAGGCTCTTTCTTGAGATACAGATTCAACGCCTTCACGGCGCCTTGGAACCCAAGGCCTCCCAGCAACAGTGCGGCACACGCCACCACGAATGCCGTCTTCGCTCGGGAATCAAATTTCGGCGGAGGCGTCTTCATGAACTGCTCCTCGCCGCCACCCTCACCGCAACTTCCTGTTCGACCGTCACATGGCGAATGATCCACATCAGCCCCAGGTAGATCATGAACGCTGGCACCAGCCACACCAGTCCGATGAACGAATGGAAATCACCCGCAGCAAACTCGCTGTCCGCAAGGCTTAAGATTCCCAGCGTCACAACCCGCAACACATTGATGAAAATCGCTGTCGGCAGCGCCATGAACACCAGCGCTGTTCGCTGCCAGTATCGACGCAAACCCGTGTACGCCATCGCAACACCCAGCGCAAGGAACGCCATCAGCATTCGCATGCCCGAACATGCCTCCGCGATATTCAGCGGATTCGCCTTCCCATTGTGCATGACCGTTATCGTGTTCCCCGATCGATCCACTTCCATCCCGATCAACTGCATCACGATGTGCGCACCTTGAGCCGTGATGTCCTGCATCTTGAACGTCGCAATTTCCAGCGCCCGGTCGGAAATCTTCTGTCCGAAGACAAACCAATACGTCAGTGGAAACCACATCCACAGCATCGATCGCCACCCCAGAAACAGCAGCGTCAATCCCGAAATCGTCATCATGATTCCGATCGACTGCAGATTGCGATGATTCAGCGCCCGCAAACCAATGTTGCACTCGATGTACCACGCCAATCCCACAACCACCGGCAGGATGCCAATCCACGTTGTCTTGAACGGCTTCGCCAGCAGTTTTTGCCGGTTCAGGTAGACAAAGTACCCCGCGATGATCGGCACCACCAGAATGTGACCCCAGTCAGCCTGCTCCGTAATCGCCGTGATCACCTGGTATCGGAAAAAGTTCCAGAAAACAAAAACCACGATCCCGACCAACACCGCCGCCCCGATCGCCGGCCATTTCCACGCCATCGCCACATCGCCGGAATGTTCCAGCGGTGGCACGGGTCGGAGGCTCTCGGCACTGGCGCTTGTCGTCATCTTCCCTCAAATCGACCATCCCGCGAATTCCCTTCATGCGCAGCCAATATTGGCCTGATAACACATGAATTGACCTTCTACAGGATCGATGGCTTTTCCTTAGAATCACTTCAACCGGGGATGGTACACCCGTGGAGAACAATGATACGGAACCCACCAACTGGTCGGTTCGCCGTATTTACCCAATTTTAGGCCTTCATCGCGCAGAAATGGCCGATTTGAACGCTTCCTGACACCTTCAACCACAGGGCCAAAGACGCCCCATCAGGCAGTAACTAATTGAATGGCGTCTGTTCAGGTCCAAACACATCCGTGCCAAAATTCCGGTCCAGCAGAAATCCGAATCCATAGGTCATGCGGAATCCGTTCCGGAAGATCGCCAGCGGAGTCGCAATGAAACTCGTCCCGATGATAATGTGGTCATCCGGCTTCAATTCAACGTCCGGTTCCGTCCTCTGCCGAATCGCTCCCAAATCCAGCCGAATCGTCGCCTCACGGTTCTTCCCGATCCGCCGGGTGATATCCACCCTGGAAGTGATCGCCAAGGCACCCAGCCCGCCTGATGCGGAAACAGCACGACTCAACGTCAACCGGCCGCTTGAAGGAAACTGGTACACGCCAACGCGGCCGATTTCGCCATCAATGTAGTAGAACCCCTGGGGCGGGCCCTCCACATAAATTCGGTCATTGGGACGAATCACAATGTTCTGCGAACTGTCTCCATGCAGAAGTTGCGCATAATCAATTTCGATGATTCGATCGATCACTTGGGCAGGCTCGGTGCCGGGAGTTTCCGCCGTCGCAGTGGCTCCGTTTGCACCCGCACCTCTTGATCCAACGCGCACCCATTCGCCTCGCTCCGGAATGTAGATCGGCGTCTCCTCAATTGGCTCACCCGGTCTTACCGCCGACCTTACCGCATCGACATCCACCGGCGGCTGTTGAGGCGCACGAACCGGCTCCAATTCATCAACATCCACCATCGGTGCATCCGGCGGCGGACGCATCATTCCCGGGCGAACTTCCATCTCTGATGGCGGAGGCTCGGCGGTCGGCTCCGGCGGCGCCTCCGCGGCTGGTGGCGGTGTCACCGGCGGTGCGCTTTCTTCCCTTGGCGGTTGCGGCTTATCTTCCAACTGCTTCAGCAATTCCTCAATATCCACCTTCGGCTTCGGCGGTGCCGTCGTCGGCCCCTGCGGCATCATCGATTCATCTCGATGTTCAAAGGAAGGCAACACATCCGGCGACAAAATCACCTGCCGAATCACATACACTCGATCCGTCGTCAGGGGCACCCCGCCTGCGTTCGCCAACGCATCCACCAGACGCAAATTGGGTTGGTCCAGGTTGTATTGTCCCGTCCGCTGGATAAAACCGTACACCGTGTACCGCAGCCCACCGCTCTGCTCAATCGTCACGTCGACCTGCGGACTCGTCAACATTTTCAACTTGAGCACCCGCTTCAGTTCATCCTCAAATTGTTGGGACGTCAGACCTGCCGCACGCACATCGCCAATTTCAGGTATGCGGTAGAAACCGCTCGTATCAACTCGTCGTGTATTCGTCGCATAGACGTTCGGCGCGGTCAATTCATAAATTGCTGTTGTAATCACATCGCCGGGATAAATGTAGTACACAAGATCGCGCGGGATCAGATCATCCGGCGTCACAGGCGTCGCACGGGCCCAATAGTCCTGCGAAGATTCAATCGCATCAATCCGCTCCAGCACCGGAATCGTCGTTGGTTCGTACTCAAATCGACCGGTCTTCGATGGGTCAAAAAACGAATCCACCTCGCACCCCGTCGCGCCGATGACCATCGCCGCCAACGCCGCCGTTAGCAAACCCCTTTTCAGCGCTGAATACTGGTTGCTCACATCAACTCCTCAAAAATCCGACTCAATGCTTCGGTCCGATAAAACAACAACCGCAGCCCAGTGGCCGCAAGCCAACCCTTCCTACGTTACAGGATCGGCTTTGTTTGGTCCAAAGCTTGATGATGCAGATTTTACCTCTCTCTGCAACCAGCGATAACTCCATCCATCCATCAGGGCCGATTCCCAATTCAATCGGCCCCATGCCACCCGGTCATTTCGCCTCTCGCCGAATAATGATCGGCTCACCAACCTTGCGTCTAACCGGTGCCTTCGGCAGGCTTTCCTGTTGCTCCGGCGTCAAAAGACTCGCCACCGACTTCGCATAACGCTCATCCAGTTCCCGGCGTTTCCCCATCGCTTCACGCACAGGGTCCTTGTCGTCTCCGATGTGAATCATGCCCGGCTCGGCCGGCTCCGCGGGCCGAGGGCCGGACATCATCGCCTTCATCTGCTCAACGGGCCGACGCGGTTCGTCCGGCTGGCTCTTGTCGATCGTCCTCCGAATCGTCGCATCCATTTCCGTCCGTTCCACCCGATAGGCCTGTTCCAACTCGGCGATCCGTGCCCGAGTCCCCGCATCCAGACCTTCCATTTTCGCCGCCGCCGCAAAAGTCTTATCCGCAAACGTTTGCCGATAAATCTGCGGATACGCATTCTTCAGGACCGCCGTTTGAAACGCCGTCGCCGATCCCGCCGGCAGCAATTCCTTCACCGCCTGCGCATTTCGCTCATTCACCGACCGCACCGCCACCCGTGCCGCCGATGCCCGATCCAAAATCGTCAGCGCCCGGTCAAACGCCTTCTCCTGCATCGCCTTGTCCAATTTTTCATCGGCTTCCGCGATCGCATCATTCCGCTGCCGCAACGCGGCATCCAGTTCCAGATCGTACGAATCCAACTGCGCCGCAACCTTGCCATCCGTCATCGGCAAGTCCAGCCCCTTCATCACCTTGAACAGATTCGTCCGCTCCCCGCTTAACCGCCCCTTCGGCAAACTCCGCTCCCGCAACAGCGCCCGATCCAGCGCCGGCCAGCGATCAACCTGCGGCTTGGTCAATGTGGATTGCGCTTCCATTACAAACTCATCTCGCAACTGGCTCTTGGCCCTGCGGAATGACTTGGTGGCCGCCTCCATCTCCTTCTGTCGCTTTTCCATCTCCGTAACATCACCGCCACCCGGCAGTCCAAACCCTGGATGACCACCGTCCGCCGCCACTCCCCCGTTGGCCATCTGCTCCTCAATCTGCTGCTTGATTTTCTCCGCCATCTCCTCCGCACGTTTCTCCAATTCCTTCCGCAGCTCTTCCGGCAACTCCGTCCCATCGCTCGGTTGAAAACTAATCGCCACACTCGGTTGCATATCTTCACCGCCAGCCTCCACATCCTCATCCGGCCCACCCACCATCACACCAATCTCCAGACTCATCCCTTCCGATCCATCCATTTCATCAAAAGAAAACTCCGGAAAACCTCCCTCAACTGGCGAGCCAACCACAAATGCCGCCTCCCCGCCTTCACCCGCCGCTCCATCACCCTTGCCCGCCCCGCCTCCAAGTGCAAAAACCATCGGCTCCGCACCGGGGAACGAAAGCATCTCCTTCGTCAACTTCGCCAGCGCTTCCAGATACACCTCTATCTGTCTCTTCACCGCCTCCGTCTGCGCTTCGCTCAACACCAGTTTTTCCTGAAAGATCGGCAGATCGCTCCGTGCAAAATCCGGTTCCCGCAACGAGAACAAATCAGGCATGCTGAAGTGCCGAATCATCGGCCCGCTTCCCCCATCATCATCCATCACAATCATGCGCTTGCCCTGCGCGTTCGCCGCACCGCTCCCCAGGCCAAAAGCCAATACAGCAGCCATGAATGCCACACCCATGCCAGACGATGCTTTGCGGATCAACATGCTTTGCTCCTCATTCAAATCCAAAAATCCAACCCTCGGCCTCCTCTAAAGGATGCCTCACCCATCCTTTCCTGTCACCCCTCCGCACCTTTCTGCCTGCTAAACTTACCACGAGATGCCGCGCGCCACCCCAACAAAAACCGCGAATTCCACGGATTCGCCCCTCTCCCGCACCCTGGCACGCCACCCACGCCCCCTCGGCGGCGACACCGCACGCAACCTCCCCAAACCCGCCATCAGCCTCACCGGCATGGTCCTCAACAACGATTCTTCACCCATCAACCAACTCGCCATCGGCCGCAAACCGTCCTGGATTCGCGCCAAGGCCCCCTCCGGCCCCGGCTTCGATCGCCTCAAGTCCATCATCGATCACCACAAACTCCACACCGTCTGCCAGGAAGCCTCCTGTCCCAACATCGGTGAATGCTGGAACCGCGGCACCGCCACCATCATGATCCTTGGCGATACCTGCACACGCTCCTGCGGTTTCTGCAACGTCAAAACCGGCAAACCGCCAACCCTCGATCTCGATGAGCCCCGCCGCGTCGCTGCATCACTCGCTCTCCTCAACCTCAAGCACGTCGTCATCACCTCCGTCAACCGCGATGAACTGCCCGATGGCGGCGCCGCCATCTGGGCCGAAACAATCCACCGCGTTCACGAATCCTGTCCCCACATGTCCGTCGAAGTCCTCGTTGGTGATTTTCAAGGCGATGAAAAAGCAATCCAAACCGTCATCGATGCCCGCCCGGAAATCCTCTCGCACAACATGGAAACCGTCCGCCGCATGCACCCCGCCGTGCGCCCGCAGGCCGATTACCAACGCTCCCTCGATGTCCTCACCCAAATCAAACAAAACGGCATCACCACAAAAACCGGCATCATGGTCGGCATCGGCGAACACGATGATGAAATCCTCCAACTCATGGACGATGTCCGCAACCTCACTTCCCCTCTCCTTGCGGGAGAGGGGCCAGGGGTGAGGGCGGCCGAACCCCTCGGCGTCGACATCTTCAACTGCGGCCAATACCTCCAGCCCACACGCAATCACCTGCCCATCGCCCGCTGGGTCACTCCCGAGCAATTCCTCGTCTTCAAACAGGAAGGCCTCGCCCGTGGCTTCAAAGTCGTCGAAAGCGGCCCCCTCGTCCGCAGTTCCTACCACGCGGAGGAACAAGCCGACCGCCTGACTAATCCCATCGCGGTCGCCTAACCTATCCCCAATCCGCTTTGCTCCCTCTCCCACTGGGAGAG
>CAZWJR010000120.1:0-8821 GCA_964634655.1 uncultured Isosphaeraceae bacterium | reverse complement strand
TCCGGCGACAACATTTCGATCGAGCACAACAAGGGAATCGTCTATCGCATCAAGCCACGCACGAACATGGACGTGAACAAGTGGTGGATCACCGATGAGGTGCGTTACGGCTGGAAGCATATTCATTCTGATCAGCGTTTGACGATTCCCGTGGTTAAGGGTGAAGAGGCGTTTGATCCCACCGAGGCTCCGCTGGCGTACGAAGCGGCGTATTCGACGATCAATAATCGACTGGGCAAGAGCGCAAAGAAAATCGCGCTGATGATCAGCCCAATGATCAGTTGTGAGGACGCCTATCTGCTGGCGAACTACGTCTTGAGCGTTAACCCCAACGCGGTGCTGGCTATCGGGCCGGTGCCACATCACGGTCAGGACAAAACCTTCCCTGGCGGGTTCAAGTTGTATGCGGAAAAAGCGCCCAACGCGCGCGGCGTGAAGCGAGTGCTCAATGCCTTGAGCCGCAATGTCCTGGATTTCGATTCCTTCGTGGCGACCCTTGGCAAGGATGCTGCCATCGAAGCGATCGTTCTCACCGGCAATTATCCAAGCGACTGGGTGACACCCGCGCTGCTCAATGCAATTGATGCGGTGAAAGGCCGGTTTGTGGCGCTGATCGACACGATGCAAACGAAACTGGCCGCACGGGCTGATGTGGTCATTCCCAGCGCTACCTGGGCGGAGAAGTCAGGCGTGTTTGAAAACGCCAACAACCGCCTGCAGGCGTTTGAGCGAGCGATTGAGCCGATTGATTATTGCAAGAACGAAGCACAAATCGCTCTGGACCTGGCGGCGACTCGCGCGGATGAAAACCCGGTCACCTTTGATGCAGCATCCGTGCGGCGGCAGATGGCGGAAGCGCACGGCATGGCCGCGATGGTGAGCGAAGTTCACCATCCACCTGTTCTTGCTGAAATTGAATCCGACATGCAACTGGTGCCGCTGTAACGCAGCACAAGGTTTGCAACATCAACTATCGAGAAGCGTGCGCCTGCGGTGGGGTTGCGGATGAGCCCGAGGCCTTGGGAGTGTTCGTCAGAAGCGCACCGACAATCATGCCGATCGCCATCACCGCCATGACCAACCGTGGGTTTGCCTCCACGCAATCGGCCTTGGCTGCTTTGGTGGCGGCACCGTGACCGACGCTCTTTCCATTGTGCAAAAATGCCATGACATCTCCTCCTGGTGAAAGCCTCCATTGGCTTTATACCAGACCGTCAAATACACCGCGGGAAGATGCAAGCGGCACTTCGCAGGAAACGCCCTTTCCAGCCCGCCCAGCCGGATTAGACCAAAATTCTTCACAAAATTTGCCGTGGATGGCAATTGCGAGAGGGAATTATCGATCCTTGTCCTGGAGCGACAGTTCCTGAAGCACTTCGGTGGTGATATCCAATTTTTCCGGATATTTGACGGCCGAGCGAAGACGGATTTCCGTCAGGGCCTGTTCAGCGTTGGTTGCCTTGAAGTCCTTGTCGGAAGGCATGAAGCGATAGACGATATCGATGCCGAGTTTGTCCGCGACGAGGTTGACCGCGGCGGTCAGTTCCTTGTACGCCTTCTGCAGGTGCTTCACATCCAGCGCATCGCGCTTGGGCACAGCAACTTCCTGTCCCCATTTGCCGTACTCGGCATAGACCTTGCGATATTCATCGATTTTGTCACGGGCCTCGGGGCTCTCGCGATCCATCGCTTGAATCTGCTTGCCCATGTCCTCGAGTTTGGATTGAAATTCCTTGTCGCTGGCTTCCAATTCCTTGCGAAGGGCGTCCCGTTCTTCAACGAACTCGCCGCTTTCCATGAGTGGATTCAATGCGCGACTGATGTCAACGAACCCCACGGAGTAGGACTGCTTGAAGTCGCCATCGCCCCACGACACTCGACCGGACTTGGCGCGGACGGTAACTTCCTTGCCATCATCGACGAGTTTGAGCGCATCGGCCGGACCGAGTGTGTCAGCGATAAAGGCAGCGGTCTCGGCGAATGCGGTTCGACCAGCGTTGCTTAGGAGAAAAACCAAGTTCATCGCGCCAAGAGCGGCCAGCGCGGAGTAAATCACGACACGTTCGTTGCGTTTCATTGAGTCGCCTTCAGGAAGGGAGTTTCAAAGGAAGTGGAGGGAAACGATCACACTCATACAGACACCGCCATGATAGGTTCGCTTCCATCATTTGTGGCGGCGTGGGAATGGCAGAATGGGGAGAATTCCGCACCAGAAACGATTGCTACAGGCTGATCAGAATGCCGGGCGAGACAAACAGCAGGCCCACAGAGATCCGCTTTGGCTCGATGTTCAGCATTTCCGCTGCGGCGGACCGGTAGGTTTCCATTTGAGCCTTGTACTTTTCCGCAGAGGCACGGGCTTGGGTTTCATCAACGGCATCGGTCTTGAAATCGATGATGGATACAGATTCGATGCCGCCGGCGGTGTTTTGTTTCACAACCATTCGATCGATATAGCCGGATTGAATGCCGTCTTTGACTTGACGCGCGAACGGTAATTCCCGATGCAAGACCGATGAGTTGCCGGGGACTTCGCCGCGACTCAAGGTTTTGCGAACGGCATCGTGCTGAAGTGCGCTTCGAAATGTCGTCACCTGTTGCCGGGCCCAGGCTTCGGTGCGGCGGGGGAATTTTTTGAGTACCACTTGTGCCAATGCTGATTCGTCAGGATTGAATTCTTCTAGCCATTGGATTTTTTCAAAGAGCGCGTGGATGGCAACACCTCGGTGTTGAGCCTCGATTCTGGGAATCTCAATGCTGAAGGCGTTGGTGCCGGCGACTTCCGGCTGGAGTGACAGACGTGATGCGGCGGTGGCGGCTGCGCCGCGTTGACGCCAGGCATCGCCGGTGGATGGAGCCAGAACGACTTTCTTCAACATCGTCGATGGAGGCATCACCGCAGACTGCTTCGTGGGTTTGGCGCGGGCTATCCAGTTTGGATCGCCGTGGCTGAAGTTGATTTCACCGGCTTTGAGTTCGCCATCGATGAGCGAATTGCGCAGAATGCCGGCAGCGGTTTTGAGCCCGGCCTCTGAAAGACTTCCGCTCTTGTTGATGTCCGGCGCATCAACAAGCATGTACAAACCGTGTATGGCCCGTGTCATGGCGACGTAGAGCACGCTCAAACTCTCACGCACGGTGCGGTTTTCATGCCGATCGAACAGCGGTTGCAATTCGGGCACTAGTTCCAGTGTTTTCTGATTCATGTACCGACAGATGCGCGTCACGGGACCGATTTCGTTCTCGCGTTCATAAACAATCGGCGGCGAAAGCGTGCCGGTGATTTTGCCTTCCAGTTCCGGCAGAATGACAACATCAAATTCCAGCCCCTTGGATTGGTGGACGGTCATGACCTGCACGGCGGCGGCCTGGGCATCGCCGATTTCGGTGTTTTCCACGTTTTCAATGAATTCATCCGTGCGCAGGGGATTTGCGGAAGCGGTTTGATCGTGCACGGTGGCAAGTTCCACGAGTTGCAAGACGCGGCGGAGTTCCCGGGCATCGCAACTTGGCGCGATCTGCTGAACCCATTTGGCAATGGTGCGGGCGTAGCCATGTGCCATCAGGTCATGGCGAACCGTTCGGGCCAACTGATCAAGCGCGCCGGCGTTTTCATGGTTCGTAAACTCGATCGCCCTTCCAAGTGGGGAATTGGCAACGTTGAACGCGGCGATTGTGTCGTGGGGATGATCGGCGATGGTGAGCAGATCGAGAATGGCGTTGACGGCGGGTGCATCGGTGAGCGGACCGCCGCCACGCCCACTGACGCCGCCGGCGATGTTGCGCTGACTGGGCCCAAGTTCATGCATCAACGCCGCGACGGCCTTGTTGGTGCGAGTGAGAATGGCGATGACGAGTTCGGGATTTTGGTTATGGAGTTCGATCGCAAGATCAGCGGCAAGCCCAAGGCGAATTTTCTGCTTGTCGAGACCTTTCTCCATGCGGGGTGTCACGCGCAGTTCTGCATAGCCGGGCAAAGTCGCCTTGTGGGTGGAGTGGTGCGAAAAGCCGTGTTTCCAGGCTGCCACGGCATTGCTGAAATCGCCCAGCGCGGGATTGGTCTCCAGCGCATCAAACACCCGATTGACGACATCGATCACCGGCTGCGATGAGCGGTAACTGGTGGCGAGTTCAATTTCATCAATCGCGCTGCTGCCATCGGGGCCGGACAGCAGGTTTGGCAGAGCATCAAGAACTTCCGGTTCTGCGCCGCGCCAGCCGTAGATTGACTGCTTGACATCGCCAACGCAGAAGAAGGTACGTTCGGGGTATGCGTTGGAAACGAGTTCGCCGGCGATTGGCTGCAAGGCCCGCCACTGGGCGACGCTGGTGTCCTGGAATTCATCGAGCAGGAGGTGGCGAAGGGTGGCGTCGAGCCGATAGCCAATGTCATCAAGTTGGCCGATCTGTTGTGCTTGGACCATCGCGGCGGTGAGGTCCGCAAAGGTGATGGCCCGCGATTGATGTTTGACGGCTTCGTATTGCGCGTGAAAGAGCCGCAGCAGATCGCGCGTGGCGATGGTTTGATCTCGCACCCGTCCTACCAGAACGCCACGGGCGTGGGCAATGAGCGGTTCGTAGGCGGCGAGGACATCCGGACCGATGGGTTTGCGAGAGAAGTTTTCTTCGCCTGCGATGATTTTTGCTGCAATTCCTCCGCCGATGAATTCGCTCCACTCCCGTGTCCATGCTTTATCAATTGCGGCTGCGTGAGCCTTCTCCCAGTTTTTGTCCTTTGGCGGCTGGAAGTGCTTGAGCGATTCAATCGCTGCGTTGACATCATCTTCCGGAAGCACCGGCAGCAGTGGCACGCATTCCCATTTTTCTTCATCTGCTTCCAGATAGATGCTGTGCAGTTTGGTGACGATGTCATCAATCGTCTTCATCACGCTGCGCTGCGTGGAACCCTGCGAAAGCAATCGCAGCAGATCGACCAGGTCCTGCGGCTGACGCTCATCGAGCATGAGGCGAATGGCCTCGGCACGCATTTGCCGCGCCTGATTCTCATCCACCATCGGCGCGCCGATGGGCAGATCCAATTCAATGGCAAACGCCTGAATGACCGAAGCGAAGAAACTATCCAACGTGCGAATCTGCATCCGGTGCAGATTGCTGGTGAGGTTCTCAAGCATTGCCAGCAACGAATCGCGCGAAACGGAACGCAGGTGGAGATGGCGGGCAAGTTCGGCCCGCTCCTTGTCATCATCAATTGCCTTGGCGAGGCGAAAGAGGATGCGGTCACGAATTTGACCCGCCGCCAGCCGTGTAAAAGTGCTGGCGAGAATTGAACTGGGTTCCATGCCAATGGCAATCAATTTGAGATAGCGATTGGTCAGTTGGAATGTCTTGCCGGAACCGGCGCTAGCGCGGATGGAGACCGGGCGAAAATACTTGGCATCGATGGGAAGCGGGATCATTCTTCAGCGCCTCCTTCGCCATCGCCATCTTCGCCGGTGAAGACTGTTGTCTGACAGATGCGGGAGAAGTCATCGAACGGAGTTGCGAAATCCGGGTTTATCGGGAATTGGTTGTCGCGGATTTTGCGGACGATATCGCGCGCGGTTTCCACGGCGGCATGCAGGTGTTCCTGCTGCCACTTTGCTGCGAGCAGCCGCACGCCATCGCTCTGTTTAGGAAGTGTGATGTATGCAAGTTCAATGTTGGGCGCGGACGAAATGCCAAGTTGAGCGCGCGTGGCAAGGTAGTGGTAGAGCGGCAATTGCAGATCGGTCCATTCCAGATCGCCATTGATTGCCTCGCGGCCGTGATGGGTTTTGTGGGGTGAATCACCGGCTTCGCTGGTTTTGTAATCCATGATGAGTACATCACCGGTGCGCTCGTTGATGTCGATGCGGTCGATTGTTCCCCGCAGCGGCATGGGAGGCTGACCGGGGATATCCAGCGGGATGCTTTCATCGATTTTGTGTTCGCAGTGGCGGATGAGCCAGCCTTGTTTTCGATGTTCAGATTGAAATTGCGAGAATGAGCGCAGCCGCTGTTGCAGGTGGGCAATTTGCACCTGCACGGCGGGCATGGGTGAAGGGCCAAATCGCTTCGCGACACGCTTTTGCAGGGAATCGAAGAGGAGCGATTCGATATGTGCGGCGCTGGCACTTGCCTTGATTTCATCATCCCTGCCGAAATCACACAGTACATCGTGGGCAAGTGAGCCGAATGCCAGCGGATCGAGTTCCACTGAACCGTCGCTGAAACTCTCCAACCCCAACAGGCAGCCGAGGGCGTATCGATACGGGCAAGCGAGGTACTGGCGGAACTCCGTCACGCGCATGCGGACCGGCGGCGGCAGATGCGGTAACACCGGAATAGTGAATAGTGTTTTCGCTGGTGGGCTGCTTCCAGGACATAGGCCCAAGGGAAGCAGCCTCAACTGCAGGGTTGGCTCATCGCACATGGCTCGCACTCGCTCTACCAGTGCCGGGCCTTCACATGCCAGCAAAAGGCGACTGGGAGCCAGAGGATCTCCCTGGGCAGAATGGCGGCCGAGGATAATCGTCAGCGATTCGCGGCTGTGGCGAATGGCTTCCAGCAGGTAGGCATCGCGAGCGTACCGTTGCTGATTGTTCGGCAGACCAAGAGCGCTTCGCAGTGAATCCGGCAAGAATGGGCCGGGCGGGGTTGATTGCGGCACGCACCCTTCGTTGAAACCAGTGATGATGAGCGCGGGGGCTGGGTCAAGGTGCAATTCCAACCAGCCGAGCAATTCGATTGCATCGGGGCGCGGCTCATCAACCTGTGCAGTGGATTGAGAGAGAAGTAGCAAGAAGTGCAGCGCGATGGATGCAGTGGTTCTCGGTTGAAGTGATTCCGGAACGTCTGCTGTCTCTGCAATGGATTCGCGAAACTTCATGCAGGCATCGAATGAGTCGCCTTCGGTCTGGCTGCTGTACAACTCACCCAGGACTTCAAGCGCTGCGATCCCCCACTCGCTTATGGAATGCTCCTGCGATGCGCGGGACAACGGTGAGAGCAGCCGCTGAACTGCGGTGTACACCGCGCCAAGGCCTTCTCGATACTTGGCGTTTCCAAGCCATGAACCGGTGAGGCGTTCTTGGAGGTGATCTGAAAAATAGCGATCCAGCAGCGTGAGCCAATCTGCGACCGCTGCTGTTCCCTGGAGGTTACCTTGTGAAGCGAGCGTTTTGTCGGTCCATCGTTCGACATCCGGATGCCGGACCAAGGAGGCGAAATTGGCGAAGCGCGGTTCGCTCAACCACTGCGCTGCTGCGGCGAGGAATCGCAGCGGTCCGCTTTGTGCGAGCGGCTTGCCCATGGCGGCGCGAACGCTTAGGCCTGCCCACTCGGCGTGCCGTTCAATTGCAGGTACAGCGGACTCATCGCCCACACCGATGGTGAACTGCTCGGCGGCGTATTTTCCATCAAGAGCCGCGATGGCCGCGAGAACCGCCGCGGATTGATCGCTTGGACGATCCACCACTTGAATCTGCTCATCCTTCACACCTACCTGTACCTGGCTCCATGTTTCCACATCAATGCAGCCCAGATCATCAAAGCGATCGCTTATATCACTCGGAGCGTGTATGAGAGCCGTCACGCGTTCACTCAACGAACCAATAAGCACGCGCTGCACGGCGTTGAGTTCTGTGACGGCGATGAGAATGAACTGCTGTTGCGGATCTGGCCAAAATGTGGCAGCGCTGGCAATCGCGCGGCTGCGGGAATCGTGGGCGTCGCACAATCCATGTTTCTTCAAGACCTTGAGGAATTGAGCGTGGACCGTTTCCAGCGAGCGCCAGCGATCGCCTTCCGCAAACATCTCCATTCGCTCTGCTTTGTCAGCGACTTGCGAGAAACCAATTCCGCCGCCTGCCAGATCGGAATGGACTCGGGCAATGAGTGCAGCCAATTCTCGCCAGGAGAGCAGGTCATCGGAAGAGGGAACATGCGGCACGATAGGCCTGATGGCGTCCGGATCGGCCTCGGCGATTTGCTGCAACGCCTCCATCCATGCCAGGGTTGTTTCCAGTTCGTTTGCGGTGGGCTGATCTGCAGCAAGCATTGCGGTGAGCGAGCCGGGCGTGACCAGCCGCGGCGGAATCAGTTGCATACCGCGCGATTTGGTTTGTGCCAGCAATTCCCCAAGGAGCAGACGCCCGGCCCGTTGGCCCGGCAGGACGCAGATGACATGCTGCAAATCGCAAATCGATTTTGAGTTTGCACCGATCTGGCCGGTTGTGTGATCAATGAGCCAGCCCGCCGCCTGCGAGAGACACGGTTGATTCCAGTTCAGCCATTCACGCCGGATCGCCATGGAAGCCTCCACTGTATCCGGGAAGGGAATTTGCTATCGGGCACCCTGTCCAAGGGGCAGCCGACAGGGTGAGGCATTGAATTGCGGGTACGATGGCGGCATGAATTCGCCGGAGCGACAGATTGAGCAGTTGCGGAATCTGCGGGCATCGCGGCCCAGGGATACGACGATTTCTGGCTTGATAGCAGACACCGCCGACGATGCGGCCCGCACCTACAAGAAAATGGGTGAACTGATCGCGATTTGGGAGGAGTTGCTCCCGACGGAGTTGGCGTCTCACACCTCATTGAACGGATTGCGGGCCGGGGTGCTGCATGTGATCGTGGATTCCTCTTCCGCTGCGTTTGAGTTGGATCGGTTGCTGCGAAGCGGATTGACCGATCAGATTCGCCAGCGGTTTCGTGGCACACTTGGTCGCGTGAAAACCCGCATTGGCAACTTGAACCCGGTCGCCTCATCGGGCCGTTGAACTCGATTCATCATGGCTGATTCTGCCAACAAACCGCGCCGTGCCTGGGCACAGTGGATTCT
>CAZWJR010000119.1:0-8838 GCA_964634655.1 uncultured Isosphaeraceae bacterium | reverse complement strand
GCCCCAAGCCATCGAACAGCGCCAGCGAGTGGAATCCTTGCTTCTCAAAGGTGGAGGCGATGCTGCTCGCGCTATCGCACAGGCAGAGAATGACCGCTGGATAACGCTCATGTCCAACCGGGCCCAGGCCGAACGCGTTCAGGGCCAATTGGCTTCCTATCGAGCCGCGCCGGAACTCTACCGCCAGTTGGAAACCATGAAAGTGTATCGCCGCTACCTGCCCCACATGGATAAGTTCATCATTGCCATTGACCCTGCAAACACGGCCATCAATGCCGACCTGAAGAAGATTAATCCCATCCTCGAGTTTGCCGGCGCAAGCGAGGAAGAAAAGAAGAAAAAATAGTGTGTCGGTTCACGAATGGCCCGGAAGTAATTGAGGAATTGATATGACGAAATCCATTGCAGTGTTTGTCGGACTGGTGCTGCTCGTCGTGCTTGTGTTGTTCAGCATGACCTTCACAGTGAAGTACAACGAAGTGGTGATCCGTACGCGCTTCGGCAAGACAGATGCCAACAGCATCGTGCCGGATCCCGGTCTGCATTTCCGCCTCCCGTTGTTTGCCGACAAAATCACAGTGATTGACAAGCGCCTCCAGTTGCGTGAGACACCGATCGACACCATTCAAACCACCGATGGGCAGCAGGTCGTGGTTCGCGCGTTCATGATGTGGCAGGTCGACACCGTCAACGATGGACCGCTCAAATTCTTCGAGCATCATCCGGAAGGCGTGGAAGATGCCAACCAGTGGCTTTTGGGTGAGTTTGTTACCGCCATTCGATCAGCCCTCAGCCGTTACGCCTTTGATGACCTGATCGGCACCAAGAGCAAATTGGCCACCGCCGAACAGGCAATCCTGGATGAAATGAAGAAACTCAAATCACGAGGCATCGAGCCAAAAAGCGTCGGAATCACACAGTTGATGCTGCCGCCAAGCACAACTCGCGCCGTACTTACAAGAATGCAAGCCACACGCGCCTACCTCTCACAGGCCGAGCGCGACAAGGGCAACGCCCAGGCCTCCGGCATCGATTCAAGAGCCATGGCACAGGCAGAAAAAATCCGGTCCTTCGCCAACCAGCGAGCCGAGGAAATTCGCTCCGCTGGCAACAAGGACGCCGCAAAATACATCGAGGCGATGGGACAGGATCAGGAACTCGCCATTTTCCTCGCATGGCTTGACACACTTCAAGCCAGCCTCTCCGATCAAACAACATTTGTTGTCCCCACACTCTTCGCGCCCTTCCATCTCCTGCGATTGGATACCGCAACGGATGGTCGCGGCATGCCACAACCCGCCGCCGAAAAGGGCCGGCTCTCCAGTGAGACCCCGATCAAAAAGAGTGATGCAACCGAACCAGCCGACTCAACACCATCACCCACTGCTGCCGCGGCAGTTGCCGGAGGTTCCTGACCGATGGCAGACCTGAACGATCCAATCAATCCTGATGACGATGGCCTGGAAGAACTCGGCCAAACGCCATACGGTCACGAAGCAGAGGAAGGCGACGATGACCAACCGCGTCGCGCAGCATCGGCACGTTTCGTCGTCGATTCAGAAGTCGGCTCCGAAGCCGCAATGCGCGATGCAATGGATCCCGCCAACCAGTCGCTCGCCGATGCCCTGCGACTAAGTTTCCGCGTTCTGCAGGCCGTTATCCTGGTCCTGGTCGTTCTCTTCCTTGTATCAGGTTTCCAGACCGTGAAGGACGGCCAGACAGGCGTGCGCACCGTCTGGGGCAAAATCGTTTCCGTCGATGGTGCCGAGGCAATCTCAAAAGGCCTCAATTTCAGTATTTATCCATTTCCCATCGGCGAATTTGTCCTCTTTCGAGACGATCGCACCGTTGACCTCGGCAATTCCTTCGCACCCATGCCTCGCGGCACCTTGACCCATGAGCAAGCTCTGGAGAAAGCGGAAATCAGCGATGCACTCATGCCAGGGCGCGATGGCTCTTTGCTCACCCGCGATGGCGATCTGGCCCACCTTGAACTTTCCGCTCGCTATCAAGTCGAAGAAGCCGGGTCATTCGTCCGTCAGGTGAACGACAGCGACAAATCCCGCGACGCTGACAAACTCGTCCGCCTCGCGCTCCAACGTTCCGCCGTGGAAGTCGTCGCGGAAATGAGCCTGCAGGAAATGATCGATCAACCCGACGATGTGCGGCAAAAAGTCCAGGTCAAGTCGCAACAGGCATTGGACCAACTGCATTGTGGCATCCACTTGGTTCAGGTGCAGGTCACCAGAACCTACGCACCGCTGGCAATTGAAAAGTCCCTCGGTGATCTACAGGCCGCACGTGTCGCCGCAGCCGAAGTGGTCGATCAGGCCAGTCAGGAAGCCAACAAGACTCGCAATCGCGTCGCCGGCAAGGACTACGCCCAATTGATCGAAGTCATCGAACGATACGAAGACTCACTCGAACGCGGTAACGAAGAGGAATCGGCCGCTCTCCTCGCCGCCGTCAACGCCAAACTGGATGAGAACACCGATGGTGAGGTGGCACAGGTCATCCAAATGGCCCGTACGTTCCAATCACAGATCGAATCCACCCTCGGCAACGAATACCTCCGCTTCAAGAGCCTGCTTCCCGCATACCGCAACAACCCCCAACTCCTTATCCGTCAGCAATGGATGGATACCTATTCGCAGGTGTTGCGCAGACCCGATGCGGAAGTGATCTACGTGCCTGACCCACTCTTGTCCATGACGCTCAACATCACCGGTTCCTCCGCCATTCAGGAATTGCGTCGCAAACTCCAAATTGCCCGGCAAGAGAGGCAGTCGCAGATGATCGGCTACGACAGCCGCGGTTACATCATGTCCGCCGCTGATATGACCCAGCGCAAGATGCTTGATGTGAAGGATGGCAAGGCCGTACCGATTGGTGGAGCCGCGCCCAGATGAGCGCATTGAGGAACATCAATCAATGGTGAAAAACTCGTTTTCAAAAGACGCGGTCATTGTTGAAGCCGTCGGCCTCACCAAGGTCTTCAAAGATTTCTGGATGCGCACCAAGGCCCGCGCTGTGGACCACGTGGACCTTGAAATCCGCGCCCACGAAATCTTCGGCTTGCTCGGCCCAAACGGCTCCGGCAAGAGCACCATCATCAAGATGATCCTGGGCCTGCTTCACAAAACCGGCGGCCGCCTCACCGTCTTCGGCAAGCAACCCGCCGATGTCACCATCAAAAAACACATCGGCTTCCTGCCCGAGGAATCCTATCTCTACCGCTTCCTCAATCCGCGCGAAACATTGGAGTATTACGGCAAACTTTTCGGCCTTGATCACCGCACCCGCAGACGCCGCACCGATGAACTTCTGGAAATGATCGGCCTCTCACAAGTGGCCCATCGGCCCATCGGCGAGTTCTCCAAGGGCATGACCCGCCGCGTTGGTCTGGCCCAGGCCCTCATCAACGATCCGGATTTTCTCATTCTCGATGAACCAACTTCCGGTCTTGACCCGATCGGAACTCGTCAGGTGAAAGACCTGCTTCTGGAACTTGGCCGCCGTGGCAAGACCATTCTCCTAAGTTCCCACTTGCTCGCCGATGTGGAAGATGTCTGCGATCGCATGGTCGTCCTTTACGGCGGAAAAATTCGCGCCCAGGGAACCGCCGATGAATTGTTGAGCGATACCGAACGCACCATCATTCAAACCCCGCGTTTGCAGGCCAGCACCATCGCCCGCGTGGAATCCGTCATCATGGAGTGCGAGGGCAAAGCCATCGACAAAGTCCAGGCTCCCCGCCAGCGCCTTGAGCAGTTGTTCATGGACATCGTCGACAAAGCACGGCAGGAGCAAGTCGCAACCTCCGGTGCGCTCGATGGTGGCGCCACCGCATCTTTCCTCACCGCCGAAGGCGCTTCCACAGAAGGCGGCGCTTTGATCGACACGCTCTTGAGCGATTCCGCAGCAGCATCCCAGCGAGAGCGAGCCCGCCCGAAGGAGGCCGCCCCTGCACAGAAGCCCGTGCGCGATGATGTCCTGGCCAAATTGGTTGGCACGGAAGAAAAACACAAACCGCCCGTTCGGGCGCGCGAAGCTGGTCCCGCACCCAAGGCGCCGGCTGATGTCGATTCCTCCGTAATAGATTCACTCCTGTCCGGCGAGCCACGCAATCCTTCAAATCCGGATGATTCAAAGCGATCCAACAAACCCGGAACGTCGTAACAGCCACAGGCACTAAGGCGAGCATCACATCGTGCGACCAATCACATTGATCTATCGGCGGCTGGATCGGATGCAGCAAACGCTGGCCTTCAAGATCGCCGCCACGATTCTCCTGGTCCTCCCCTGCATTGGTTTCTTCGGCGTGTTGTTCTACAAGACGTCAAGCATTGAAACCCAACGGCAATCCCTGCAGGCCGCATTGAGCAATCAAAACCTCGTTCGTGGCGATGAACATGCCGTCTCCATGAGGAACAGCGGCGAGATCCACTTCAACGGCCGCACCTATGGCGGCAAAGAGTTTCTTACACCAAACATTCCGCTCTTTGATGCCGAAGGAAATCTCATCCGCGTCCCCATGCTTGTGGAGAGCCTGCTTGCGGAACAGTATCCAAAACTTGCACCAACATGGCTGCTCGATGAACCATCCACCACCGCACTTGTCGGCTTCCTTTGCACCGTCTGGTTTCTGTTGATTGTCTGGACGGCCGTGACGATTCCGTTCCTTTTGACCGTCATCGGCACCGCGATTCCGGTGGCGATCTGCGCCTGGTTGGAGAAGCAGCAGCTGATGCTGGGTGTGGCCGGCATAGGACTGCTAACGTTCACATTTCTGCTCCTGACCCGCGTTGCCCTGTTGGTCCTCAATCAACCTTGGCAAATTTCCGCAGTGGCCCACACCGTTATCAAGGAAGCTTCTCGACGGGGATTGGCTCTTGTGTTCATCGTCCTGCTGCTTGTCGTACTTCCGCTGCTTCCACTCCTGCTTGATCCCGCCTCGCCATTGCGCTTTCGTATCCAAAGTTACATCAGTTGGAGCATGGGGCTCACGTTTTCCATCGCCGCCGTCATGACGCTTTTCTTCTCCTGCGCATCGGTCGCCTTTGAGATTCGAGATCGCCAGATCTGGCAACTCATGACCAAGCCACTGGCGCGTCTAAACTACCTGCTGGGCAAGTGGGTGGGTGTCATGGCGCTGAACCTTGTCATCCTAAGCGTGGCTGGAGCCTGCACGTTCACCTTCATTCAATACCTGCGTACGCTTCCCGTTGCCAACAACGAAGTTGGCCTGTTGGATCTCCGCGCCGTCTACGATGAAGTGCTCACCGCCCGCATAGGAACCTCCGCCGAGATTCCCCGCCTCGATCCGGAACAACTTCAACTTCGCGTCAATCAAATCATCAAGAACGATCCGGAACTCTCTCAACTGGATTACGTTCCAGGCATGAAGAGAGACATTCTCGCCAAGCAAATCCAGGCCGCATACACCGCCGGTCAGCGCTCCATCCCCGCGCAGGACACCCGAGAGTACATGTTCACCGGCCTGCAGGCGGCAAAACAATACGCCTCAACTCTCATGTTGCGCTACAAATTCTACATCTTGCGCGATGATGAGCACCTCACCTTTCGAGCCGGCTTTGAGTTCAACGATGATCCCAACACCCGCGTTCCATCCACGTTTGTCCCATCAATTTCGCATACCTTGGCCGTCCCTTCCGCCTACATCCGTGACGATGGAACGCTGAAAGTCAGTATCTTTAACTTCAATTCCCCCAGCGAAGTTGGTCAGGCCGCCATCAACTGGGAAGAAGGCAACATTGAATTGCTCTACAAGGCCGGAACTTTTCAAGGCAATTTCATCCGGGCAATGCTGACCATCTGGATCAAATTGGCGTTCCTTGCTGCCTTGGGTATTTGCTGTGCTACGTTTCTTAGTTTCCCCGTCGCCTGCCTGTTGGCTTTCACCGTGTTTGCCGGCGGCATGCTCGGCCCTTACCTGGCGGAATCCCTCGAGTATTACGGCCACGACACCACTGGTCTCGACTGGAGCGATTTCGGCATGGTCCTGCAGGTTGCCTTCGAGTGGGTCACCGCCAACATTGCGGGGGCTGTCGTTTTCCTCCTAAGCAGTTTCGGCGAGTACCGCCCCACACAGAAACTCGTCGAAGGCCGTCTCATCGAATGGTCCTCCGTCGGCATCGGCTTCCTCAAACTGGCCGTCCTCTGGTCTGGCTTGGCCATGCTCGTCGGCTACACCGTCTTGCGCAAACGACAACTCGCCATCTACAGCGGACAAGGATGAGATGACCCGCGATCGCATCATCCAACTTCTCGGTCTGGCTGTCATGGTGCTCGCCCTGACGGCTTCAGGAACCCTTCTGCCCGTTGTGGTGCAGCAGGCCGATGACAACGTGCTCCGCTACACCAACGTTTCCGTCGAAGGCGCGCCGCCGTTTGTGGTGATTGGAACCGCTATCGGCGCGCTCCGTGGCTTGATCGTTGACTACCTCTGGATCAAAGCCAACGCCATGAAGGAAAAGGGCCTGTTCTACGAGGCCATGGCCGATGCCGACCTCATCACAAAACTCCAGCCGCGCTTTGGCGCCGTTTGGGCATTCCACGGCCACAACATGGCCTACAACATCTCCGTCGCCACCCAAACGCAGGAAGAACGTTGGGAATGGGTCAACGCCGGCATCCGCCTCGTCCGGAGCCAGGGCCTGCGCTACAACCCCAACGACATGGCGCTGCACCGCGAACTCGCCTTCTGGTTCTCCCACAAGATCGAAGGCGTCGCCGACGATGCACACCTCTACTACAAACGCGAATTCTGCCGCGAGTGGCACCAACTCCTCGGCGAGCCGCCCGATGACTTTCAGGAGCGCATCGCGTGGATCAAGAAAGTCGCCGATGCGCCAGAATCTCTCGCCGCCGCAGAACAACGCTCTCCCGGCGTCATGGCCCTTGTGGAGCGCCTTCGTGCCGCATTCGAGAAGGGCCAGACTGCCGGCACTTTCAAACTCGAGCGCCGTTTTCTCACCGATTTCAGTTGGTGGAAGGCCGTTACCGAGCAGTCCGAAGCCGCCAAAATAATGGGCTACGAGAAAATGGCCCGCGAACAAATCAAGAATTTCAGCGCTTTTGATGAAGTCTTCAAAGACCCGGCCGTGCAACAGCAGTTGGATACTCTCATCGCTCACGTACGCAAGCGAGTCCTAAAGGATGAGTACAACATGGACCCGCAACTCATGTACGAGTACACCCGCGACCTCGGGCCGATTGACTGGCGTCATGGCCAGGCCCACGCGCTGTACTGGTCGCGCAAGGGCTCACAGGCCGGCCAGGGTCGCATCTCCGATGACGATGTCTACATCTCCATCAACAACGACAGTCAGCAGATGACCGCGATGCAGGACCTGTCTCGCTCCGGACGCATCAGTTTCGACCCCTTCGCCATCAATGAATGGCCCGGTCGCTTCCCTGATCCCCGCTGGATTGATGTCATCGACCGCAACTTTGACTTCTTCTACGCCAAAAACTTCAAGGTCCGTGGTCAGGGTGGCGATCGCTTCATCTGGTTCCTTCAGAACTTCATGGGATCAGCAATCTGTGAGTGGTTCCGCGCCGGCGAAACCCAGGAAGCGCAGAAACTCATGAATCGCATGAACAGCCTCTTCGGCGTCCCTGGCTCCATGTTCTTCAACAACAAGTGGCAGCAGCCGCTGGATGTCTTTGTTCACGGCGAAACATTCGACCAATACCAGGCCCAGCCTCACCTCGCCCCGCGCGATGTCTCCGCCTCGCTTCGCTACGGTTTCAAGGTCGGCATCTTGAGCGGTCGCCCGGATGTGCTGCGCGATGCGCTGGTTTTCGCTGGCCAGGTTACCAACTGGTTCAAAACCAATTCCTGGAACAACTACAAGACCATGTTTGGTGAAGGCCGCATCGCAGAACTCATCGGCGATCTCGATGAGTCTGCGGACCTGGCCTACCTCCAAATGATCACTGATCCTGGTATCAAAATGCTCGATCGCATGACAATCTGGGCCCAGACCGATCGTGTCGAATCAGAACTCATTCGACAGGCTCCGCTTGCGTTGAAGCGTCAGAACCCGCTCTTCCGCGCATTGGTGTACGACCGCGCCGCTCCCGCATTGCAGCAGCAGTTCATGTCCAACGCGCTTGGCCAGAAGTACAAGTTTGAAGAAGCCTTCCCGCCGCCGCCCGGTCTGGAGTTGGCCCGAAAGATGCTCGCCGATCGCAAGGCCGAACGTGAACGCCAGCGTGAAGAAATCCGCCAGCGCGATCCCGCAACTCGCAAGAGTTGATTGAATCAGCCGCCAAATCGCTGTCATTCATGCCGCACAGGGTTGCGCAGTGTCCCCACGCCTTCAATCGTGATTTCCACCACATCGCCATCGCGCAGAAATCGCGGCGGCGTCCGCGCCGCACCCACTCCCGCAGGCGTCCCCGTCAAAATCACCGTACCTGCCAGCAGCGTCATGCCGCGGCTCAACTCCGCAATCAGCGTCGCCACCGGAAAAATCATCAGCGAAGTGTTGGAATCCTGCATGACCTCGCCATTCAACTTGGTCACGATTCGCAGCGATTGCGGATTCGCCACCGTCCTCGCCGCAACAGGTTTGCTCATGGGACAGAACGTATCGAAACTCTTGCCCCGCACGAATTGCCCGCCAGAGCCCGATTTCTGCCACCACCGCGCACTCACATCATTGGCAACCGCATAGCCGCTCACAAAGTCAAACGCTCTCTCAATCGGCACATCCCGCGCATCCTTGCCAACAATCACCGCCAACTCGCCTTCGTAATCGACCTGTTCATGCGGATGATCGCAGATCGCGGGAATAACAATAGCCTCAC
>CAZWJR010000118.1:0-8860 GCA_964634655.1 uncultured Isosphaeraceae bacterium | reverse complement strand
CCGCTGAGTTCCCCTATGCCGGCGTTCCCGACGGCTCGAGCCATCACGGTGGCTCCGCAGGATGAAGTCCTGAAGCGGATGCAGGCGTTGTTGAAGTACGACGACGCGATTGACTCCATGCGTGAATACCACATGGTGGCGATCCTGGACGAGCAGGAGCGAGCGATTTCGATGCTGGACAACCTGCGGAGTTATGTCTCCGGGCAGGAGAATCAAGTGGTTCGCCTGGAGAAGAACAAGGACAGCGAAGGAGTGGCGAAAGCGAAAACGAATATTGAGCGGGCACGAAAAGAGTCAAAGACGTGGCTGACCAAAGCAGAGCAATTGGCGCCAGATCATCCTCGTGTGATACAGCATTCATTTGATTTCGCGCTGCAGGAGAAAAATTGGGCGAGGATTGATGAATTGGTTGCCAAGGCCAAATCGTTGGATGCCGACCAGGCTGGCGGCATGTTCTTCAAGGGTCGCTCTGAATTGATGCGGGCGTCTGATCTTGCGACGAGTGGCAAGCCGCAGGAAGCCAGAGCGATGTTTCAGGAAGCATCGCGTTCCCTGGAAGCGACGGTGGACAAGTTGAGTTTCTCTGCACCCGCGTGGAGGGCACTGGCTATTGCCTACCAGGCGATGGGAAACTTCACCAATGCAGAGCGTGCGTATGAACAATCTTACAAGTGCAACCCGGCGGATCTGGACAGCGTGCGTCCTTATCTTGGGCTGTTGATTCGGCGAGGCGAGCAGGTGCGTGCCCTTACCATTCTGCGAGGGGCTCACGAATTGGCACCGAAAGATGTGCCGTTACGGAATCTCTGGCTTCAGACAGAGACCAACGTCGGGGACAAGGTGTTGGCGCTGAACACGCGTCGCAAAGTGTATCGGGAAGAGCCATCCGATCTTGCCAATGCGTCGGAATTGGCACGGTTGCTATGCACCTCGCAACCGGTGGCAGACACGATTGTGGATTCGGCAGGGAATCCAATCTACGTCGATCAGCGTTGGGCGCGCATGACGGCGGAGGAAAGGGAAGGCATCGTCAAGCAAACAAGGGCCGACTGGTACAAACAGGCGGATGCGATCGTGGCCGGTTTGGCGAAAAACATGGGCGATTCAGTGGAGTACGTGACGTTGCGTGCGTCGTTGCTTCGTGAGCGAGGTGATGTGGCCGGGGGTGAGGCGCTGTTGCAGGAGTTTATCGCCAACAAGGGCGAAAGCGTGACGACGGAAACGCTGGTGGAATTGGGTCGATTCCAGGCATGGTGCAATAATTTCCAATCGGCGATCAAGACGTTTGAAAAAGCGGTCGCCAAACAAACTGCGACGGATCGGACGGCGGATCAACAATTGGCTGAATTGCACATGAAATTAGGATCGTCCGAGAAAGCGTTGGTGCACCTTGGCCGCGTTCTGGAAGTCAATGACGAGCCAAACGTACGGCAGCAGATCATCGAGTGCTCACTGAAATTGAAGAAGTATGACGAAGCAGAGAAGCAGTTGCAGGATCTTACACGCACCAATGGAGAGGATTTGATTTCACTGCTGTTGCTTGCCAACATCGTGGAAGGTCGTGGTGAGGAATTGGCGGCGAAGGGCGACAATGCAGGTGCGGAGCGAAAATTTGCCGAATTGCGAGATATTCTCAATCGAGCGCAGGCGAAGGACCCATCAAATCCGACGCCGCGAATGGTGCTGGCGCGATTCTTGATATTGGAGTATCGGCGAACGAATCGGGCTACAGTGTTGGAAGATGCCCTTCACGCGCTGGATGATGCCGAGAAACTGCGGGCGGATCAGCCAGAAATCAGCACGCTTCGAATCGCCATTTTCAAGGAGAAGGGCGACAAGAATGCGGCGATCGGTGAATTGCGGCGTTACTTGGAAAAGAATATTGACCATGTTCGCGCCCGCGCGGACCTGGCTCAAATGTACCTTGAAACGAATCAGGTTGACGCGGCATTCGCGGTGGTTGCCGAGGCGATCAAGCGCAATCCGACGCTTGCGATGTGGCACGACGTTCAGGGTGACATGTACAAGGCGGCGCGATTTGACGCGCCATCGGCGCTGGCTTCCTACAACAAGGCGTATGAGTTGGCGCCAACACCGGTCGGCCTGATGAAGATTGCCGACGCGACGCTGGCTCTCAAGGAACCGGATTGCAAGGGGCTGGTAAGCCGATTGGCGAATCATGAAGAGGACATGAAGGCGATGCCTGTCCTGCGTGAGGCGTATGCCAAGGCGTTGTACTGCGCCAAACGGAATCCGGAGGCCGTCGAGCAGATTCGGCAGGCGTATGCAGATCGAAAGGCAATGATCAAGGACGGCAAGATGGCGCCGGGGGACATTCTGCAATGGTTCCAGGCAATTTCGTTCATGCACGCGTCGCCGGATATTCCAGGACAGGTTGACGCATCTGCGGCGGAGCAACTGGTCCTGGAGATCTGCGGGCAGTCGATGGACGCAATGGATCGGCGTGGCTTGGCCAGGGTTTGGACGGGTGCCGGCGATCCAAAGCAAACTCGAACAATCGAAGTGCAGCGTCAAGCGATTGCGCAGTGCCCTGCCGACAACAAGAAGTTACTCGTTACTCTGCAGACAGAATTGGCTGCCTATTTGTTCACGACGGGCCGACTGGCGGAATCAGCCGATGTCTACAAGACCATCGTTCAATTGGAACCAGAAAATCTTGAGGCGCTGAACAATCTGGCGTACCTGCTGGCGGATGAGTTGAAGGATGCCAAATCGGCGCTGCCTTATGTTGACCAGATTCTGGTGTTGGCGCCGACCAATGGATCTGTGCTTGATACTGCCGGATGGGTGTATTACCTGGCCGGGGACTTGCCAAAGGCCAAGCAGACGTTGCTGGACAGTTACAAGTACGGCCGGTCGGTGATTGCATGCATTCACCTGATTGAGGTGATGTTGAAGTCAGACGACCTCATTGGGGCCCAGCAATACGTCGATGAAGGCATGCGCCAGAATCCCGATCCGGAGAACAAGAAGAAGTTGGCGGCGTTTGCGGATGAGATTCGCAGGAAGCGATCCGGTTCGTGAACATTGAAGCGTGTGCGATTGTTGAAAATGCAGGTACTGGTTCGTTGATCGATCGAAAAGCAAGGCAGAATACACCATGAGCATTGCCACCCCATCCCGTCCTATTCCAACTCGCAGCGGATCCGGCTCCGGTCGCAGTCTGAAGCCAGCGGCCATGGCGGCCAGCATCGATCCGATTCGAGTGTTGCGCCGTCACATGCTTGCCATCATTCTGTCCGTTGTCTTTGGCGGAGTTCTAGGAGTGGCGGCGTATTTCGCCTTCTATCAGTTCTATCCTCTGTACAGCGGCCAAGTGTTGTTTGAAGTGCAGCCGGGATTGCAGACGGCGGGACAAGTCGGCATTGTTGAATGGACCAACGACGACATGGTCTATCGAATTGCGCAAACGGAAACATACATGTTGACGAGCCGCGAGAATCTGGATGCGGCGATGAAGGATCAGGATGTGCAGAAGACGCAGTGGGCGCAATGGTTCATGAAGACGAGCACGGATGGTCGTCTGACGTTTGATAATCTTGACGCGGTGGATCAATTGAAGAAGGAGATCGGCGCTGGTGCGGTTCGCGGCAGCAACCTGTTCAGTCTTTCGTGGCTGGCCCACGCGAAGGAAGATGTGCCGATTGTGCTCAACGCGGTCGCCAACGCTTACACAGCGACGCGCAAGGCCCGTGACCGTCAGGTGTACGATGAGAACCTTGCGTTGTTCAAGAATCAAGCGACGACCACGGAGCGTGAGTTGCAGGATCTGACGCAGCAGATGAAGACCATGATCAAGGCGGCGAACATGACCGACCTTGAATCGGTGTATCGCACCGCGCAGGCCTATCGGGCGCAGGAAATAACAAAGCAATTGGCGGAAGTGTCATCGGCCTTGAGCGTTTCGCAGTCAAGTCTTTCGCTGGTGAACGATCAACTTCGAGGTACGCTCGAGCCGACTTCGATGGATCGGTACGAGGCGGAGCATGATCCTTCGGTTATGGATTTGATCCAGAGCATTCAATTTCAAGCCGGTGAGGTTCGCAACCTCCTGACGACGCATGAACCGGAATCACCCGTGGTGGCCCGTGCGCAGGATCGATTGCGAGCGTATGAGGCGCAGCGTGATTCGAAGGTGAAAGAGATCATCCGCAGGAACCTTGAAGCCAAATTCAAGCAATACAGCAACGATGTGGAGCGATACAGCAGCACGCTCTCAAAGTTGGAGGTTGATCTGGAAAAACTGCACGTGATGCTTCGCGATCTGGCGGCGGAACAATCAAGTTACGTAGCGATGGTGGCCCGGCGGCAGCAGTTGGAGGCCAAGCGGCAGGCCGACATGGAATTGATCAACGAAGTGGAATTGATGCGACTGCGAAAGGACGCATCGCGAGTGCGCATGGCGCAGCAGGCATTGACGCCGCGTGAACTTTCGTTTCCGAAACCGGAGATCATCATTCCGCTTGGCGTTCTGGTGGTGTTGGGAATAACCATCGGTATCGTGTTTCTTCGTGAGTTGCTCGATCAGCGTGTGAAGAGTCCAAGTGATCTGGCGGTTCTGCCTGGCGCCAATGTGCTTGGCAGCGTTCCCGATCTGATCGATGATCCATCGAAGACCCCGGAAGCGGAACTGGTGGTTCGCAAGCACCCGATGAGTGTGCTGGCGGAATCCTATCGCCAGATTGCCTCTTCGCTGGCGCCGATCCTCGATCGAAACGCGCACCAGACGCTTTTGCTGGTCGGCGGGCTGCCGAGTTCCGGCACGACAACGGTTGCAACAAACATGGCTGCCACGGCCGCGGCTGCGGGCAAGCGAGCATTGGTTGTGGATGCGAATTTCCGCCGACCGCGCCTTGCCCAGGCGATGGGTGTGGAAGGAGACCGGTTGGGATTGGCGGACATTCTGTGTGGCGCAGCCACGCTGGGTCAGGTTATTGTCGATGCGGATGGCATTGGCGTAATTCCGGCGGGAACGCCCGCCAATCGCATTTCCGACCGGCTCAATACGAGCGCGTTGGACAGCATGTTGGCGGAATTGCGCGGCAAGTATGACTTGGTGATTTTTGATACGCCGCCTGCGGTTGTGTCGGGCGATGCGATGATCCTTGCGAACAAGGTCGATGCAGCGGTGATTGTGGTGCGAGCGCACCAGGAGCACCGTGGGCTGGTCAATCGCATGATCAATCGTTTGAGCGATTCTCGTTGCGAGTTGCTTGGCGTAATTTTGAACCGGCCGCGCGGAGTTGCGGGCGGATACATGAAGAAGAACTACGCCACGATGGCGGAGTACACTGCGAGCACTTGAATGAAGCATCAAGCCCCCGGCCGCAAGGCCGGGGGCTGATTGTTTTGCGTAGGATTGCCTTGAAAAACTCCACCGCCCAACGAAGAGTTCTTGTCACGGGTGGAGCCGGTTTCATCGGCTCGCACCTTGTGGAGCGGCTGGTCGAGCGCGGCGATCATGTCGTGATTGTGGACAATCTCTCCACGGGTCGCCGCAGCAATCTGGAGGGAGTTGATCCGGCGCGATTCACATTTGTTGAAAGCGATGTGTCGCCGGCAATTGCCGAATTCAAACCGGGGCAGTTTACAGAGATTTATCACCTTGCCGCCGCCGTTGGTGTGCGGCTGGTCATCGAGCAGCCAATCAGTACGATTGAAACGAATGTGCTGGAGACATCAGCGCTTCTTCGATATGCCGCCAAGTCTGGGACACCATTGCTGCTGGCTTCAAGTTCAGAGGTGTATGGCAAAGGCTCCAGGTCGCCTTTCGCTGAAGATGATGATGTTGTGTACGGACCGACGATCTACAGCCGCTGGTCTTATGCCTGCTCCAAGGCGATTGATGAGTACCTGGCGCTAGCGCATCATCGGGAATCTGATCTGCCGGTTGTGGTGGCGAGGTTCTTCAACACGGTTGGCCCGCGGCAGGTTGGAGAGTACGGCATGGTGCTGCCGCGATTTGTGAAGGCGGCGATGAATGGCGAGCCGCTGCAAGTGCATGGCGATGGTGCGCAGTCCCGGTGTTTCTGCGATGTGCGCGATGTGGTGAAGATCTTGCCCGTGATGCTTGGCACATCTGCTTGCTTTGGTCGTGTTTTCAATTTGGGCAGCGATGTGTCAATTCAGATTCGCGCGCTGGCGGAATTGGTGTGCCGAACCGTTGGCAGTACGTCTGCGATCGAGAAGTTGCCGTATGAGGAAGCGTTCGGGGCCGGCTTTGATGATTTGCGGGAAAGGCGGCCGGATCTAACCCGGCTACGCAATTCGGTGGGGTTCAATCCGAGCATCTCGCTGGAGCAGACCATTCGAGATTTGGCAGCGGAGTATCGTCGTGATGCATCGCCAAGTCCGGTCCAGGCACTGGAGGCCGGCCGATGAACCTGTTGATGCTGGCTCAAACTGACGCAGCGAGTGCAGAGGCCGTGAAGGAACTTGGCCCAATTGTGGCTCCGGTGAATCTGCTGAATGAATACGCACCGGTGTTTATCGGGGCGTTTCTGGTGACGCTGTTGATCACGCCGTTTGTCGCGAAAGTGGCGGAGATGTTTGGGATTGTGGATCGACCGGATTCCAAGCGCAAAGCTCACGCCCATCCGGTGGCATACCTTGGCGGTTTGGCGGTGCTTGCGGGATTGATGGCAGCGATTGCGATCAGTTATGTTTTCACCAGCGGCATTCCGGCAAGTTTTGCTCCTGTTCCGCTTGCGGTTGTGGTGGGGATTGTGGCGATTGCGTTTACGGGATTGGCGGATGATGTGTGGGGCTGGGATCCTCGACTGAAGATTGCCGGTCAGTTGGTCGCTGCGGCAGCGCTTGCGATCGAAAATGTTGGAGTGAATGTTGCCAAGGGCGTGATGGTGCCGCTGTTTGGCGATAACTTGGCGTTCAGCCTGCCCACGCCGTTTGGCGATGTGACGATTGATGCGGTGTATTGGACGGGGACGGCAATCATTGCGTTGTTTGTGCTGGGCGGGTGTAACGCGGCGAATCTTATTGACGGTCTGGACGGCCTGCTTTCTGGTGTGACCGGCATTGTTGCCGTGGGGCTGCTGATCGTGAGTTTGTTGATGATTCCGGATGCAGCATCAAGCACGCTTTCATCGGAAACTGGTGTACTGGCGGGAGCGAGGATTGTGCTTTGTCTGGCGTTACTGGGAGCGGTGCTGGGGTTCTTGCCGCACAATTTCAAGCCGGCGTCGATTTTTCTGGGCGATTGTGGGAGTTTGCTGCTGGGGTACATGTGCGTGGTGATCATCCTGATGCTGGGTGAGAATGGTGAGACGCACCTGGTGTTTGCGGGACTGATTATTTTTGCGGTGCCGATCATTGATACGACGCTGGCAATCATTCGCAGAAAACTGGCGGGGACGCCGATGTCCTCTGCGGACGATCAGCATCTTCATCATCAGTTGAAACGGGCGTTAGGTGGGGTGCGTCGGGCGGTCGTGGCCATGTACGGATTGAGTTTCGTGTTTGGTCTGCTGGGCGTGACGCTGGCGGCGTTGGTCATTCTGACGCATCTGCGGGTAAGAGCGATTTATGCGATCGCGCTGGTGATATTTGGGATTGTCGGCGCGGTGGCGGTGAAGGCAGCGCGTCGCAAACAAAGGCAGGCGGTTACGGAGGCACCGGGATCCGATGCAGCAACGACCGATTATTCGACGCGGGAGGAAAAGGTATCAGCGGCCTCCACACCAGCGATCGCATCCTTCAAACAAGGCAGCAATTGAGATAGTGAAGCGCGCGCCCCGGATGGCGGAGCAGGAGTTGCTGCAATCGTTGCTGAGAGAAATGAAATGAGCGGAACGGTCCAACACAAGATATGTTTTGTGTGCATGGGCAATATCTGCCGCAGCCCGATTGCGGAGAATGTGTTTCGTCACAAGGTGAATCAGCGTGGGCTGGAGAAACTGTTTGTGATTGATTCCGCGGGCACGGGTGGCTGGCACGCGGGGGAATCGCCGGATATTCGGGCCCGGCGGACGGCGGCTTCGCATGGCGTTGAAATGACGGGATTGGCCAGGCAAATCACGAAAGCGGATTTTTCCAGGTTTGATTTGCTTCTTTGTATGGATCAGGAGAATTTGGATCATTTGGTGGAGATGGGAGTGCCGACGGGGAAGGCGCGGCTGCTGTTGGAGTGCGATCCACATGCCAAATGCCGTGAGGTTCCTGACCCTTATTACGGCGGGACTGATGGTTTTGAAACGGTGTTTCAATTGGTGGATTCCGCATGCGAGGCGCTGTTGGATGATTTGCTGAAACGGTCCTCGGCATGAACACCGACGCCGCAATTTTGCAGGCGATTGCCGACGCCGGGATGAGCGGGGAAGTGGTGCGGACTCGCGATTTGACCGGCGGATGCATTCATCATGTTTTGGAAGTGACGCTGGATGATGGACGGCGTGTGATCGCCAAGGTCAATCGTGACAGCGTGGCAAAGTGGTTTGATGAAGAGATGCATGGCTTGCGAGCGTTGGCCGCGACAGGCACGGTGCTTGTGCCGACACCGCTGGTTGTTACGAAACATGCAGGCAGGGCGGTGTTGTTGATGTCTGCGATTCCGGCTGCGAAGGGAGAGGCCACGACGGAGACATCGCAAAGATTCGGAGAGGAACTTGCCGCCCTGCATGAGTGCGATGCGGGAAATCGCTACGGGTTTGATATTGACAATCACATTGGGTCCACGCTGCAGGCAAATGGCTGGCGGGATGATTGGGTTGAATTCAACGCTGTGAACCGATTGGGATACCAGGTCAATGCGGCGAATGAGAATCGATTGCTTGAGGCGAAAGAGGCGGAGGTGGTGCAGCGGGTGATTGATCGACTGGATCGA
>CAZWJR010000117.1:0-8868 GCA_964634655.1 uncultured Isosphaeraceae bacterium | reverse complement strand
ACACGCCTCCAGCAACTCGCCAATGCGCGCCGATGTGCCCATCTCATGGCTCAATTTTGCAATCTGCGCCAGTTGCCGGCTCCGATGCTCCACGCCCCTCGGCGGCATCATCGTCTCCTGATCCCAACTCAAAATCGAACCCGTGCTCCCCAGCACGTTTGCTTCCTTCACCAGCGTCAGCAGTTCCTCATACGGCCCGCTGAAGCGTCTCGAATCTCGCTTCCCGTTGGTCTTCGATCGTGACTTGGCTGATTTGACGCGTTTGCTCGTGGCGGTGGCAGGCATGCGGTCTCCCTTTGATTTGGGGTCCTCGTGAAGCCCGATCATACCCGACCGCCGCCACCAGGTTTCGTCAAAAGAAAACGCACTCAATCAACCGTCGGGTCAATCGAGTGCGCTACGTTGTGGGAATGAATTGAAGTACGAAATCAACCGGCTGGCTTAATCGTGATTATGGCCTTCATGACCGGGTTGTCCCGACGCCTTCGGAGTGCCTGCCTCCGCACTGGCTGGTGAGGCCGCCGCACCTTCCGCGGGCGTTTCAGAACCCAGCATCGGCTCCAGCATCTTGATCACTTCCGCCGCACGAATGTCCGTGCGCTTGCGGGCCAGCACCAACGCGTTGAATCCGCGATTGTCCTTCGCACGAATGTTCGCGCCGGCATCAATCAGAACCTTCAACTTGTCGGCCTCGCCGCCGGAATACGCCGCACACGCAAGGAACGGCGTGTTCCCGTTGCGGTCTGCGTTTTCCAACTTCGCGCCGTGCTTGATCAGCGCCTTGATCGCCTCAATACGGCCAGTGCGAGCCGCATGAATCAGCGGCGTCGCGCCTTCCAGCATATCCAACGCCTCAATGTTCGCGTGAGCCTTCAGCAGCGGTTCGATTGAATTCGGATCGCCAAAGCCCGCCGCGACCATCAGCGGCGTCCAGCCCGTCACCGTGCCCACAATCTCAACATCCGCGCCCGCATCAACCAGTTCCGTTACGGCCGCGCCGTCGCCGCGCATCGCCGCCCACCACAGCGCCGTCGCACCCAGCGTGTCGCGCGTCGTGGGATTCGCGCCCTGATCCAGAAGGACTCGGACCGTCTCTACATTCTTGGAACCAGCCGCGTACATCAGTGGCGTGCGGCCATTGTTGTCCGTGCCGTTGATGTCAATCTTCTTCATCGCCAGCAGAGCCTTCAGTAGATCCGCGTTGCCTTCGCGAGCAGCAATGCCCAACAGCGTCGTGCCGTTCGCATCGCGGTAATCAACGCTCAATCCCGTCTGCAACTTTGCCAGCACTTCAGAGTTGCGGCCTTCATGAATCATGGTGGCCAATTCCGTATCCGGATCCATTTGCGGCGTCGGCACAATCGGCTGCTGCAGACCCGGCCCCTTGTCAACCCTGTTCTTGCTCACCGCGTCCGCCTGCATCTTCGCATTGGCCGTCTGCAATTCCTCCGGCGTGAAGTTCACCTGAACAAACAGCGACTGGCACTTCGGGTGATCCAGGTACACGATCATCTGCCGGTTGATCCCGATTTCACGGTATTTCTCCCACGAAACCTTGATCTCGTGCTCCGGCTTGGAATCCGCATCAAACTCCGCAACCTGCGGCTGCACGCTCATGATCTTGAACGGATTGCCGTCAACTGATTTCAGTGTCACTTTGCCATCAGGCATCGTCGCCGGATCCAGCGCCGCCGGCGTCGTCTTCACAAAACTCACTGCCTGTCCTTTGATCGGCACGATCACTTCCGGCTGACCCTCAACAATAAACGTCACCGTCTTGCCATGCACGGGTCCTTCCTTCGGGCCGCCGTTCATCTGCAATTCAACTTCAATCGCTTCCTTGGCGGGAATGATCGTGTTCGGCGTGAACTTCATCGCCGTGCAGCCGCACGAAGGCCGGGCGCTCACAACCGTCATCGGCGCATCGCCGGTGTTGATCAGACGCACCTTGCCGCTCTTTGTGTCGTTCGTTGGGATGTCCCCCAGGTCAATCTCCGCCGGTTCCGCTTTCACAATCTGCACCGTGGACTGCGGCACCTGATTCGGCGCTGCCGCCTTGTTGACGGGAACTTCGTGCGTCAGAACCTCCGCCGCCGGTGGCGTCGTTGGCGCTGGCTTGACTGGTTCAGGCTTCGCCGGTGGTGCCACAGGCGCTGCCGGTGCTGCGGGCGCCGCTGGCCCGGCCGCTGGCTTCGCCGGTTCAGGCTTGGCTGGTGGCGTTACCTTGGGTGGTGCCGGTGCTGGCTTCGCAGGCGCCGCCGGAGCCTGCTGCAACGAAGGATTGGCTTGCGCCTCACCTCGGTCGCACCCCAGCGCCAACATGGCGGAGACTACACAAACGGAAACGGGAACGATAACGGCAGCGTGTTTCATGACATCTCCACCTAAATCAACTGTGAGGTTCAAACGAGAACTGCCCCAACACCGGCTCCATGACATTCACGGACTCGCGGCGTTGCAGGCCTTCGGCTTGATGAAAATCGGCATTTCGGGGCTTCAAATCGACGACAAGACATCCTTTCGGACCAAATCTAAACGAATCACCCATTTCCCTATTGCCGCAATTTCGTCCATCCACCCCCAACCGGCCGGTTTTTGACCGTTTTACCTCCAAACATCACCCAAACATTCCCTCACATCGTTTTCGCCCAACCGATGTGCGGCCTCCCGCAAATGCCCCACCAAGATTCTTCCGATTCCCCTCATCTGATCGCGTATGCTTCCTCTTCGTTCCAACGCCCCATCGAGTCCCATCGCCGCGACGCGATACGCCAACCAGAGACCTTCATGACCATCGATTCCCTCCCAGAACACATCCGCCGCCCTCACGTCCGCCCGCTGCAGCCCATCCCCGTCAACAAGGATGGCCAGCAACTCATCGCACTCCGCGATCCCTCCATGCTCTCCCAGCAAACCATGGTCGTCCCGGCACAGGTCCTTCAAATCGTCCAACTCTTCCGTGGCGATCGCCCCATCGATCAAATCGCAACACTCGCCGGTGGCGATGTCAAACAATTCATCGAACTCGCCAAGGGTCTCGATGGCCTCGGCCTCCTTTGGGGACCAACCTTTGAAAATCTCGAATCACAGGCACAGGAAAAACTCAAAGCCCGCGGCGTGTTCCCCGCCAACGCCATGCTCACACTCGGCGCCGATGATGCCGCCTGCCGCGCCAAAATTGAATCCTACTTCGATCAAACCGAAGACCCCGAAATCGAAGGCCCGCTCCTTGGCATCGTCGCACCGCACCTTGATTACGATCGCGGCTGGCCAAATTACGCCGCCGCTTACTACGGCCTGCGCTCCGCACCAAAACCAGATCGCGTCGTCATCCTCGGCACCAATCACTTCGGCGTTGGCGATGGCGTCGTCCTCACAGAGTACGGCTTTGAATCACCCATGGGTCGCTGCTCCGCAGATACCGCCGTCATCAGTTCAATGGTCAAATCCCTCGGTCGGCCAATCATCGTCGATCAACTCGATCACCTGCCCGAACACTCCATCCAACTCCACATCCCCTGGGTGCAATACTGCTTCGGCGATGTGCCAATCGTCGCCGCCCTCGTCCCCGATCCACTCACACCGATGATCAGCGATGATGGTCAGCGCACCACAACAGAACACTTCGTCTCCGCACTCAAGGACACCCTCACCGATGTCGGCGGCAGCACCCTCTTCATCGCCTCCAGCGATCTAAGCCACGTCGGCCCACAGTTCGGCGAGCCGCGCCCCGTCGATGAACAACGCCGCTTCGATGTCGAACGCCACGACCGCGAAATGATGGCGAAGTTCCTCGAAGGCGATTCCGCTGACTTCCTCGCCGCCATGAAGTGGAACAAGAACCCCACACGCTGGTGCAGCATCGGCAACATGGCCGCCATCCTCGAACTCACACAGCCGCAGACCGTTGAACTCATCGACTACCGCCAGGCCTACGACGAAAACGGCATGGTCATGGTCAGCAGTGCTGCAATGGCATTGCTGTAAGGGATCATGATCGCCGTCGTTCAACGTGTCTCCCGCGCCTCCGTCACCGTGGAGCAACCGCCCCATCACGCCCAGATCGGCCCAGGCCTCTGCATCCTCCTCTGCGCGGAAATCGGCGACACCGAAGACACCGCAACATGGATAGCCGCCAAACTTGCCCACCTGCGAATCTTCCGCGATGAACAAGACAAGATGAACCGCTCCGTACAGGACATCAACGGCGAAGCCCTCGTCGTTAGCCAGTTCACCCTCGCCGCCGATTGCTCCAAAGGCAACCGCCCCAGTTTCATCAATGCCGCCCCGCCCCAGATCGGCGAATTACTCTACGAAAAAGTCTGCACCTTCCTCACCACCCAGCACAACGTGCCCGTAAAAAAAGGCATCTTCGGCGCAATGATGCAGGTGGAACTAATCAACGACGGCCCCGTAACACTCATCGTGCGCAGCAGAACAAGCGATGCGCAATCCCCGACAACCGATAGCCAATAGCCGACAGCCGACAGCCAAAGAAAAGAGCCCGTCGCTGTTTCCAGCAAACGGGCTCCTTGTGGGGGGGGCAAATGGAGGGGCAAATTGATACGCAACCCTTGCGGGTCGTCACACATTTATCCGCACACATTTTCCGGCGGTTCCAATCCCCTCAAAACATTTTGCCCCCCAACGTCCTTCCCGCGCAGGCGGGAACCCAGTGAACAAAACCCCCAACCCTCTCCCGCCTCACACAAATCCGTAAAAACCACCCCTCAACCGCCACCCTTCGCCCGCAACGCCGCTTCCTTCATGTCAGACCACACCTTCTGCCGTGTGTCCGTGGTGTAGTTTCGCAGCAGATACGCCGGGTGAAACGTCGGCATCACATCCACCTGCATCCCGCCATCTTCATAAATCCCCCAGATTCCCCGCAGTTTCGTAATCCCAACCTCCGTCTTCAGCAGCCACTTCGCCGATGGCCCGCCCAGCGCCACAATCACCCGTGGCCGAATAATCCGAATCTGCTCCGCCAGAAACGGCGCACACAGATCAACCTCGTTCGGCAGCGGCGTGCGATTCTCCGGCGGGCGGCTCTTCAAAATATTCGCAATGTAAACCTGCCCCCGCTCAAACCCCATCGCCTTGATGATCTCATCCAGTATCTTCCCCGCCCGACCCCCACACGGCCGCCCCGTGCGATCCTCCTCCACACCCTGTGCCTCACCCACAAACATCAACGTCGCATTCGGATCGCCCTCCCCAAACACCGTCTGCGTGTGCGTGGTAACCACCGTGCAGTGCGGGCACTCCGCATCATGTCGCCCGCGAAGTGCTTGCAACGCCTCCGCATTTCCACCGGCGTTCATCCTGGCAACTGGCCTGACAGCCACCGTTTCAACAACGGGCTCAACAGCACGCTCCCTATCACTCTCAACAACAGCATCCACCGCCGCAATCGCCTCCATCGCAGCCACTCCACCCCGCCCGGCCCGCACCGGCACAAAATCAACGCCCAGCATTTGATCCGTCAAAAGACTCTGTCTCGCCAGCGCTGCCAGACCGGGTGATTGCGTCATTTCACAAACCTCCGCACGCAGTGTACGGACTGCATCAAACCATTCGACCCTGTGGATTACCTGTCGACTGCCCCAAACAAAATTCCAAAATCGGTAGGGCCGCCCGATAACAAATCTCACATCAAAACCGTGTGGTCGCATCCTCCAACCCGCCGTAACTCGCTTGTTTGCAAGCACTTACGAGAAATTTTTTCCTCCAGCGAGAACCGCAGGCCCCACCCTGCGTACACTACCGGTCTGGAAATTCACGGGATTTTGCAAAATTTGTGTTGCCTTTGCATGTGCAGTCGCCACAATGCGACTTCCTCCCGGAGGGCGGGAAGGACTCGTTTCCCGAATTCATGAGGAATGTGCTATGAGTTTTGCTTCAAAAACGACGAGTCTTCAAGCCTACAACATGCACCTGCTCCGCGGGGCCGTCCACCCGGATTTCTTCTCCATTTCCGGCCGTCGCTGCATTCAGCATGGCGATTTTGAGTTTGAATCCTGGATCTTCCGCGGTGGCCACGTCTTCCGCTTTGAGTTCGACAGCGTCTGCATCACCGAGATCGTCACCGATCAGACCGAACGCCTCCCGGATCGCGGCCTCATCACCATCCTCCCCTGTGCAGGCGAAAAAGACCACGATGAAGAAGTCGGCGATCACATCACCTACATGACCTCCATCCAGACCGAAACCCTCTCCGACCACCTCTACATCAGTACCTACAACGAACTCGTGGAGCATGGCCGTATGAGCGAAGGCCTCATGGTCATGTGGAACGATGAACTCGGCCGCCACAACCTCTCCCTCATAGACCTCCAGCGCTTCGCCGATCAGGTGCACGCCCAGGCCTACCACTGCCGCAGCGATTGCAGCCTCGTCCTCCGCACGCAATCCATCTTCCAAATCAAAGAAGAATAGTCCGGCGAATAGCAGTTCAGAAATTCGGCGAGGTGTATCCCATGTTCCCCCCTTCCTTGAGGGAGGGGGCTACGGGGTGGGTGGGTCGCACTGATTTCCCAAACGCTTCTGTCCGCGCGCACCCAAAATCCCCTCCGCGCCTCCGTGGTGAATTCCCACCTCACCCCGTCATCGGCGTATCACTCGATACCGCATGCGTCACCGCGCCCGCCGCTGCATCTCCCTGCCAGATTTCCTCCACATCCTGCCCATCCGCAGCCCGGCGCATGAACAAATACATGATCGTCGAGGCGCTGAAGTGATACGAAATCACATACGCACCCACCAGGCACAAAACCACAGTCTCCCAGAAACCGATCAACCCCGCCGCCCAGCGATGATTCCATTCCGCCAGTGGCAGCTCATGCCCCTGTCGCGCCACAGTGAACAACTCATAGTTCCCCGCCACAGTCATCGCGGGATTGCTTGAAAGCGTGCCGTACAAATTCGCCGTCGCCTTCAACATCACCACCGCAACCACGCTCACCAGCAGAAATCCCAGCCCAAATCCAATCAACGCCACCGCCCAATACCCCAGCAAATGCAGCGGCCGCGTCACCACATACGCATACGCCCTCTGCATCGCATCCGCCCCGCTGCAATTCTCACACGCCACCGCAGGGATCAGCAGCGGATGACCCACCACATACCCAATCAAAAGAAACGCAACCAAAAATCCCAGCAGCAGCGCAAATCCATACAGCAACCCACCCACCACATCCAGCACAGGTGCCGCCATCAGCACGCCCATCAACACAATCGCACCGCACAGCAACCCCAGCACCACCAAAGGCAGAGCCTGCGCCGAGACCAACGCACCAAAACTCCGCAGCGAATAATCCAGCGATTCCCGCACACCCAGTCGCTGCTGATTCGCCATCTGCGTCGCCTGCAATCGCGAAATCGCCCCGCCGCCCAGCGCCAGCACGATGATCGCAAACACCCCGAACAATATCGTGAACCACTTGTAATCCTTCCACAACAAATGCGGCGTATCGATGAACAGCCGCCGAAACTCATCAATCACCATCCCCGCATTCAAACCCAACACTCCCATCGCCACCCTCGTAATCGATCCCGCCACATGGCCCCGCAACGCCTCAAACACCCCGTGCGGCCGCGTCTTCATGATGTCCTCAAACGCCATCGCATAATCCCGCGCCAGATCATCACGCGCCTGCACCGCCTCAAGCCCAGCACGCTTTGATTCATACTCACTGGCCATCGCGCGCAGCACCGCCGCCGTCTCCAAATCCCCCGTCGCCGTTGATGCACCCCCCCCGCCGCTCGTGTACCTCATCATCGCATTCTTCAATGCATTCTGATGTGCCACGCCGTTCGTCACCGGATTCCACTTCCCATCCGCAAGTCCATTTGGCGAAACCGCCGGTCCGACCACACGATCCCACCCCTGCCCAAACGTAATCAGCGCTGTGATCATCAGCAGCCCAATTACCAGCCGCCCCGGTTGCAGCGCCGCCGTCGCCGCACGCAACAACCGCGGAAACTGAAACAGTTGCCCATAGTTCACCCCTTCAACAATCACTCGCTTGGTTTGCTCTGGCACAGCTTCACCTCCATCTTCCTCGACAAGGCACGAAGCATCCACGTACGCTCTAAAGAATCCTACCACAACCCAATACATTGCACCTCTATCACCCATTCCAATCCAAAATCCAAAATCCAAAATTTTCCCCAGCATTCTCCATGGTTCCCATTCCGAACCTATCGTCAGGTTATACTTCAACTCCAATCAAAAGGACCATTCCCATGCCTTTCACACTCCCGGATCTTCCCTACAAACTCGAAGCCCTCGAACCCGTCATCGATTCCAAAACCATGGAGATCCATCACGGCAAGCACCACGGCGCGTACGTCACCAACCTCAACAACGCGCTCAAGGGCCATTCCGAATTTGAAAACATGCCCATCGATCAACTCTGTCGCAACATCGAAAAAGTACCCCACGGCATCCGCCCCGCCGTCCGCAACAACGGCGGTGGCCACTTCAACCACAGCATGTTCTGGACCAGCATGACCGCCCCCGGCTCCGGCGGCCAACCATCCGGCCCGCTCGCCGATGCCATCAATAAGTCCTTCGGCTCACTCGATGATTTCAAAAAACAATTCGCCGACGCCGCCGTCAAACGCTTCGGTTCCGGCTGGGCGTGGCTCGGTGCTACCGGAGGGGCCTCGGGCAAACTCGTCATCACTTCCACCCCAAATCAGGACAACCCGCTCATGAAGGGCCTCGTCGATTCACCCTGCGAACCCCTCCTCGGCCTCGATGTCTGGGAACACGCCTACTACCTCAAATACCAGAACCGCCGCGCCGATTACATCACCGCATGGTGGGACCTCGTCAAGTGGTCCGAGGTCGCCGCTCGTTTC